>JALSIA010000183.1 GCA_026981865.1 Thermaceae bacterium
CCCCTGGTCCCTGGCCAAGCGCTGGCGCGTGCAGGTCAACCCGCGCCAAGTGCAGCGGGTGCTGCAGGACCTGGGCTTCGACCCCGGCGCGGTGCAGTCGATGAAAGCGCTGGACAAGGGGCCGAGCGGTCGCATCACCCGCCTGGAAATCGTGGGGACGAGCGCGCGCATCGTTCTGGAAACGCCCAAGTCGGCCCGTTTCCTGCGGGCGCTGGGCCTTCCCTCGACGCTGGCCAGCCTCTCGGGCTGGACGTTCAGCGGCCGCGGCTCCGGCCACGGCGTGGGGATGAGCCAGTGGGGCGCCCGGGGTTTCGCCAAGCGCGGCTGGAACTACCGCGAGATCCTCGCTTACTACTACCCCCACACCGTGCTGACCTCCTACCGCCTGAGCGCCAGCCGCTAACCCTTCCTGACCGCACCGCTGCGACCAAACGTGCCGGTGCGCCGCCCACGAAACTCATTCGCAAAACACGGTAGAGTAAGTAGAGTAAAGGGGGATCCCCGATATGCGGCCCGGGCCGCGCGGGTTATCAAGTGAGGGGGCGGTATGGAACGCGTAGCCATATTTATTGATGGCAGCAACCTTTATAAAGGTTTGGTCTCCACGCTGGGTTCGGAGTACCGGCTCGACTTCGTCAAGTTCATCGAGACCCTGGTCGCCGGCCGCAAGCTGCTGAGGGCCTACTACTACAACGCACCGCTGCCCACCGAGGACGCCGCCAGCCGGGCGCACCAGAGCTTCCTTAACTACCTCAAACGCGTGCCCTACGTTTCGGTTCGCCTTGGACGGCTCGAGCGCCGCGGCGACACCTTCGTGGAAAAGGGCGTGGACATCCAGATCGCCGTCGACATGCTGCGGCTCGCCTACGCCCGCGCCTACGACGTGGGGGTGCTGGTCAGCGGCGACGGCGACTTCGCCGAGGTGGTGCGGGTGATCCAGGACATGGGCATGCAGGTCGAGAACGCCACCTTCCACGCGCTCTCCTCCTACCGGCTGGCCCAGCAGGCCGACCGCTTCTACCCCCTCGACGAGTTCCCCTGGGACACCCTCAAGTCGAGCCACGACTGACCCAGGCCGTCGCGATCAGGTAGAGGCCCAGCCCCAGCAGCGCAAGGTCGCCCAGCCGGACCAGCGCGCGCTGCGCCGTGCTGCGGTGCACGCGCGCCGCCAGCCAGGCCAGCACAACCTTGCTGCCGACGATCGTCAGGTAGAAGCCGAGCAGGAACCCCCAGGCGCCCGTGCCAAGCCGGTGCAGCAGCGGCGCCCCCACCAGGAACCAGAAGAGGTACATGTGCGGGTTCGTCAGGTTCATGACGACGGCGGCGCGCAGGCTTTCGGCGGCAGGGGCGGGTTCGGTCGGGGCGGCGGGTGCGGGCCGCAGGCCCGCGTAGCCGAGGCGCAGCAGGTAGAGTCCGCCGAGCAGCTGCAAAGCGCCGAGCGCCGCGGCGGGGAGCGCGCCGCCCGCCCACCAGGCGAGCGCCACGACCCAGCCGTCGCTGAGGAGCGGCGCCGTGGCCGCCAGCATGCCCGCGCGGGCGCCCTTCCGCACCGCTTCGCGCAGCACCAGGGCGAGCAGGGGGCCGGGGCTGAGGCCCGCGCTCAGGCCCAGCGCGGCCCCTAGGAGGAGGGCTTCCACTCGAGCACCACCGCTTCCTCGATCGGGCTCAGTGCGTGGGCGCCGTCCACGTCGGCCGCTTCGCCGGGGCGCAGGTGCAGGTAGCGTCCGTCGGGTAGGTCGACGAGCAGCTCCCCCGCGACGAGCAGGTAGAGGGCGCGGCCCTCGCCGCGCGTCTCGGCCGCGGTCAGTCGGCGCACCTCCAGCCCGGGCCAGCCGGGCAGCTCGAACCGACCGCCGGCCGCGAGCTGGGCGAGGGGGAGGCGGACTGCGCGCGTCACGCTCTGATTATACGGAGGCTTGACTTGTGCTCCCGATAGGTATAGAATTAACAAGTTTGCGGGCAAAACCCACCCGAGGTTCCTGGACGGGGCATGGGCGGGGCCCCGGAAAGGAACAGTATGTTTAAAGAACTAGGACTCAGCGAGCGGGCCATGGCCGCGCTCGAAGGAAAAGGCATCGCCACCCCCACCCCCATCCAGAACGAGGCCCTCCCGGCCGCCCTCGCAGGCGGCGACGTGCTCGGCCTGGCGCGCACCGGCACCGGCAAGACGCTGGCCTTTGCGCTGCCCATTGCCGAACGGCTCGAGCCCTCGCGCACGCCGGGACGACCTCCCCGGGCGCTGGTCCTCGCGCCCACGCGCGAGCTCGCGCTGCAGGTCGCGGGCGAGCTGGAATGGGTGGCGCCGCACCTGCGGATCGTCACCGTCTACGGCGGCACCGGCTACGGCAGCCAAGCGGCGGCGCTGAAGCGCGGGGCCGACGTCGTGGTGGCCACGCCCGGCCGCGCCATCGACTACCTCAACCGGGGGGTGCTCGACCTTGCGCAGGTGCGCATCGCCGTCCTCGACGAGGCGGACGAGATGCTGCAGGTGGGCTTCGAAGAGGCCGTGGAAACCCTGCTCGGGGCCACCCCCGCGGAGCGCCAGACCCTGATGTTCTCGGCCACCCTCCCCGGCTGGGCCAAGCGGCTGGTGGGCCGCCACCTGAAGGAGCCGACCGTCGTCAACGTCGTTCAGGACGAAGAGGTCAGCTACCGCGAGATCGCCATCGAAGCCTCGCCTTCCGCGCGCATGAGCGCGCTCTCGGATCTGCTGCACGCGCACGGACCCGAGCGCGCCATCGTCTTCACCCGCACCAAGAAGGAGGCCGACGAGGTGGCCCGGGCGCTCACGGCCCGCGGGCACGCCGCCGAAGCGGTGCACGGCGACCTCAACCAGACCCAGCGCGAGCGCTCCGTCGGCCGTTTTCGCAGCGGCCAGGTGGGCGTGCTCGTCGCCACCGACGTGGCCGCGCGCGGACTCGACATCCCCGAGGTGGACCTGGTGGTGCACTACCGGCTTCCTGAACGGGCCGAATCCTACCAGCACCGCTCGGGTCGGACCGGTCGCGCGGGGCGCAGCGGAACGGTCATTGTCTTCCACACGAACCGGGAACGGCGCGACCTGGCCCAGCTCGAGCGCGCCGTCGGGCGCAGGTTCGAGCACGGCCGCGCCCCCGCCCCCGAGGAGGTGCAGCAGGCCAAGATCGCCGGGTTGCTGCGCCGCGCCGCCGCGCAGTCCGAGGGCGACCGCGCCGTCTGGCGCGAGGTCGCCCGGGCCTGGATCGAGCGTGAGGACGTCGAGTCGCTCGCGGGCCTGCTGGCCATGCTTCTGGGGGGTGCGCCGAAGCCGCGCAGCCTGCTCACCGGCGACGAGGGTTGGCGCACCTTGGAGCTGGAGGCCCCGCAGCTCTCGGCCGGTAAGGTCGTGGCCGTGCTCAAGCGCGCCGGCTTCTCCGACATCGGTCGCATCCAGCTTGCGGGGGGCGTCGCCTACGCCGACGTTCGCTCCGGCGAGCTGGACCGGCTGGAAGCGGTGCAGGGGCTGCGGGCGCGCCCGGCCGCCAAGGTCAAGGCCGCTGCGGCCCCCGCGCGGCAGAGCGGGCGCCCGCGCGGCAAGCGCCGCCGCGTGAACGCCTGAAGCCGCCCAGATGGCCGCGCGCCCCGGAGGGGGCGCGTTTCGCTTCTGCGGTTGGTGGCGCTCTTGTGACGCTCTTGTGACGCACCCCCCGCTAGCGTGCAGGCGGAGGTGCGAGATGAGACACCCATTCGTATGGACGGGCCTCGTGGCCCTGGTGTTGGCCGCCTGCGGACCGGGCGGAGGCGGCGGTGGTGGCGGCGGACCCACGGGGTGCAGCCTCAGCGGTTCCATTGCCGGGAGCGTGACCCTTGATCCGGCGAATTGCAACCCCTACCGGGTTACCGGTGACCTTACCGTCGAGGACGGCGGCCGGCTCGTGATCCAACCGGGCACCACGCTCGAGTTCGCTCAGGACACCGGCCTCTACGTCCAGGGGCACGGGGCGCTGGTCGCGGTGGGCACCGCGTCCGACAAGATCCTCTTCACCGGGGCCTCGCAGGTGCGCGGCTACTGGAACGGGATCGTCTTCGAGCAGGACGCCAACAGCTTCGACAACGAACTCAAGTACGCCGAGATCGCATACGCCGGGGCCGACCAGCGCTGGAGCGGAACGAGTTACGGCTACTACAAAGCGGCGCTGGACCTGCAGGCTCGGGCGCGGTTGAAGATGACCTACAGCACGGTGCGCGAGAGCGCGGGAAGCGGCGTTTACGTCGACCGCGCTACGTTCGGTGCCGACGATCTTCGCGACGGCGACTTCGCCCACAACACCCTGACCCAGAACGCCGGCTTCCCCGTCCTCCTGTACGCCAACGAGGTGGGCTTCCTCGACGCCAGCAACGACTTCAGCGGCAACGACGCGGGCTACGACTACGTGCGCCTCTCGGGCAGCTACGACTACGTCCAGACCCAGACCTGGCAGAAGCTGAACGTGCCCTACCGGGTGCTGGGCGAGGTGAGCGTGGACGACCAGCAGACGCTCACCATCGCTCCGGGGGCCACCCTCGTCTTCGAGCAGGACGCCGCGCTCTGGGCCTACGGCGTAAACTCGGCGCTCAAGGCCGTGGGCACGGCCGCCGAGCCCATCACCTTTACCGCGCTGCAACCCCAAAAGGGCTACTGGTACGGCCTCGTCTTCAACGACACCAACAGCGCCGACAACGTCCTCCACTACGTCGTCGTCGAGTACGGCGGCGCGGAAACCAATCCGGAGCTGAAGGCCAACATCGCCGTGATCAGCTCCGGCAACGCCTCGAGCCAGTGGATCGAAATCAAGAACAGCACGATCCAGCATTCCTCCGGCCACGGCATCTCCGTGGCGCAGGAGACCACGTACAACGCGGACATCACCACGAGCAACAGCTTCGCCGACATCGACGGCGACGACTTCCACGTCCAACCCTAGCGGGGCCGGGCGGCGGCCGGGGCCCGTTCGGGCCCCGGCTCTGGATTTGGGTACCGGGCAAGACGGTCGCGCCAAGGGAAGCGAGCACAGCTCCAGGCTCGGCGGTCTTCGTCGTGAGGAGAAGGGTTGTCCGAGCCGAGAGCGGGCTGCGGTGGCCATGGGCTAGCTACGGTTCGGTCCGGGCTCCGCCAGGCTCCGCTTCCGCGCCACCGGCTGCATCTTACCGAGCTCGCACGGCGGGTCCTGGGCGCGGGGCACCAAACGAGCCGCATCTCCTCTAGAGCTCGCCAGCGTTCCTCGGGGCTGAGCCGCAGCCACTCGGCCCGCTCGCCCTTGCGGGCCTCCGCCAGGCTGCGCTTGCGGGCCACGGGCGCGATGCGCTTCATTCGACGGTCACGCTCTTCGCCAGGTTGCGCGGCTGGTCCACGTCCCGGCCCAGCAGCACCGCGGTCTCGTAGGCTAAAAGCTGCAGCGGCACCACGCTGACGATCGGGGCCAGCAGCGGGTGCACCTCGGGCACGTAGATCACGTCCTCGGCGTGCCGGCGGATGCCCTCGTCGCCGTCGCTGGCCAGGGCGATCACCCGGCCGCCGCGGGCGGCCACCTCCTGGATGTTCGAAAGCGTTTTCTCGTAGAGCGGACCCTGGGTGGCCAGCACCACCACGGGCAGGCGCGGGTCGATGAGGGCGATGGGGCCGTGCTTCATCTCGCCGGCGGGGTAGGCCTCGGCGTGGATGTAGCTGATCTCCTTGAGCTTCAGGGCCCCCTCGTAGGCGGTGGGCGACTGCACGTGCCGCCCCAGGAACAAGAAGTCGGTGGCCTGGTGGTACTTCTCGGCCACGTGGGCCACGATCGGCCGGCGCTCCAGGGTCTCCTCGACGAGGCGCGGCAGCTTGCGCAGCTCGCCCAGGAGCCGGCGGGCCGTTTCGTCGTCGAGGGCGCCGCGCGCCCGCCCCAGGGCGATGGCCAGCATCTCCATCGCCGCCAGCATGGCGACGTAGGCCTTGGTCGAGGCCACCCCGATCTCGGGACCGGCATGGATGTAGAGGGTGGCGTCGGTCTCGCGGGTGATCGAGGAGCCCTTGACGTTGATCACGCCCAGGCTGGCCGCGCCGCGGCGCTTGGCCTCGCGCAGGGCCTCGAGGGTGTCGATCGTCTCGCCCGACTGGCTGATCACGACGGCCAGGGTTCTCTGGTCCACCACCGGGTTGCGGTAGCGGTACTCGCTGGCCACGTCCACCTCCACCGGCAGGCGCGCCAGCTCCTCGATCAGGTACTTGCCCACCCAGCCGGCGTAGAAGGCGGTGCCGCAGGCGATGACGTGCACCCGGTCGAAACGCGAAAGGTCGAGATCGAGCCCCAGCTCGACGTTCGCCTCCTCCTCGTGCAGGCGGCCGCCCAGGGTGTTCTCCAGCACCCACGGCTGCTCGTAGATCTCCTTGAGCATGTAGTGCGGGTAGCCGCCCTTCTCGGCCGCTTCCACGTCCCAGTCCACCTCGCTGGCCTCGCGCGCCACCGGGTGGCCCGCGAGGTCCATCACCCGCACCCCGTCTTTGCCCACCACGGCCATGTCGCCGTCGTGCAGGAAGACGACCCGGCGGGTGTAGGGCAGGAGCGCGGGCACGTCCGAGGCCACGAAGTTCTCCCCTTCGCCCAACCCGATCACCAGCGGGCTGACGGTGCGGGCCACCACCAGCTCGTCGTGGTCCTTGTGGGCCACCACCAGGGCGTAAGCCCCTTCGGCTTCGGCCAGCGCCGCGCGCACCGCCGCCTCCAGGTCGCCTTGGTAGTGGCTTTCGATCAGGTGGGCCAGCACCTCGCTGTCGGTGTCGCTCCTGAAGGTGTGCCCCCCTGAGAGCAGCCGCTCCTTGAGGGGTAGGTAGTTCTCGATGATGCCGTTGTGGATGACGACCAACGAACCGTCCTCCACCGGGTGGGGGTGGGCGTTGGCGTCGGTGGGGGGGCCGTGGGTGGCCCAGCGGGTGTGGCCCACACCCAGGTGGCCCGAAAGGGGCTCTTCCTCCAGCGCCTCCACCAGGCGCGCCAGCTTGCCCGCCTTCTTGCGCACCTCCAGTCGCCCGTTCGTCTTCACGGCCACGCCGGCCGAGTCGTAACCGCGGTACTCGAGCCGCCGGAGCCCGTCGATCAACACGTCGGTGGCGTTCTTAAAGCCTACGTAGCCTACGATGCCGCACATGCGTCCTCCTTGCCCAGCCCAAAGCTGGGAACGTCTTCACGTGATGCTTTTCCCGCTTTTGCAGCTGCGTTCCCGACTGATTTCGTGCATGCGCCCCGCCTCGGGTTGTCCCCGCCTCGCGGCGTGGGCTTTCCCCTTCGGCTTCCTCTTGGGTCGGGAGGGCCGGGCCGGCCCTGGTGGCATCCGCGGAACCGTTCGATCTTTCCCGGCGGCACGCCGGTTATCCCCCGTGGGGGTCCACCACCTCGTAAAGTGCGTGCTGCACGCACTCCCTGCGCTCCCCGAAGACCTGCCGCCCCACCCCCTTTCCGCGGCCAGCCTGCGCCGCCCCCAAAGTATACCGTCGGTGCGCCCGTACATGAAGAAAATTCGCTTGACAGCGGCATGAGCGCGCCATTAGGATGCGTGTTGGATGCACCCCGTTACGGTCGTGCTCAACCCCGCTCGCGGGGTCACGGGTGAACGGGGGCTCCCGCGCGGGCGACGCCTTGATTCGGGAGAGGAAACACGGCAACTCGCCCCGAGCCGTACACCTCCCGCGCGCTTTTGGCAAACACCTTAGGAGGTGTAGGTATGAAGAAAGCAGTCATCTTGTTGGCCGGTCTCCTGACCGTGCTCTCCATGGGCTTCGCCTCGGCGCAGTTCTCGGACGTTCCCGCCGGGCACTGGGCCAAGGAAGCCGTGGAGAAGATCGCGGCCGAGGGGATCATTCTCGGGTTCCCCGACGGGACCTTCCGTGGCAACGAGAACCTGACCCGTTATCAGGCGGCGATGATCATCTACCGCCTGCTCCAGAAGCTGGAGCCGGGCCAGATGGGCGCGATGGATCAGGAAACCATCACCGCCCTCCGCAACGCGGTTCAGGAACTCGCGGCCGAGCTGGCCTCCCTGGGCGTACGCGTGAGCGCGCTCGAGGACAACGCCGCTTCCAAGAGCGACGTGGCCCGCCTCGAGAAGATGATCGCCGAGCTCAAGGGCATGCCCTCGGGTGAGGCTCCCAGCGGCGCCGCGCTCAAGGACCTCGCCGATCGCGTGGAAGCCGCGGCCATCGCGGCCGACACCGCCCTGGCGCAGGTGCAGGCCCTCGAGGGCAAGGTGGACGCCGTCGGCGCCCAGGCCTCGGCCAACGCCGACAGCATCAAGGCCCTCAACGAGCTGGCCGTGCTGCTCAACCAGGACGTCCTCAGCCTCCAGGACCGGGTCACCGCCCTGGAGAAGGCCTCGGGCATGACCGACCTCTCGGGCGTCGCCACCAAGGACGACGTGCAGTCGGTGCGTGACTACGTCACCGCCATCCGCGGCGACCTGGTCAACGTCTCGAACAAGGTCAGCGCCCTCGAAGCCAACGTGGGCGACCTGCAGGACCAGGTGGACGGCTTGAAGTTCTACCAGTTCACCGTCTCCGGCAGCATCTCGGGCGAGTACTCGGTCTTCCGCGTGCTCGACGGCGGCCTGGAAGACTTCGACGCCGACCGCCTCTTCGGCACCGCTTTCAGCACCGGCGAAGCCACCACCGACGAGGGCGACGTTGCGGCCAAGGCCGACCTGGGCGCCAGCTTCCAGCAGGAAGGCACCTGGAGCTCGAGCCTGACCCTGAAGCTGCTCTTCCCGAACGCCTACGAAGTCGACGCCGCGGGCCTGACGATCAAGGGCATCGAGATCAACGGCACCTGGGACGTCAGCGGCGGCAGCTACACCGGCACCACCGGCGGCTTCTGGGACGTGACCGGCGTGCGCACCAGCTTCACCGTGGGCAACGACCCGCTGATGATCACCCTGGCGCGCCAGCCCAAGGCCCACTTCACCGAGTACGTCTTTGACAACGACTACTACAGCCGCGGCACCGGCTACGTGGTCGAGTACAAGGGCCTCCTCGACATCACCGGCGTCTACGGCTCGACCGGCGACGACAACACCAACAACGCCGACAACCGCTACTACCGCGGTGTGATGGCCGGCAAGAGCTTCGAGAACTTCTCGATCGCCGCCTACGCCGTGCAGGAAGCGGCCGACGTCTACGGCCCGGCTTACTCGAACACCGTCTACGGCGGTCACGCCACCGCCAGCTTCGGCCCCCTCAGCCTCGAGGGCGAGTACGACATGAGCAACGACGGCACCGCCGCCAGCGTCATGTACTTCAAGGGCGGGCTGAACCTGGGCGACGGCAAGTTCAAGGCCAACGCCAACTACCGCGCCATCGACCCGAACTTCGCGGGCGTGTCGCAGGACGTCGACACCTCGGGCTACCAGAGCCAGGACGCCAACGGCAACACCATCAACGGCGCCCCCTTCGGTAACGACCAGAAGGGTTACGGCTTCGACGCCGCGGCCGAGCTGGGCGCGTTCAGCGTGAGCGGCTACTACGACCACCAGACCGACTTCGCCGGTACCCTCACTTCGCAGATCGACAAGTACGGTGCGGCGGCCAAGGCCGGCCTGGGCGTCTTCACCCTCAAGGGCAACTACGACTACTACAACGCCGACGCCACCGACCCGACCAACGACGAGGTGACCTTCGGCGGCAGCGCCGCGGTCGGCCCGATGAAGGGCTTCACCCTCGAGGGCTTCTACAGCTCGGCCACCCTGGGCGGCGCGGCGGTGGACGGCCCGCTGCCCACCACCGAGGGCGAGTCGGCCTACGGCGTCAGCCTGACCCACGACGGCGCCAACGAGAACGCCCTGATCAGCGGCCTCAACCTGACCGCCAAGTACAAGGCGTACACCGTCAGCGGCAACACCCACATCTGGGTCTACGGCGACTACGACGCCAAGTTCGGCATCGTCGGCATCCACCCGATGTTCCGCTACCACCTGCCCACCCCGGGTACCGCCACCACCAAGTACGGCGCCCAGGTCAAGGTGGGTGAGCTCGGTGTGGTCTTCAAGCCGACCCTGATGGGCGACTTCGTCAGCCGCACCACCGGCACGACCTCGGAAATGAAGTACGGCGTGGGCCTCGAGCTCGGCGACTTCATCTTCGGCTCGAGCCTCAAGGGCGGCTACGCCAGCTACACCGCCACCAACGTCGCCAGCGTGCTGCTGGCCGACACCCAGCTGCTCGATCCGTTCAACCCCGCCGACGACCGCGTCTGGTCCTCGACCGGCACCACGAACGGCAGCCTCACCGGCTACTTCTTCGAGTGGACCTACGAAGGCATGCAGTTCGCCTACATCGACGCCATCGTCGACAACGGCGGCAACACCACCCACGGCCAGGCCTTCAAGGTCAGCTACTCCGTCGAGTTCTAACCCCGAACTCGCACGCCGAACCCCCGCCCGCGGGCGGGGGTTCTCATTTTGCGGTGCCATAATGGGGCCGATGAACCGGGTGCGGATTGCGCTGTTGTCGCTGCTCGGGTTGCTGCTGGCCCTGCCGGTTGTGGCCGAAGAGCCCCTCAGCTACGCCGAGCAGCTGATTCGCAGCGGCGAGTACGCCCTGGCCGAGATCGCCCTGGAGAAGCAGATCGCCGACCACCCCGTCGCCGCGGCCCGCCTGCTCAGCGACGTCTACCTGTTCGAGGGCGACCTGGACCGGGCCCAGCACTGGCTCGAGCGCGCCCGGGAAGCGGGCCTCGACGACGCAGCCTACTACTGGCAGAAGGGCCGCATCGAGAGCGCCCGGGCCAACTGGTCCGCTGCCTGGGCGGCGCTGCGCAGCGCCGTCGCTCTGGCGCCCCGGCCCGAGTACGCCCTCCTCTGGGGCGCGGTCGGCCTGGCCCAGGGGGACGCGGAGCGTGCCCAGCTCGGCTTCGGCAAGGCCGTGCGCAGCGGTTCGGGCGCCAGCGCCCTTTTCCTCCAGGGCCTGACGCTGCTCGCCACCTCGCCGGAGCAAGCGCTCGCCGTGCTCCGCCGCGCCCAGTCGGAACTGGGGAGCGAGAGCCCCCTCAAGCCCCAGACCATCTACTGGCAGGCGCGCGCCCTCGAACGCCTGGGCCGGGTCAAGGAGGCCCGCAGCACGCTGCGTTTCCTGCTGCGCAGCTACCCCGGCTACGGCCCCGCCCGCGACGAGCTGAACCGCCTTGGTCCCTGAGCATGTCCACGACCCGCAGCCCCCTCCACACAGACCAAACCCCGGCGAACTTCGTCTACCGCGGCCCCGAGCCAAGGGGCGACCAGCCGAAGGCGATTCGCCAGCTCGCCCTGGGCTTCGAGTCAGGGCTGCGCTACCAGACGCTGCTCGGCGCCACCGGCACCGGCAAGACCGTCACCATGGCCAAGGTGATCGAGGCCCTGGGCCGTCCCACGTTGGTGATGGCGCCCAACAAGGTGCTGGCCGCACAGCTGGCGGCCGAGTTTCGCGAGCTCTTCCCGGAGAACGCGGTCGAGTACTTCATCAGTTACTACGACTACTACCAGCCCGAGGCCTACGTCCCCGGCCGCGACCTCTTCATCGAGAAGGACGCCAGCATCAACCCCGAGATCGAGCGCCTGCGCCACTCCACCACCCAGAGCCTGCTCACCCGCCGCGACGTGATCGTGGTGGCCTCGGTGAGCGCCATCTACGGCCTGGGCAGCCCCGAGGACTACTACGCCATGCACCTGGTGCTGCGGCTGGGCCAGACGGTGCGGCGCGAGGAGATCCTGGAGCGGCTGGTGGAGCTCTCCTACGACCGCAACGACATCGACCTGCAGCCGGGGCGTTTCCGTGCCAAGGGCGAGGTGATCGAGGTCTGGCCCGCCTACGGGACCGAGCCGGTGCGCCTCGAGCTCTGGGGCGACGAGATCGACCGCATCCACACCGTCCACCCCATCAGCGGTGAGCGCGGGGCCGAGCTGGACACCCTGATGCTCATGCCGGCGACCCACTACGCCACCCCGGAGGAGCGCCTGCGCCCGGCCATCCGGGCCATCGAGGCGGAGCTGAAGGCGCGGGTGGCCGAGTTCGAGAAGGCGGGCAAGCTGCTCGAGGCCCAGCGCCTGCGCGAGCGCACCCTCTACGACCTGGAGCTCCTGCGCCTGATGGGGCACTGCCCCGGCATCGAAAACTACGCCCGTCACCTCTCCGGGCGCGCCCCCGGCGAGCCGCCCTACACGCTGCTCGACTACTTCCCCGAAGACTTCGTGACCTTCATCGACGAGTCGCACGTCACCGTGCCCCAGATTCGCGGCATGTACAACGGCGACTACGCGCGCAAGAAGGTGCTGGTCGAATACGGCTTCCGCCTTCCCTCGGCGCTCGACAACCGGCCGCTCAAGCTGGACGAGTTTCTCGAGCGAACCGGGCAGATGGTCTTCGTCTCGGCCACGCCGGGCCCGGAAGAGCTGGAAATGTCGGGCCAGGTCGTCGAGCAGATCATCCGCCCCACCGGCCTGCTCGACCCCAAGGTGACGATCAAGCCCGCCGAGGGGCAGATGGAGGACCTGATGGCGGCGATCAAGGAACGGGCCGCCAAAGAAGAGCGGGTGCTCGTCACCGTGCTGACCAAGCGCATGGCCGAGGACCTGACGGCCTACCTGAGCGAGCACGGCCTGCGGGCCCGTTACATGCACCACGAGCTCGACGCCTTCGAGCGCCAGGCGCTCCTGCGCGACCTGCGGCTGGGGCACTTCGACGTGCTCGTGGGCATCAACCTGCTGCGCGAGGGATTGGACCTGCCCGAGGTGAGCCTGGTGGCCATCCTCGACGCCGACAAGACCGGCTTCCTGCGCAGCGAGCGCAGCCTCATCCAGACGATCGGCCGCGCGGCGCGCAACGCCGGCGGCGAGGTCTACCTCTACGCCGAGGAGGTTTCCGGGGCGATGAAGGCCGCGGTCGAGGAAACGAACCGCAGGCGCGCGGTCCAGGAGGCCTACAACCGCGAGCACGGCATCACCCCGCGCACCATCGACAAGAGCGTGCGCCGCGTGGTCAAGCCCGAGGACTTTGAAGAGGCCCCCGAGCTGGCGGCGGCGGTCGACGAGGAGGAGCTGAAGCGGCAGATCGCCGACCTGGAGCTGGCCATGTGGTCGGCCTCGCAGGACCTCGACTTCGAGCGGGCCGCCGAACTGCGCGACCAGCTCCGCGCGTTGGAGGCGCAGCTGAAGGGCGTGGCGCTGCCCCAGGCCACCCCCCCGAGCCGCAAGAAGCGCCGCCGGCGGAGGTGAGTTAGGGATTGTAGGAGGTGGGAGGTGGGCTGGCCATGCATCGGCGACTGACTTCATGACCGTTGCAACGCCCACAACCCCCTCCCCAACCCTCCCCGAGGGGAGGGAGCAAAATTTGCCCCCCGATCCAAAAGCGGCCGGGTTTGGAATAGAACAAGCCTCCCCCTTTGGGGGAGGTGGTTGCGCAGCAACCGGAGGGGGGTTGTTTGTTAGGGATGCCGGATGTAGGGGGTGGGATGTGGGCTGGTTGTGTATTGGCGACCGGCTTTTGGCGTTGCATCACCAACAACCCCCGCCCCGGCCCTCCCCCAGGGGAGGGAGTTCCATTACTCTGCGACCGAGCCAGCGGCTTTTTTCTCGTGGCGAAGAAAATCACCACAGGCTACAGGCCACGGGCTACAGGCTTCCGTTTTTCACGACGCACCACGTACCACGAACTAGGCACTACGAACTGCCCGAACAAACCCCCGGCCGCAGGGCCGGGGGCAGGGAGTCCGGGATGCCGGTCAGGCCAGCAGGATGGGCCGTTCCAGGTAGAAGGCCACGCGTTCGAGGAAGCGGGTGCGGTCGGTGGGCAGCTCACCGCTGATCGAGAGCAGCCCCAGGTCTTGCGGAAGGCCGGCACGGCCGAGGGCGAGGAGCACCTGGCCGGGGAGGATCACCTCGGCGTAGGGGGTTTCGCTCAGGTCCAGGACGACCAGCCCTTCACCCCCTTCTTCGGCGGCCAGCATCTGATCGAAGAGGTCGCGCAGGCCCAGCGCCGGCGGCACGGCCAAGGTCCGGGCCGTTTCGCCCTCGAGGCGGCCCAGCACCGGACGCAACGGCACTTCAAGCTCCGCCAGGGCGCGGTCGGCGGCCCGGAAGAGCAGCAGCTCGAGCGGAACCTCGCGCCGCCAGGCGGCGGAAAGGTCGGCGCGCGCGCGTTCGGCGGCGCCCAGGTCGACGGCGCGGCGGAACGCCGGCGGGAAGGCGACGGCCGCGGCGGGGGCCGCTTCCTCCCCCTCGGGTGCGGTGAAGGCCGGCTCTTCCGAGGCCGGCTCGGTCGGGGGAGGGGGTGCGACGGGGGGTTCCGGCTCGGCTTCCGCGGGCGCGGGTTCGGCTTCCGCAGCCTCCAATTCGGAGGCGGCGGGCTCGGGCTCGGCCGCCGGCGGTTCCGGCTCGGGCGTTTCGGCGAAGGTTTCTTCGGGCTCCATCGGCCATGCGGCCTCGGCAGCCTCGTTCTCCAGGGGTCCGGTTTCGCCCTGGGCCTCGACCGGCTCCTCCGGGGCGTGCTCGCCGAGGTCGACGCCCCCTGAGGCCTCGGGCTCGGCAGGGCGTTCCGGCGCGGCGGCCACCTCCCCCGCGGGTTCGGCCCCGGATTCGGCCCCGGATTCGGGCTCGGATTCGGGCTCGGGTTCGGGCGCTTCCCACTCGAAGGCGGGCTCCTCGGCGGCGGCCTCGACTGGCTCCTCCCAACCCAGAGCTTCCTCGGAGGGCGCAGCCTCCTCGGGTTCGGGTTCGAGCCAGGGCGAAGCCGCCTCGGCGTCGGGCTCGACCACGGTCCAGCCCTCCTCGTCCAGGCCGGTCGCGCCCGTGGACTCGTTCTCGGGGGCGGGGGTTTCCGCGGCCACCTCTTCGAAGTCGACCTCGAAGAAGGTTTCTTCCTCGACGAAGACTTCTTCCGCGGTCGGCGCCGCCTCGACCGGCGCCGGGGGTTCGACGGGGGTTTCGGGGACGAGGTCGCCGATGTCCACGCCCTCGCGCGCCAGCACCTCCTGGACCTGGCTGATGTCGGGAACGGCCTCCGGAGGGGCCGCTTCGGTCGGTTCGGGGGGGAGCTCCACTTCGCCGGCCATCACCTTGGCGAGGAAGGCCAGAATGTCGCGCTCCACAATGGTCCCGTCGGGGCCCGTGCCCTCGAGGTTGTGCCAGTCGATGCCGTTTTCTTCGGCGAGGCGCCTGGCCAGGGGTGTAATCTTCGGTTCCGTCATCTCGGATCTCCCTATGTTCCCCCTATCATAGCCCAGTTCTAGCCGTGCGCGCCTGCAGTGCGTACCCTGGGGTATGGAACGGGAACCGGCACGCCTGATCTTGGACTACAGCCGGCCGGTGGAGGCCGGCGAGACGCTGCTGATCCAAGCCGAGATGGAGGCCTGGCCCCTGCTGCAGGAGCTCCACCGCGAGGCGCTCGCGCGGGGAGTCTACCCTCTGCTGCGGATCGCCTACCCGGGTCAGGAAGCCGATTTTCTCGAGTGCGCCGGGGACTGGCTGGAGCAGGTGCCCGAGGCGGAGCGCGCGCGGAGTGGGCGAGCTGGGCATCGGCACGAACTTCGGCCTGGAACGGAGCACCGGGCTGGCGCTGCTGGACGAGAAGATCGGGGGGACGGTGCACCTGGCGTTGGGGCAGGCCTACGCCGCCACCGGAGGAACCAACCGCTCGGCCGTCCGCTGGGACCTGATCGTCGATCTGCGTCGCGGCGGTGTCCTCTATGCGGACGGGAAAGTCGTCCAGGAAAACGGCCGGTTCAACGAAGGCCGGTTCGTTTGGCCGGGGTGACGCGCCGCGCGCCCAGGTAGACCTTGCGGTACCAGGGGGCGCTGAACCGCTCGATCATCACCCGGTTCTTGACGCTGTTGGCGTGGATGAAGCGGTCGTTCCCCAGGTAGATGCCCACGTGGTCCACGCCGCGGCCGCCAAAGCTGAAAAAGACGAGGTCGCCTGGGCGCAGGTCGGAGGCGGGCTCGAGCCGGGCCCAGAGGTCGCGGGTGGAGCGGGGGAGGGCGACGCCCAGCTCGCCGTAGACGCGGCCCACGTACCCCGAGCAGTCGAAGGCGTCGGGGCCGGTGGCGCCCCAGCGGTAGGGCGCGCCCAGGTAAGCCGAGGCGATGCGCTCGAGCCGCGCGGGGTCGACCGCCGCCGGCGCGACCGCGGGCGCGGGGGGCGCGGCGGCAGGGGCGGGGGGAACCCAGAGAACCTGCCCCACGGCCAGCGCGCTGCTCGACAGGCCGTTGAGGCGTTTCAGGGTGGCCACGTCGGTGCCGTAGCGCCGGGCGATGCGCCACAGCGTCTCGCCCTTCGCGACCCGGTGGCGTTCGGGCAGGCGCAGCTCGATTCCGGCCTTCAGGCCACCGGCCGCTTCGGGGTTGAGCAGCAGCAGGACGGTGAGGTCGACGTCGTGGCTCACGGCGATGCGCCAAAGGGTGTCGCCGGGCTGGACCCGGTAGCTTCCGGCCAGCGCGCCGCCCAAAGCGAGCAAGACCCCTAAGGCGAATGCTTTCACCTTAGGGGTCAGTATAGCGCGGATCAGGCGGTTTCTTCGGCCAGCGGCACCTCGGGGTCGGCCCAGGCGATGAGCGGGCGCAGCGAGAGCGGGGCGATGACCGTGGTGACGACGACCATGAAGATCACGATGGCGAACTCCTTCTCGTCGACCGCGCCGGCCGAGAGCCCGATCGAGGCCACGATCAGCCCCACCTCGCCGCGCGGCACCATGCCCACGCCCACCACCAGCGCCTGCCGGAGGCCCTGGGAAAGCGCCCCGAACATGGCCACCAGCTTCCCGGCAATGGCGATCAGGCTGATCACTACCCCGGCGATGAGCACCTCACGGCTGGTGAGCGCCGCCAGGTCGAGCTGCACGCCCATGTAGGCGAAGAAGATGGGGGCGAGGAACGACTCGATGGCGTGCACCGGCGGTTCCAGCTCGTGTTCCTCGCGCAGCTCGGCCATCACCATCCCCGCCATGAAGGCCCCCACGATGGGCGCCAACCCGATGACCGAGGCCAGTGTGGCCATGCCCATGCCGAAGGCGATGGCCACCCCCAGCGGCGATTGGAAGGGCAGGCGCTCGAGTGGGATGCGGCGCACGAAGGGCACCAGCGCCATGGCCGCGCCCACGAAGGCGAAGGAGATGAGCACCAGGCGGACGATCCCCGCGGTTTCCACCGCGCCGGTGGTGGCGATCCCCGAGACGATGGCCAGCACGATCAGGCCCTCGATGTCGTCGATCACCGCCGCACCCAGGATGATGCGGCTGTAAGGCCGCGAGAGCACATCGAGCTCCTGCATCACCCGCGCGGTGATGCCCACGCTGGTGGCCACCAGCGCCGCGCCCAAGAAGAGCGCGGCCACTTGGTTGAAGCCGATGTAGAGGCCGAAGTAGTACCCCCCGAAGAAGGGCAGGATCGCCCCCACCACCGCGACGACGAAGGCCTCCTTGCCTACTTTGAGGATGTCGTGCAGGCGCGTTTCCAGTCCGACCATGAAGAGCAGGAAGATGGCCCCGAGCTCGGCGATGAACTCGATCAGGCTGCCCTCGACGACCCAACCCAGCAGGGCCGGCCCCACGATCACGCCGGCCAGCAGCTCGCCGATGACCACCGGTTGCTTGAGTTTTTGGAAGATCCAGCCCACGACCTGGGTGGCCAGGATGAGGATGAAGATCTCGAAGAGGTGGGCGGATAGGGCTTTTTCTACCGCCTCGGCCTGGGCCATGCCACCCTCGGTCACCTGCCCGGCGAGGGGTACGAAGATCGGGTTCATCGTCTACTTTCTCCCCATCAGCAGCATGAGCAGGTCCCCGCGGGTGATGATGCCCACGAGCCGTCCCTCGGTGTCCACCACCGGCATGCGACGGTAGAGGTTCTCGATCAGCTTGTCGAGCACGACGCGTAGAGGATCGTCGGGTTTCAGTACCGGAACCTCGGTGCGCATCACCTCTTCGACGCGCTTTTCCTTGTAGATCTGCACGAAGTCGTGGATCGAGTGCTCGTCCACCCACTTGTCGAAGAGTTGCAGCGCGATCACGTCCGGCGCGCCCGGGATGTTCTCCGGCCTGGGAAGCAGGTCGTCCATCTCCAGGACGCCCAGGTACGCGCCCGTTTCGTCCACTACCGGGAGGCCCCCGTAATGGTGCGCCGACATCCGCTCGGCCGCCACCCAGAGGGTCTCGCCTTTCGTGGCGGTGAGGGGGTCTCGGGTCATAATGTCCACGGCTTTCATAGCCCCTTCACTATAACGCCGGCCCCTGGGCGCGATGGCCCGCCTCGGAGTAGAATGAGGTGTTCAGCAGAACGTCGTGAAGAGGGGAGGAGGCCATGGCCGAGACCGTACCCCGCAGCGACCGTTTGCAGGAAGCCGCGCGGCGGCTCGTCGAGCGCCTGTTCGCCGGCGAGCGCCCCTTTGGTTTGAAGTTCTGGGACGGGACGTACCTGCCGCCGAGTCCGGGCGCGAGCGCGCGCGCCGACGTGGTGCTGCGCCGCCCCGAGGTGCTGGCGCGGCTGCTCGAGCCGCCGCTGGATCTGGCGCTGGGCGAGGCCTACCTCGAGGGCTCCCTCGACGTTGAAGGCGACCTGGAGGCGGTGCTGGAAGCCCTCGAACGACACGCCGCCCGCTTGAGTCCACGCCACTGGATCGGCCTGTTGCGCGAGGTGCGGGGGCTGCGTGCGGGTCTGCGCGATCTGGGAATCGCCGCCCGCCTGCGCGGCCGCACCCATTCCAAACCGCGCGACCGCGCGGCGATCCGGCACCACTACGACGTTTCCAACGCCTTCTACCGGCTCTGGCTGGACCGGCGCATGGTCTACTCCTGCGCCTACTTTCCCGAGGGCGACGAGGACCTGGACACCGCCCAGGAAAAGAAGCTCGAGCACATCGCGCGCAAGCTGCGTCTGGCCCCGGGCGAGCGCCTGCTCGACATCGGCGCCGGCTGGGGCGGGTTGGTGCTCTTCGCGGCCGAGCGGTACGGCGTGCACGCGGTCGGGGTCACCGTGGCCGAGCAGCAGGTGCGCTTCGTCCGTGAAGAGGCTCGCCGACGGGGGCTCGAAGACCGCGTGCAGATCCGCCCCGAAGACTACCGCGAGGTGCGCGGGCGTTTCGACAAGATCGCCTCGGTGGGGATGGCCGAGCACGTGGGCCGCGAGCGGCTGCCCGACTATTTCCGCATCGCCCACGCCAACCTCGAGCCGGGCGGGCTGATGCTGCACCACGTGATCACCCGCGGTCCGGTGCCCAGCCGTTTTTCGGGCGAACTGGCCTCGGGCGAGTTCCTGCGCCGCTACGTCTTTCCCGACGGCGAGATTCTGCCGCTGTGGGCGCACCTCCAGGCCGCCGAGGCGGCGGGGTTCGAGGTGCGCGACGTGGAGGACTGGCGCGAGCACTACGCCGCCACCCTGCGCTGGTGGGTGCGCCGGCTGAACGCCCGCTTCGACGAAGCGGTGGCCGCGGTGGGCGAGCCCCGGGCGCGCCTCTGGCGGCTCTACATGAGCGTTTCCGCTTACCAGTTCGCGGCGGGGCACCTGGCGGTGCACCAGGTGCTGCTGGCCAAGCCCGATGAGCGCGGAGAGGTCGACCTGCCGCGCTCGCGCTGCTGGCTCTACGTGACCGAAAGCCCGCACGCGGGCGGATAATGAATTCATACCCCGCCATCATTACGACACGCCAGGCTCTGTGCCGGCATGAAGCCTAACAAAGCGGTCAAAATGAGTAAGTTGGATCTAGGGCGCAGCCTAAAGGCAACCGTACTTCAGTTCGTGACGTTGTAAATAGCGAACCAGCAACCATAACGTTCTTGGCCAAGCAAGATACCGTTATTGCTCATTGCTTTCTGAACGACTGACGCTATCAGTTTTCAGTATATCTTTATATACAAGTAAAAATATCTTTTCTTTCACTACTTGACCAAATTCCTCATCATCATTAATTCGCTTGAACATCTGGAAATTTCTGTCAATCATTGCTTGTAAGGTCATTTTAAATAGCGCATCGTACAATAAGCGGACGCTCTCTGGTGGGTTGATTCTTGCGCTTGCTTGCAAACTTTCATTTGCGGCAAGGCGAGCTTTCAGCTCTGCGAAGAAGACGCGGTCAGCTTCGGTAAATTCCGTACCAAAGCGCTCGTTGATTTCCTGGATGACTTGCGAGAGAGCGGTCTTCTCCGGATCGGTTAAGCCACTTACGTCTAGGTCTGAGAGCGCTTTCAGTTGCCCTTCATTGCTGGGTATCTGGATGCTTCCGCTGTAAGTCTGCTCGATACGATAATTTTCTAAATCAACTAGGTCGTGTAAAGACAACTGCTCACGGGATCGTTCTCTTGGCAAGGCGCGGATGAGCAGACGGGCAAAGAGATAGAGCCGCTCCAGTGCGGCATCCTGAAAGGTGATGATCTGCGAAAGGAAGGCGTATGCGTTGATGTAGGCGCGTAAACGATGTTTGAAACGGATGCGTTCTTCCACAGCGGCGATGTATTTGTATTGTTCGACAACCTCTCGCAAGAGCGGCTGCAATTTTGCAGCTTTTTCACCTTTGCGCAGGTACAGTTCGGCAATTTCAGCTGCCTGCTTGGGCGTATACAGGCCAAAGGCTTCCAATTCATCTTGCAGGTCGTAGAGTTTGTTGGGGTCGGTGGCATGGCTCAGAATGGTGGCTTCGTAGTAGGGGGCGAAGGCCCGCTCGATGTCTTCCACGCGGTTGACGAAATCCAGCACCATGGTATCGGTTTTGCGCATATGGATGCGGTTGAGGCGGCTGAGGGTCTGCACGGCGTGGACGCCGGCCAATTTCTTGTCCACGTACATCGTATGGAGCAGCGGCTGGTCGAAGCCGGTCTGGAATTTCTCCGCCACGATGAGGAAGCGGTATTCGGGGTTTTCGAACTGCCTGACGGTCTGACTTTCGGGGAAGCCGTTCATCTGAGATTCGGTGTAATCCAGCCCGTGATAGTGGACTGTGCCGGAGAAAGCCACTAACGCCTTGATGGGGTAGCCCTGTTTTTTCAGATAGGCATCGAAAGCCTGTTTGTATAACACGGCGTGCAAACGGCTGGCAGTGACCACCATCGCCTTGGCCCGCCCTTCACCCTGATCGTTCGGGATTTTATGGCGCACGTTTTCCCAGAAATGTTCGACCATCACTTTGGTTTTGTGGGCGATGGTGAAGCGGTGAATGTTGACGTACCGCTTCAGCAGGCTGATGGCTTTGCTTTTTTCCACGCGCGGGTCGTTGGCAGCCGTTTTTAGCAGGTTGAAGTAGGTTTCGAAGGTGGTGTAGTTTTGCAGCACGTCGAGGATGAAGCCTTCTTCGATGGCCTGGCGCATCGTGTACAGATGAAAGGGGCGGAACGTGCCGCCCGGCTGGGGAACGCCGAACAGTTCCAGAGTCTTTTGTTTGGGCGTGGCGGTGAAGGCGAAGAAACTCAGGTTCGGTTGCCGCTTGCGCGCCGCCATACTGCGGTTGATCAGGTCTTCTCCGGTTGGTTCTTCCATTTCGCTCTCGAGGTGCTCGGCTTCTTCCAAACTTTCGGCACGCAAAACTTCCTTTAGGCTTTTGGTGGCTTCGCCGGTCTGCGAGGAGTGGGCTTCGTCCACGATGACGGCAAAGGCGCGCCCCGGCAGGGATTGCACCTTGTCCAGCACGAAGGGGAATTTTTGCAGGGTGCTGACGATGATGTCGGCGCCTTCCGTCAGGGCTTCGGCTAATTGGGTGCTGTCTTTGTCGATCACGCGCACCACGCCGGGCACCTGCTCGAACTGGCGCACGGCGTTTTGCAATTGCTTGTCGAGCACGCGGCGGTCGGTGATGATGATGACCGAGTCGAAGACGCGGCGATTTTGGTCGTCGTGTAAGGACGCTAGCCGGTGCGCTGTCCAGGCAATAGTGTTGCTCTTGCCGCTGCCAGCACTGTGCTGGATGAGGTACTGCTGTCCGGGGCCATGCGCGCGGGTGTGGGCCACTAGTTTGCGCACCGCGTCGCGCTGGTGGTAACGGGGGAAGATCAGTTTGGCTCGCTGGTCGCCGTTTTCGATGTGGATAAAACTGCCCACCAGTTCCAGCACGCTATCCGGGGCGAAAACGTCCTCCCACAGGTAGGCGCTGGCGTAGCCGTCCGGGTTGGGCGGGTTGCCCGCGCCGCCATTGTACCCGCGATTGAAGGGTAGAAAACGGGTACACTTGCCTTCCAGTTTGGTGGTCAGCCAGACTTCGTCGTTGTCCACGGCAAAGTGCGCTAGGCAGCGGCGGAATTGCAGCAGGGGTTCGCCTTTGGGTGGGCGATCGTTGCGGTATTGCTTTCTGGCATCTTCCACCGTCTGGCCGGTGAGTTTGTTCTTCAGTTCCATGGTGAAGAGGGGCAGGCCGTTGAGGAAAAGCACCAGGTCAATTGCATCGCGGGTTTCGGCCTGGCTGTAACGGCACTGGCGGATGACGGAGAAGATGTTTTTGCGGTAGCGTTCCTGATGCGCTGGGTTGAGGGTGGTGGCCGGTTTGAAGTAGGCCAGTTGGAAGTAGCAGCCCGAATCTTTCACGCCGCGGC
The DNA here is from genome assembly GCA_026981865.1 of Thermaceae bacterium. Classification (GTDB taxonomy): domain Bacteria; phylum Deinococcota; class Deinococci; order Deinococcales; family Marinithermaceae; genus Oceanithermus. The sequence goes on from JALSIA010000183.1 coordinate 22,491, forward strand.
GGAGGACATCCAGCGTGCCACGGCGCTGAATTTCGCGCACTAGGCGGCGTTTGAATTTTTCTACGGTTTGGCTGCCGTGTTGTTTTTGCAGATCGCGCCAGGTGTCAAGTTGGGTGGCGGTGATGAATTCCAGCACCAAATCCCAGTCCAGGGCAGCGGCGCGGTCGTAGTGCACCTTGCTCTCGCGCTGGCGGTAGCCGTGGATGCCGGTCAGATGCTCGACGACATAGGTTTCAAAGGCATATTCGGATATGTCCATAAACTACCCCATTAAGGCGCTTCCAAGAGGTCATTGATTTCATCCAGCTGTTGCTGCAAAATAGCCACTAAACGCTGCTTGTCCGAGCGCTCCTCGTGATGCTTGCGCTGTGGTCGGCTCATATTGTCAATCTGGATAATTCTGTTTCGTAGTTCAGCAATTTTGTTTTCAAATTGTTCGCGCAAAGCACGGAAGAAGCGGTCGCTGACGGTGTGCACCAGGCTGTGTTCTACCGAACGGCGTTCGATATCGTAGCGGTGATTGCGCTTCAACTGCTCTAGCGCGTTGTCATAAGGTTCCACTACTTCCCGCTGACCCCCAAAGGCGGCGCGCTTCAGGCGCAATACCCCAATCTGGCAGCGCACTGTGTTGTTGGCCTGTACGTGATTCAACCAATCGGGAAAGAGTTGCTCCATCAGATCAAACATACCGCATAAGGCGCGCAGGCATTTGTCGTCGTCAATGGTCAGGCCGCTTTGCTGGTGGTCGTGGTAAAACTGGTTGCGCAGTCGGTGGCGGTGCAGGGCGTCATCCAGCAGGGCAATGGCGGGATGCGGGCTGCTATTCGGCGAGGATGAGAAAAAGGGCTTGACTTCATCAATCACGCTGTCGAAAGTATTGAAGGTATCGGGTCTGTTGGCGCTCCAGTGGCGAATGAGTGGGAAAGGGGCAATCAAGTTTTGGAAATCGGTAATCGCAGCAGAGTTGTTTTGCGGGTTTCTTCCCAGGCTGGTGCAAACTTCGTTTTCATCAATTTCTTCTTCAAAGTACCGTTGCAAGGCCCTGCGATGTCTAGCGGTTGTTACCCAGCCAGCCTGCTCCAATGCCTGTAAACATTGCTCCCGCTGCTCCAGCGCCTTTTCCTGCAAAAAGGCCTTCAGTGCCAGTTCGATGATCTCATCCACCAGGATGAAGGCGGTGCGCACGCGGCCGGGCGCGGTGATGAAATAGACTTCGTTGGTGGTTTGAATCAGGTCAAGGATATCGTCGAGGCGTGACATAGGCTACCCCTGCTCTCGCACGTCAATCTTCCCCGTCACCGCGGCGGAGATGAGGGCCGCGCGCTGCTGCTGCAAGAGGGCGATACTCTCTTCGATTTTGGCAATCAGGGCGTCAATGCGGGCGGTTTCGCGGTCGAGGAAGGCGGCGATGGCGCGCTGTTCGGGGAGGGGAGGCCATCCGTGCTTTATCTTCAAAATGACATTAGGCCTCGTTCTTTGGTGGCTTCTTGTAGCAGAATTGACAGTTGAGTCAAGGTATTGTCGAGAACTTTCAGAGCGGTAAAGATATTCTACAAATTTCAAATCGCAGGCCCCTTTGGATGCTAATGCCACAAATTCTACGGAGGCAAGCGTGACAATAGGTTTTGGGGTTGCAATAGTAATCGTGCTTTTGCGGGGGTTTAACTTGGAAACCAATACACATGGTTCTTGAATAAGTATTTTCGCACTGTCAATCTGTTCTATGTCAACAAGTTCTCCATTCCCCGATTGTTGAACGGAGGGAATTGAATACAGAAACGCTTGTTGTGTAGATGTGGCAATAGGCCAAACAGTTTTTCCGATGGGTTTCAAATAGGCAATTGCTGGTGCTACCTCCCAATGCGCGGGGATCTCCCCCAGCCATTCGACGCCGCTGTCCTTCTGCGGTGCGGTGGGGTTCAAGCCTTTGGTGACGGCGTGGCTGATGAGGGCGGTGCGCTGGCGGCGCAGCAGGTCGATTAACTCGCGCTTGTGGGCGATCAGGGCGTCAATGCGGGCGGTCTCGCGGTCGAGGAAGGCGGCGATGGCGCCCTGTTCGGGGAGGGGGGGGAGCACTATCAGAGCATCGCCCAATGCCCGTTTGCCCAAGCCATACCGAGTTATGCCCGATGCTTCTATCTGGAAATGATAATTGATATGGGCTGCCTGAAACGATCTGAACAAGTAATTGGGATCTATATGCGGTGAACTTGGTCTGATAAGGGCTAAATGATAGCCACAAATTACGTTGTCCAGCGGTTCGGGAACAAAAGCAGGGATGGCAATATCCTTCCAATCTTCAGAATCCTTCGTCAAAATAATGTCGCCAGGTCGGAGTAAAAACTTTCTGATTTCTTCAGGTTTAGCCGTGACCTCCATAAACTCAAGGTCGTTGACGATGTGGTCGTTCTTGTAAACATCTACATAGTTACACTGGCGTACCGGAATTTCATCTTCCTTGACGCGTTTGTCAACGTTGCTGTAGATAATGGAAGACACAAACTTTAACCGCCGCACATCCCAATGCGCTGGGATTTTCCCCAGCCATTCGACGCCGCTGTCCTTGTATGTCGAATAGGCTCGGTACCTGCGCTTCATGGCCGATCTTCCAGCAGTTGAGCTATTTCGCGTTCCTTTTCTGCTATCTGGCGCGCAAGTTCTTCTGGGTGCGGCGGCGGGGTGTATTTGTAGAAATAGCGGTTGAAGTTGATTTCATAGCCCACCACGCCGACCTGTCCATCTTGCTTGTCATGGTAGGTTTCGTCAATCCAGGCGTCCGGGACGTAGGGTTTGACTTCGCGCTCGAAGTAAGCGAAGACGTTTTCCCTGAGAGGCACGTCTTCATCGTAAATCGAGGGGGCGTACTGCAAAGGCACATTCTCGTAATCGCGCAACTCGGTGTCCGGCTCCCAGCCGCCCTGCTTGGCAGGCACAGGCAGCGCGGTTTCGTCGCGCTCGGTGAGGGCGTTCAAAATGGCCTTGCGCAGGGAAGCCGAAACCTTGAAATCCAGCGAGCGCAGCGCGTCCTCCAGCCACGCCCGATATTCCGCCGGGTCCTTGCTCATCCGGTCGGGTAGTGCCCGCAGCGCTTCAAGGGTAGCCTGCTGCTGGCGCTCGCCTTCTCGCCGGGCGGCTTCTATTGCCTCAGGGTCTTTCTTGCGTGTTTTCGTCAGGTTTTGGAACGCCTTCTCTTCCCTCAGCCGTTCTATTCGTTCCGGTGTGGCGTGGAAGTTGAGCCGCAGGGGGCGCTCGATGCGCACGCGACGGTAGCCAAAGTCGGCGTTCTCAAAGATGCGGCAAAGTTCGTTCTCTTCCATTGCCTTGTACAGTTCGACGATACGCTCCCGGTGGTGGGGGGTGATGTAGCGCCGCTTGTTGCCCAGGCTGCGTGGGGTCATCGGGTCCCAGAAATCCACGGCGTTAATCAACTGCACCTTGCCCTTGCGGCGGGCGCTCTTGCGGTTGGTCACAATCCAGATATAGGTAGCGATGCCAGTATTGTAGAACAGCTGCTCCGGCAGTGCGACGATACCTTCCAGCCAGTCATTTTCGATGATCCAGCGGCGAATTTCGCTCTCGCCGCTGCCAGCGTCGCCGGTGAAGAGGGTTGAGCCGTTGAAGATGATGGCGATTCGGCTGCCCACTTCGTCTTCAAAGCGCTTGGCAAGCATGTGCTGAAGGAAAAGGAAAGAACCGTCAGTGATGCGCGGCAGGCCGGCCCCGAAGCGCCCTTCGTGCCCAAGCGCCTCGTGCTCGTTCTTGATTATGTACTCGTACTTCTTCCACTCCACGCCAAAGGGCGGGTTGGAGAGCATCAGGCGGAAGCGCTTGCGCTTGTGTCCGTCTTCGGTGAAACTGTTGCCGAAGGCCAGGAGACCGGGGTCTTCGCCTTTGAGCAGCAGGTCGGCCTTGGCCACCGCATAGGAGGTGGGATTAATTTCCTGCCCAAAGAGGAAGACCTTGCCCGGGTCCTGCCCGTGGTTGCGGGTGACGCCCTTTTTGGCTTCGGAGAGCATTCCACCGGTGCCACAGGCTGGGTCGTAAATTTCCACGATTTTGTCGGGGCCGAGGAAGTCTTCTGGGTTCTCACTGAGTAGCAAATCCACCATTAGTTCTATGACTTCACGCGGGGTGAAGTGTTCGCCAGCGGTCTCGTTGTACTGCTCACTAAAGCGGCGGATGAGTTCTTCAAAAATGTTGCCCATCCCAATGTTGTCCACCCGGTCGGGATGTAAATCTACCTGCTCGAACGCCTTGAGCAGGTGATAGAGCAGATCCGCGGAGTGCAGGCGGGACACCTGGCGGCGGAAGTCGAACTTCTCGATGATGTCAAGCACTTCTGGGCTAAAGCCATTGAGGTAGGTGATGAAGTTTTGCTGCAGGTCGCCAGGGGCGTCTAGTAGACGATGCCAGTCAAACTCTGAGTAGTTGTAGACAAGTGAGCCACCCGCTTTGGCGGTGAGCACCGAATGCAGGTTCTCCAGTTTGCCTTTGTATTGCTCATAGGCTTTGCGCACCGCCGCCCTGGTGGGCTCCACCGCTTGGTCTAGGCGACGTAGGACCACCAGCGGTAGGATGACATCGGCATATTCGTGGGGCTTGTAGTCGCCGCGAAGCAAGTTGGCGAGGTTCCAGATAAGATCTGTCTTTTTTTGATAATCACCCATGGATATACACCCTGTTTGTTATGCTAGTGGTTTGCTAGGCTGGTGTGCTGAGGTTGGCCATACGCATGATTCAGGAGAAAGCGATAACCAGGGGTGCAGGATTCGAAGGCAGTTGGCAACAACTAAATTTCACATACCTCTTACAGTGGTACCATGTTCCCATTACAACTATCCTACATCATTGTGCGCGGCCATTTCAAGCGGCGATCAAGATGCAAGGAAGTTGCCACATCCTAGCCCGGGCTCCTTAACAGGGCACTACGACGCTCGCAACGCATCGAGGGCTATGCGCGTTGTCAAAGACGGCGCGATTTGATATAGTAGCCCTTGCCTGGCGCCGCGGTCCGCGGTAGCTCAGCTGGTAGAGCGGTCGGCTGTTAACCGATTGGTCGCAGGTTCGAGTCCTGCCCGCGGAGCCAGAAAACGCCCGTCCCCGCAAGGGGGCGGGCCTGCGTTAGGAGGCGTCGAAGCGCCGCAGCAAGGCGAGGGTGCCCGCGTACGCCAGCGCCGTGAGGCCCAGGCCCAGGCCCAGCGCCGCGAAGAAGTTCAACCCCGCGCGCAGCAGCCAGGGGAGCGCCAAGAAGAGCGCCAGCGAGGGCAGCACCAGCCAGAAGACGTCCTGTGCGAAGGCCGCGACGCGTTCCGGATCGCGGGTCTCCAGATAGAGCCAGACCATCGCCAGCACCGAGACCAGCGGCACCGAGGCGAGCAGCGCGCCCAGCAAGGTGCTGCGCCGCGCGATCTCCGAGGCGAGCACGATGAGCAGGGCGCTGACGATCAGCTTGACCAGGTAGGGCACGTCGGGACCTCGGTACCAGGCTACCGCAAGAAGGCGGCCCCCGGCAGCTGCCGGGGGCCGCGTCGGGTGCCGTGGATTACGGCCGTTCCATCCAGAAGTCGTAGCCGCCCGAGCCGCTGTAGGACTCGATGCGCCAGACGTAGTAGCCGGCGCTGCCGCTGTAGGTCACCTGCTCGCTCGAGGTGTAGCTGGTCGAGCTGGCGACCGTGCGCCAGCCCCAACCGGTCCACTTCCAGAGCTTGAGGTCGAAGTCGGTGCCGGCGGCGCCCTCGAGCCAGCCCTTGTGCACCCCCGCAGGGGCGTAGTAGTAGGTGCCGTTCGGCTGGTAGTCGTAGTCGCCGGACCCGGTCAGGGTGCCGCTGTAGTACTCGCAGCCGGTGCAGGGCGCGGTGCCGCCGCCACCCCCGCCCCCACCGGTTTCGGGGGTGAGGCCGCTGTAGAGCAGCAGGTTGGGCGAGCCGGCGACGTCGCCGATGCGACCGGCGCTGGCGGAGTCGAGGATGGCCTGCTTGACCGTGCTCGGCGAAGCGCCGGGGTCGGTTTCCAGGTAGAGCGCGGCCACGCCGGCCACGTGCGGGGTGGCCATCGAGGTGCCGCTGATCGTGTTGGTGGCGGTGTCCGAGGTGTTCCAGGCGGAGGTAATGGAGACGCCCGGGGCGAAGAGGTCGACGCAGGAGCCGAAGTTCGAGAAGGAGGCGCGCACGTCGCTCGAATCGCTGGCGGCCACGGTGATCGCCTCGGCCACCCGCGCCGGCGACTTGGTGCAGGCGTCGGTGTTTTCGTTGCCGGCGGCGATCGCGAAGGTCACGCCCGAAGCAATGGCGTTCCTCACGGCGTCGTCGAGCGACTGGCTGGCCGAACCGCCCAGGCTCATGTTGGCGACCGCCGGGCTCTGGTGGTTGGCCGCCACCCAGTCCACGCCGGCGATGACGCCGGAGGTCGTGCCCGAGCCGTTCGCGTCGAGAACGCGCACGGGGTGCAGCGTCACCGATTTGGCCACGCCGTAGGTGGAGCCGCCGACGGTGCCCGCCACGTGGGTGCCGTGCCCGTTGCCGTCCTCGACGCCGAGGCCGTCGCTGATGGCGGTGTAGCCGTTACCGATGCGACCGGCGAACTCAGTGTGGGTCGTGCGGATGCCGGTGTCGATGATGTAGGCGTGCACGCCCACACCGCTGGCGGTGTAGCTGTAATTCCCGTCGAGCGGGAGGTCCCGCTGGTCGATGCGGTCGAGCCCCCAGGTGGCGTTAGTTTGGGTCGCCGAAAGGGTGATGCGCCGATCCGCCTCGATGTAGGCCACCCGCGGGTCCCTGGCGAGTTGCACGAGCGCAGCGTCGCTCAACACGGCCGCGAAGCCGGGAAGCGCAGTCGAGTATACGTACAACAGTTGAACGTCCTGATCCGATACGCCCAGTCCCGATACATTGCCCGATTGAAGCTGTTGCAATACCGGCGCGGCGGCGCCTTTCTTGAAGACCACAATGTACTGCCCCGGAATCGCGGCTTCGGCGTCCTGCCCGTAGATGGGAGCGACCGATTCGGCCGCAACGGAGAGATCGGGCGAGCCCGCTTGGTTCGGGGGCGTGGAACACGCCGCCAAAACCCCTAAGGACAAAGCAAGAGCCAAGAGCCACGTTCTAAGGTTCATACCGTCTCCTTTCCTTGTAACCAACCCGTTGGTTTGGGGTGGTGGTCCCAGTCTAGAGAACGCTGCCCCGACCTGTCAATGCTCTTAGGGCAAAGGGCCCGGCCTGCGCGGCGTCGCAAGAAAAAGGAAGCGCCCGCCGGGTCGACCGGCGGGCCTCCGGGGAAGCGGATCAGTTCAGGCCCTCGCCCCAGGCTTCTTCGAAGACGATGCGGGTTTCGCTGACCGTGATCTCCAGCGCCTGGGCCACCTCCTCGGCGAGGAGGTTGATGGCGCGGCGGAACGCCTGGCGGTCCAGGTCGGGCAGGCCGCGCTCCGCGTCCCAACGGCGCAGCTGCCCTGCCAAAATGGCGATGCGGTGGGGGTTGCCCTCGGAGAGGATTTCGGTGACCCGGCGGTGCCGCGCGGCCCACTGCTTGGGCAGCGGGAGCTGGCCGTGTTTGAGGTGCTCGAGGATCTGGGGCACCTCGTCCCGCGTCAGCGCGGGCCTCAGGCCCACCTGCTGGGGCGACTCGACCGGTACGAACGCCTTGGAGCGCGAGCCGGGGAACTCGACCTGATAGTAGGATCGGCCGATGCCGGCCACGGTTCGCTGGGCGATACCGGCCACGACGCCCACGCCGTAGGGGGGCAGCACTACCTTGTCTCCGGGACGGTACTCTTTCACGCGCAAACTCCTTTCATGAAGACCTCGGCGAGCTGCTGGATGTAGGGCTCGCGAGGGAAATCGAGCTGGGGACTGCAGCCAAAGGCGGCCAGCGCGGCGGCGGTGAGCGTGACGTCCAGGTCCCGTCGCAGCTCCCCGCTGGCAATACCGCTGGCGACGAAGCGCTCGAGGATTCCCTGGTAGTGCTGGTGCAGACCGGTCAACCAAGCCTTCTGCCCTTTGGGGTTGGCCTCGCGCGCAACCGCGGCCCAGAGGCCGCGCCACTCGTCCACGAAGGCGAGCCGGCGCGCGAGCAGCCGCTCCAGCCGCTCGCGGAAGGGCCGCTCGGACGCGGTAATCTCGGCGGCGTCGGCGTAGAAGCGCTGCGTATGGTACTCCACCAGCGCCTTGAGCAGGTCCTGCTTGTCCTCGAAGTAGAGGTAGACCGTACCCTTGCCCACCTCGGCCTGCCTGGCCACCTCCTCGACCTTGAGCCCGGACAGGCCCCGTTCGCGGAGCACCCGGATCGTGGCCTCGAGGATGATGTCGCGCTTGTTGGGGACGCTCCGGGCTTCGGTGGTCACGTACTTCACTCTAGCATAGGTACACGGTTTATGCATGAGAAATCGGTGTTAGGTCGCATAAAAATACACTATTTACTGCATTATGCGGTTGGGCTAGAATAGGGGGAGGAGGCCGACGATGCGCAGAAGCGGATGGTTCGCACTGCTGGGGCATGCGGATCCTCTGCGAGGCGAAACCCGGGCCGTCGAGGAACGGCTTCTGGAAATGGCCGGGGGGGCGGTGCTCTTCGTGACGCCCAAGGCCATGCTGCCGCTCGTCGAGGCCTGGCGCGAGATCTTTCACACCCATGGAGCCCGGCACACCGGGGTGCTGGCGTTGTCGCGGCGCGAGCAGGCCATGGACGCCCGGATCGCCGGACAGGTGGCCGAGGCCCCGCTGGTGCTGCTGGTTGACGAGCGGGGCGAACGCCTGTTGGAGCTGATCACGGGGACGCGGCTGGTGAACGCGCTGGCGCAGGTGCACCTGCGCGGGGGCGTGGTGGCGGCCGCGCTCGAAGCCTCGCCGCTGCTGGGCAGCGCCGTGCCGCTGGGCCGCGGGGAGACGCCCGCGGTGCGCTACGGGCTGGGGCTGCTGCCGGGCCTGGCCGTCCAGGAGGCCTTCGAGGGCGCCGGGGCCTTCCACCGGCTCAGCGAGGTCGTGATCGGCCGGCCCGACCTGCTCGGCGTGGGGCTCGAGCGCGGGGCAGCGGTCGTCGTCGGGCCCGAAGGGCGCGCCGAGGTGGTGGCCGGCCGCGTGGCCCTCCTGGACGCCTCGGGGGCGCGCTCGAGCCCGGCGGCGGTGCACGGGTTGCGCGTCGACGTGCTGGCCGCGCCGGCCCGTTTCGAGGTGCCGCTCTTCCCGGAGTAAGCTGAGGGCGTGAACGCCAGCCTCACGGCCGTCGATGGGTTGCGGGTCGGTCACTGGAGCGACCCGCTCGCCCGCACCGGCGTGACCGTGATCCTCTGCCCCGACGAGGGCTGTGTGGCCTCGGCGAGCTTCGCGGGGCCGTCGCCGGGTACCCGTGAAGCGGCGTTGCTCGCGCCCGAGAAGCGCGTGGAGCGGGTGCACGCCCTCGTTTTCACCGGCGGTTCCGCCTTCGGGCTGGCCGCCGCCGATGGGGTGGTCCGCTACCTGCACGAGCGCGGCGTGGGCCACCCCACGCGCATCGGGCCGGTGCCGATCGTTCCGGCCGCGGTGATCTACGACCTGCTGGTGGGGGATCCGGCTTGGCCGGGCCCCCAGGAGGGCTACGCCGCCGCCGCGGCGGCAAGCGCCGATCCGGTGGTGGCGGGCGCCGTGGGCGCCGGATCGGGGGCGACCGCAGGCAAGTACCGGGAACCGGTACCCACGGGGTTGGGCAGCGCGTTGGCGCGCTGGCGGGACCTGAGCGTGGGGGCGCTTGCCGTGGTCAACCCCGTGGGCGACGTCTACACCCCCGACGGCCGGCTGCTTGCCGGGCACGGGGACCGCGAGGCCTGGATGCGTGCGGAGCCGCGTCCCACCGAGCACACCACCCTGGTGGCCTTGGCCACCCCCGCGCCGCTCGACAAGCGCGAAGCGCGGATGCTCGCGGAGGCGGGTCAGGCGGCGTTGGGCCGCGTGATCCGCCCCTCGCACACCCCCTGGGACGGCGACGCCGTCTTCCTGCTCAGCACCGGCCGCGGCGCCGCGGCGCCGCTGGCGGCGCTCGCGGCCCTGGTGCAGGAGGCCGTCTGCGCGGCGGTGACGGCGGCCGCGGGCTAGGCCGGTTCGTCGTCCGCGGCCGCTTCCCGGGCGATCTTTGCGAGCAGCGGTTCCAGCTCCGGCCGCAGCGCCTCCAGGCGCGCCCGGCGCGCCTCCGCTTCGGGCTTGAGCTCCACAAGCACGTCGGCGTCGAAGTCCGGGGGCCGTCCCCACTCGATCAGGGTAAGGCGGGCTCCCGCCATCGCGTCTTCGAGCCCCAGGTCCCACAGCGACCGGGGGTCGGGCAGGCGGTAGACGTCGACGTGCAGCAGCGTTCCCGCGGGCGCGGGGTAGGTGTGCATCAGGGTATAGGTGGGGCTGGTGACCCGGCCCCGAAAACCCAGGGCGTGGGCGAGGTGGCGGACGAGGGTCGTCTTCCCCGCGCCCATGGGGCCGGACAGCAGCACCACCGCGCCGGGCGGCAGGTGCCGGGCGAGGGCGCGCGCCAGGCGGGCGGTGGCGTCTTCGTCGTGCAGCCGGATCAAGGTGTGGCGGAAAGGCTCCGGTGGATCAGGGTGACGAGCCGGGAGAGCTGCGCCTTCTCGGCGAGGATGACCAGGTGGCGCCCCGCGTACGGTGCCAGCAGGAAGGCGTGGCCGGGCAGGGTGAGGACGGCGAGCCGCACCTGCCGCGCACCAACCTCCTGGCGCAGGTGGTCGAGCTCGGTGAGCAGGTCGCGCACGCGGGCGACCTCCAGGTCGGCGGGCGGGGCCTCCTCGAGCCAGCCCACCCAGGTCACCCCGCGCATGCGGAAGGGGGCGAGCGCGTCCCCGGCCGCCTCGCCCTCAGCCGGGGGTTCGGGCTCGGGTTGCGGAGCTTCGGCCTCGGCGGGGGCCTCGAAGACGCCCAAAAGGTCGTCCAGGTCGGCGCCCGAAAGCTGTTCGGCCACTTCCTTGGCGGCGGCGAACTCCTGCTCGAGCTGGGTGATCAGCTGCTCCGCCTCGCCCAGCGAACGCTCCATCTCGGCGAGGCCGCTCGTTCCCAGGCGCTCGATGCGCCGCGCCCCCTTCTCGAGGAAATCGAGCAGCGTAAGTGCCCGGTAGGCGGTCTCGCCGCCCACGGCCCGAGCGGCCTCGAAGCGTTCGCGCAGCGTGCGGTAGCGGCGGTCCAGTTCCTGGCGCCAGGCCTCGCGGCGCTCGAGCAGGGCGTGCAGGCGCTCCTTGAGGGGGGTCAGGTCGGGCAGCCCCGTCTCCAGGGCGGCCTCGGCCTCGGCGACGGCTTCGAGCAGCTCGCCGCCGCCGAGCTCCTTGAGGCGCTCAGCCGAGGCGCGCAGCGAACGCAGTTCCTGGCGTAGGTGCCCCTGGGCCTCGGCGATCTGTTGCTCGACCCGGCCTTCGAGTGCGCTCAGGTCGGGAAAACGACCGGCCTCGAGTTCGGCGCGGGCCGCGTCGACGCTGCCGGTCGCCAGCCCGAAGGCCTGGAGGCGCGCCGCCAGCTCGTCCAGGTGCGCCTGCGTAAGCCGCCGCGCCTCCGCCGCCAGGGCGGCCACCTCGTCCTCGACGCCGGCCGCCGCCCCCTCTTCGAGCCGCACCCGAAGGCTGTCGCGGGTGCTCGCAAGCGGCTCCAGGTCGGGCAGGGCGTCCAGCTCGGCCAGCAGCCGAGCACGCAGCGCACGGGCGGCCTCACCCGCCTGCGCCAGCTGGCTCAGGAGTTCGGGAAGCTCGGCCTTGAGGCGGCCCAGCAGGGCCTCGTCGACTTCTCCGGCCTCGAGCCCGGTTTCCAGGAGGGCCAGCCGCTCGCGGAAGCCCACGAGCTCGGGCAGCTCGCCTTCGGGAAGCGCTTCGCGGGCGTGCTCGACCAGTCCGCGCGCCTCCTCGAGCAGCCGGCTCTGCCGCGCGCTCTCCTGCTTCTTGGCCGCGAGGGCCTCCTCCAGGGCCTTCACCTGGCGTTCCGCCTGCTCCAGGTCGCCCGGGAGCACGCCCATCTCGAGGCTTTCCTTGATGAGTTCCAGTTGGGTTCGGGCGCGCTGGCTGCCCAGCTCGGCGTCCTCGAGCTCGAGGCTGCGCAGCCGCTCGGAGAGCCACTCGTAGCGCGCGCGCGCCTCGGCCACGGCGTCTTTGAAGGCCTCCTCGAGCGCGCGCTGCAGTTCGTCCAGACGTTCGCCCGCGAGCGCGCCGTCGGCGAGCGCCGCCTCGACCTCCTCCAGCAGCGGCACGACGCGTTCCGCTGCGAGAACGGCCGCGTACTGCTCCTTGAGCCGCTCCAGGCGGCGCCGTTCCTCGGCCAAGTCAATCTCGCGGATGCGGTCGGCCACCTCGGGTTCGAGGTTCTCGAAATCGATGAGGATCTCGAACTCCTCGCCCTCAGCCTCGCCCGCGACCAGCTCGGGGACCTCCTCGTCCTCCAGCGCGATCACGCCCGCGTCGTCCGCGGCCTCGGGCGCCATCTCGGGAACGAGGGTGGGGTTTTGCACCACCGACGACTCGACGAGCTTGCGCAGGTCGGCGGCGAGCTTGCGGGCGCGTTCCACCTCGGCGGTGGCCAGAGTTTCCTGCTGCTGCGCCTCCTTGATCTGCTTGAGCAGCGAGCGCAGCCGCCGGGGCTTGGGCCCCCCGATGTTCTTCACGCGTTCGAGGGCGTCCTCGAGGTCCGAGATGTCGCGCGCTTGCCGCAATAAGGCGTTCTGCAGCTTTTCCTCGAGCAGGTCGATCTGGGCGAGGGCCTCCTTGAGCAGCTCCTCGGTGGACTCGCCCTCGCTCTCGCTGGCCTCGACGAGCGCGGCCAGGCTGCGCAGGCGCTGCACCTCGGGCCACTCGAAATAGAGCTTGAAGCGCGAGACGGCCTGCTGCAGCGCCCGCTTGGGGTCGCTGCGGGCGGGGTCCGGCGTCCGCTGCGCAGGCGCTTCCTGGGCGAGGGCGCGCAGCGTTTCCTCGACGACCTTGCGCGCGCTCGCGGCGTCCATCTGGCCTTGGAGCTCGCGGTAGACGAAACGTTTGAGCAGAATTGCGGCGCGGTCGGGGTCGAGGGCTGCGGGCTCGAGCCCCAGCCGGGCCAAGCCCTCCTTGAGGACGGCCTGGGTGCGGCCCCCCAGGTGGGGTTCCAGGGCTTCTTGGAGTCGGCTCAGTAGGGGCACGGCGTCGGTTTACCTCCGGGTGGAGCTAGAACTCTTCGTCCCACTCCACGATCGTCTCGCTGGTGAGGGTGGGGTTGCGTTCCCCGGTCATGTCGGCCGAGGTCTGCACGGTGGTGGCCGCTTGGCGGCGGTCCTGGATGAGGCCGAACTGGATGGCGATGCCGCGCAACCCCCAGGTGGCGAAGACGACGACGAGGAAGATCAACGCCCCCCAGGCCAGCTGCGCCACGATGTTCTGCAGGATCGAGAGGTTGTCGAGCACGAAGAGCTGCGGCACCCCCCCGTAGGTGGCGAGGATGTCGCCGAGGTAGCTGAGGCCCTCGATGATGCCCGGAAGCAGCAGGAAGAAGAAGGCGAGGCCCATGAGGCGCCAGTAAATGTTGCGGCCCCCGAAGGTCAGGTAGATCAGGTAGAGCGGGAAGAGGGCGAGCATGCCGACGAGGATGAAGAAGACCGCGCGGGGGAGGCCGAAGGTCGCGCGCTGGAGCGAGACCGTGAAGTCGTGCCAGGGGCCCAGCGGACGCTCCAGCACAATATCGGCCACGTTTTCCAGCTGGGCGTTGAGCACCGTGAGGTCCGAGGTGCGCAGACCCACGCCGCCCATCTGCTGCTCGAACATCGCCAGCGTCACCTTCGCCGCCTTGGGGTTGATGGCCTCGACGAGCGGGTAGATCTCGTAGACGTAGCGGTTGCGGGCGTACTCCATGTACCTGCGGGCGTCCTGGGCGCGGCCCACGGAGACGTACGCCTGGGCGGTGGCCAGCAGGCCCTTGGTGATGTAGAGGCTGTTGCGCCAGTCGGTGTAGCTGTAGATCCCGACCTGCGCCATCGAACGCGCCACCTTCTCCGCCTTCTTCTTGTCGCCGATCAGGAAGGCCATGTCCTGGTTGAGCTGCTCGATGGGCGAGACAAGGACCTGCGCCTGGATCTTGGGCTTGCCCGTGGCGGCCGCCGCGGGCGCGGGGGCCTGCGCGGGGGCGGTGGGCGCAGCGGGTGCAGGTGAGGGCGCGGGGGCCGGCTGCGCCTGCGGTGCGGCGGGCTGGGGTGCGGCCTCGGCAGCGGGCGCGGGGGCCTGCGCAGGGGCGGCCGCGGCGGCAGGGCCGGCCGCGCGGAAGAAGCGTTGCGCCGCGGCGATCAGCCGGTCGGTCTGCTGTTTGAAGCCGGCCTCGTCCCCGGCGACCAGCTTGGCGAGCGCGTCCACGTAGTCGCGCGCCAGGTTGTCCACCCGGGGCGAGTCCTGCACCACGAGGTAGAGGCCGTAGGCCTTGGCCGTCAAGGCGTAGGCCGAGGCGCGCTGCTTTTTCTGCTGGGCGAGCTGCAGCGACTTGTACATCGCTTCGGCGTAGGCGCGTTCGAATAGGGTGCGCAGCCCTTCGATGTCGCCGGCCTGGATGAGCGGCACCGCTTTGCTCTTGAGGTCGGGGGTGCGCGCGGTGATCTCGATGAGGCGGTCGAGCAGCGCCAGGGCTTCGTCGGTGTTGCCCTTGTAGACGGCCTGGAACATGGCCTCGTACATCAACTTGCCCAGGGAGCCGCGCACGACCCAGAGCTGGCCTTCGAGGTCGGCCTTACTCTTGCGCGACACGGCGATGCGGGCGTTGTTCAACGCTTGGACCACACCCTCGCTCAACGCCTCGGGGACGTTTTCGGCGCCGCTGCGGAAAATGTTGAGCGCGTCGTCGAGCGCCTGCAGGCTGGCGGTAGGATCGCGCAGCAGCTCGGTGCGCGCCGTCTCCAGTTTGGGGGCCAGCTGGTCGTAGAGCTGGGGGAGCGGCATCGCCCAGGCGACCGCGAAGAGAAAGACTAGAACGATCCAACGGGTGTGGTTCATGGTTGACCTCCTTTGGCCTCGTAGCTGTTTAATACGTGCAGCAACCTGCCGAGGTTGGCCTCGCGCTTGGCCACGAGGGCGACCAGTGCAGGTCCGAGGGGGCGCACGAGCACCTGACCCTCCTGGAAAACGCTATAAAATAGTTTATACGGTTTTTGCTTTTGCAGGAGGTTGTGCACCACACCGAGGATGGGGGCCAGGTCCTCCACCCCGGGAAGCCGGGCCTCCCGAAACGAGGGGCCTTGCAGCAGCACCCCGCTGACGCCCTCCTCGCGGGCCAGTTCGTTGACCAGGCCCTCGCGGGCCTCGGCGCGGTCCAGGTCGATCTCGCGGCGCGGCAGGATCAGGGTGTTGCGGTCGCCGGGCGCGGCCGGCTTCGGCGCCGGCGCAGCGGGCCGGGTCCGGGCCGCTGCGGCCTCCTCCAGGCCGCGCAGCACGCGCCGCAGCGCCCCCGTGGGTTCCTGGATGGGGAAGACCTGCTGCAGCTCTGTGAGCAGCGGGCCGCGCACGAAGCGCAGCCAGGCTTCCGGGCCCATGGCGTCGGGGTTGACGCCGGCCCGGCGAAGCGCCCGGTTCATGATATTTTGCGCCGCAACCGGCGACGCGTACTCGGTGAGGGCCTCGACCACGAGGCGTTCGATTTGCGGCATACGCCTCCTTACCCACGCATTATAGAGGAAATGTCCAACTCGATTGGGTCTAGAGCCGGTACCCTTCGGCCGCCCCGCCCTCGACCCAGACCTCGCCGTCTTCGAGGTGCTCCTTCTTCCAGACCGGCAGGATCAGCTTGACGCGCTCGAGCGCGTAGCGGGCGGCTTCGAAAGCTTCCGGGCGGTGCGGCGAGGAGACGACGATTACGATTGAGGCTTCGGCGGGGTTTACCCGCCCCAGCCGGTGCACGATGGCCACCCGCCCGAGCGGCCAGCGCGCGCGCAGCTCACCGGCGATGCGGTCCAGGGTGGCCGCGGCCATGCTCTCGTAGGCCTCGTAGGTGAGGTAGCGCACCTCGCGGCCCTTGTTGGGCGAACGGGTCGTGCCCACGAAGCTGACCACCGCGCCGTAGGGGGGTGCGGTGGCCCAGGCGACGAGTTCGCCGATCATGGGCTCGAGCGGCTCCTTGGTAAGTCCGGTGCGGTCGTCCTGGCCGCCGCCCGAAACGGGGGGCAGGAAGGCGAGTTCGGCCCCTTCGCGCAGGGGGGTGTTGGGCTTCACCAGCTCCTCGCCGAGCGCGGCCATGCCCCCGGAGAGGTCGAGGCCGGGCACGACCGCCTCCACCGCGGCCTTGGCGTCGGCGACGGTGCTGCCCTCGGGCAGGTCGAGCTCGAGGCGGCCGGTTCCGGCCGCTTCGCGGTAGTGGGCGAAAAGGCGTACGTTAACGCGCATGAACGGTTTCTCCTTCCAGGGCACGGCTCAGACTCTCGGCCACCGAGAGCGCCTCGCGGTAGCGCATGCGCAGCGGGCCGATCAGGGTCAGCTCGCCGGCGCGTCCGCCCCGCTGGAACCCCGCCTGCACCAGGCTTAGGCCCTCCACGTCGCCGACGCGGACGTTGAGCCGGCGCGCCGGGGTGATAGGGCCCGCGGGCAGTTGCTCGAGCAGGTCGAGGGCCCGGCGCACGAACTCGGGGTCTTGCGCTTCCGGCTGCGCGAGCATCGTGCCGAGGCCCTCGAGGTAGCGTTCCGCCCCCGGCCCCGAGAAGGCGCTGGTGAGCTTGCGCGCCAACTCGGCAAGCTGGGGGGTGGGGGCGCTCTTGCGCCCCAGCTCGGCGAGCGGGTAGGGGCCGCGCAGCCAGCGCTCCGCCTGCTCCAGGAAGCCGTCGTCGTCGAGGTCGAAGGGGACCACCCCCTCGAGCACCCGGCCGCCTTCGAGCACGGCCACGGCCAGGAGCTGCCCCCCGCCCAGGTTGGAGAGGTGCACCTGCAGCACCCGCGGCGGGCCGGGTTCGCTCAGGCGGACGACGACCGGGTAGCCCCCGAGCCGGGTGGCCATCTGGGCGGCGAGCTGGGGCCAGCGGCTGCCCGAGCCGGTGAGCACGCGGGCGAGCCGCTCCACGGTGTCGTGCGGCAGCGGTTCGGGCGGAAGCTGCGCCAGCGCGTACTGGCGGAACCCCTGGCGCGTCGGCACCCGCCCCGCCGAGGCGTGGGGCTTCTCGATCAGGCCCGCGGCCTCCAGGTCGGCCAGGTCGTAGCGCACCGTTGCCGGGCTCACCCCGAGCCGTTCGGCGAGCCAGCGCGAAGGCACCGGCCTGCCGGTCTCGATGTAGGCGCGGGTGAGCAGGTGAAGCAGCCTCCGCTGACGCTCCGTCACGGCTTCATTTTACCCCCGCGCGAACGTGCCTACCGCGCCGCGTTCACCCAGCGCCCCTGCTTCATGAGCGGCACCCGGGTGCCGTCCGCGCGCTCGCCCCAGACGTCGACCTCGGGGGAGCCGACCATCCAGTCGAGGTGCACCGTGCTGGCGTTGCCCCCGGCGGCGGTGAGCGCGGCGTCGTCGCCCTCGCGAATCCCCAGGGTGTCGGGGTAGGCGCGGCCGAAGGCGAGGTGGCTGGAGGCGTTCTCGTCGTAGAGGGTGTTCAGGAAGAGCCGCCCGGTGTCGAAAACGGGGTTGGGGGTCTCCACCAGCGCCACCTCGCCGAGGCGCACCGCCGCGGCGTCGGTTTCGAGCACCGCCGCCAGCGCCTCCCGCCCGCGCTCGGCCTCCACCTCCACGGCGCGGCCGTCCGCGAAGACGACGCGGATGCCCTCGACCAGCGTGCCCGCGACGTTGAGGGGGCGGGTGCTGGTGACCACGCCCTCGACCCGTTCGGGGTCGGGGGCGGTGAAGACCTCCTCGGTCGGCAGGTTGGGCACGAAGCGCACGCCGTTCTGGGCCTGGGCCACCGCGCTCTTCCAGACGTGGCGTTCGGCGAGGCCGACGCGCAGTTCGGTGCCGGGCCCCTCGAAGATCAGGGCGGCGAAGCGCGCCCGGTTCAGCGCCGCCGCCCGGGCTTCGAGGCCGGCGACGTGGTCGCGCCAGGCGGCTTCGGGGTCGGGGAGGTCCAAGCGGACGGTGCCAAAGATCGCCTCCCAGAGGCGTTCGGTCGCCTCCTCGGGGTCCAGCTCGGGGAAGACCGCCCGCGCCCAGGCGGGCGTGGCGGCCCCCAGCGCCAGCCAGTTGACCTTATGGGCCCCGACGCGTTCGAGGTAGGGGCGGCGCACCCGCGCCGCCGCCTGCATGCGCCGCGCCAGGCGCGCGGGGTCGACACCGCGGAGCAGGAAGGGGTCCTCGTCGGCCAGGCTGAGCAGGGCCGCACCCGCGTCGACGGCGTGCACCCGGGCCTGCACGAACCAGTCGGGCACCTCGTCGAGGTAGGCCTCCCGAACCTCCTCGAGGCCGATGCGGCCGAGGACGGGGTCGTGCAGGTCAACCACGACGGCGCGCGCCCCCATACGGTAGGCGCCGCGGGCCAGGGCGCGCAGCAGCGGCCGTGACTCGGCGGAGCCGCTAAGGACGAGGGGCTGGCCCTCCTGAAGGTTGAGCCCGACGCGGAGGGCCAGGTCGGCGTAACGTTGCAAGCGTTCTTCGCTAGGCATGCACGAAGTCTATCGGGGCAGGGGGGCCAGGCGCCAGCGCCGGCCCCGCCCCTGGCCCTCGGGAGCGATCAGCCCCGCCGCTTCCATGCGCGCGAGCAGCCTGCGGGCCTGCGGCGGTTCCAGCGCCAGCGCCTGCGCGAGCTCGGCGGTGGGGCGCGGACCGCGGCGCAGCGCCGCGGCGACGATCAGGTAGTCGAGGGTGAAGCTGCCCTGGCGGTTCTGGGCCTCGGAGACCCAGCGGACGAACTCGGCGTCGAAGCCGGGGTTGTGCAGCACCAGGGTGACGGCCTGGGGCCAGGCGCGGTACTCGGGGGGTTCCTTGCCGTAGCGCAGCATCAACCGGTACATCTTGTCCACCCCCTGACCGGCGCGCTCGACGTAGCCGAGCCGCGCCAGCGCCGCCGCCAAGGCCGGGTTGCGGCGGTGCGGGGGGTGGCGCAGGATGTTCGCCGGCGTCATCCCCGCCGGCAGGCCCCCGGGGTTGGCGATCTCCAGGCGGTCGGGGTGGTGGTGCACCTGCACCGTGGCGTGGGCCGTCCAGTCGCGGTGCACGAAGGCGTTGAGCAGGCCCTCGCGGTAGACCTCGACGTCGAAGTCCCAAACCTCGACGCGGAAGAGGCCCACGGTGAGCGGGTGGAAGCGGTTGCGACCCTGGATCAGCTCGTGCAGCCGTTCGAGCGTCGCGGGGATGGGGCGCAGCAGGTCTTCGCGAAAGGCGTAGTCAACGTCGTCGTCTTCGTGACGGTAGTAGCTCACCTCGGCCTGGGGCAGCAGGCGTGCGAGCGCCGCCGGCCGGCCCGCGAGCAGCAGCCCGGTCACGCTGGGCACCCAGCGGCCGTCGACCTCGCGCGCCATGCCCAAGGCCTGCAGGCGCTCGAGCGGCGGAGCCCCGGCGAGGGGGCTGCCGCGTTCGCGCAGGCGGTCCTCGATCCGCGCCAGCTCCGCGGGGTCGAGGTCGTCGAGGGTGGCTTCGGGGAGCGGCCGGGCCGTGGGGTCGGGCGGCGCGGCGGCCGTGTCCGCGGCGGGAGCGGCGGCGAGGCGCGTGCCGTCCCAGTAGGGGGCGGGGCCGGCGCCGGCCGAGACCACGTAGGGGCTCTTGGCCACGTGCAGTGCCCAGACCACCCCTTCGGCGGTTTCGATGCGTTCCACGTGGGGGAGGACCGCGCCGGCGGTGAGCTCGAAGAGGGCGTGGCTGAGCTGCAGGGGCTCGAGCCCGCTCGCGTCCTCCACGCCCCCCGAGGGCCGGACCCCCAGGAGGATCACCCCGCCTGCACGGTTGGCCAACCCCGCGGCGTAGCGTGCGAGCGCCTCGGGCGCGACCTGGGCGCCGAGCAGCACCCGGCGTTCGTTGGGGCCCTCGAGCAGCGCTTGGTAAACCTCCGCTTCGGTCACGGAACCACGATACCGCAGGCCCGTCCAGGCGCAAGACGTACATTGGAAAGTCGCAATATGTCACCGAATTGGTGAACAAAGAGCTATGATATATCGATTTAATGCCCCTAAAATCCGACAAGATGTGCATAATGATACAAAAACACTTGACATAGCGTATTTCCACTCGCTAGACTCGGACTGACCGGCCTGCGGCCGGAGGGAGGAAGTCTGGATGATGATGCGACTCGGGACCCTATTCCTGTTCCTGCTGCCGGGCGCGGCCCTGGCCGCAGGGGACACCGACACCGGCACCACGGCCTGGATGCTCGTCTCCACGGCGCTGGTGCTGCTCATGACGCCGGCCTTGGCCTTCTTCTACGGCGGCCTGGTGCGCCAGAAGAACGTGCTCAACACCATGATGATGAGCTTCGGTGCCCTGGGCTTCGTCACCCTGGTCTGGGCCCTCTTCGGCTACTCGATCGCCTACGGCAGCGGGAACAAGTTCGTGGGCGACCTCTCGATGGCCTTCCTGAACGGCCTCGACCTCTCCGGCGAGATGCCCGCCCTCCTCGACGTGGCCTTTCAGGGCACCTTCGCGGTGATCACCGCCGCGCTCATTTCGGGCTCCCTGGTGGGGCGGATGCGCTTTCCCGCGTGGCTGCTCTTCATCGCGCTCTGGACCGTCTTCGACTACGCGGTTCTGGCGCACTGGGTCTGGGGGCCCGCGGGCTCGGCGTTCCTAAAGGACCTGGGCGCCCTCGACTTCGCCGGGGGGACGGTGGTCCACATCAACGCCGCCGTTGCCGGCGTCGTGGGCGTGGCCGTGCTGGGGGCGCGCAAGGACTTCGGTCGGCTCGCCTTCCTGCCCCACAACATCCCTTTCGTGCTCCTGGGCGCGGGGCTGTTGTGGTTCGGCTGGTTCGGCTTCAACGGCGGCAGCGCCTACGGGGCGAACGGCGCCGCCGCTTTGGCCTTTACCAACACCTTCCTGGCCCCGGCGGCGACGATGTCGGTGTGGATGCTGCTTGAGCTCTGGCGCCACGGCCGCGCGACCGCGGTGGGCGCGGCCACCGCGGCGGTGGTGGGGCTCGTCGCCGTCACCCCCGCGGCCGGTTTCGTGGGGCCGCTGGGGGCGATCTGGCTGGGGGCCATCGCCGCCTTCCCCAGCTTCTTCTTCATCCTGGCGCGGCCGCGGCTCGGCCTGGACGACTCGCTCGACGTCTTCGGGGCCCACGGGATCGGCGGCATCACCGGGGCGGTGCTGACCGGCGTCTTCGCCTCCGAGGCCTGGGGCGGCACCCCGGGGCTGCTCGAGGGGAACGCGGCGCAGGTGGGGATCCAGGTCGTGGCGGTGGCCGCGGCCATCGCGCTGAGCGCCGTGGCTTCGTTCGTGCTCTTCAAGCTGGTGGGGCTGGTCCTCCCCCTCCGGGCGACCCAGCGCGAGGAAGCCGTGGGGCTCGACGCCGTGCAGCACGGTGAAGAGGCCTACCCCACCACCGAGGGGGCGATCCTGGTGCTCGACGGCGAGCGTGCGGGAGGTGCGGCATGAAGATGATCGTGGCCATCATCCGGCCGGAGAAGCTCAACGACGTGCTCGAGGCCCTGTTCAAAGCCGAGGTGCGCGGCCTGACGATAAGCCGCGTCCAGGGCCACGGCGGCGGCACCGAGCGGGTGGAGACCTACCGCGGGACGACGGTGAAGATGGGGCTCTACGACAAGGTGAAGCTCGAGATCGGCGTCTCCGAGGCCTTCGTGGAGCCGACGATCCAGGCCATCCTGACCGCGGCGCGCACCGGCGAGGTGGGCGACGGCAAGATCTTCGTCCTGCCCGTCGAGCGGGTGGTGCGGATCCGCACCGGCGAGGAGAACGAAGCCGCGGTGACGCCCGTCAAGCCTTCTTGAAGGGAAAAGCAGCCGCCGGCCCCGGTTCGCCCCCGGGGCCGGCCGGGCTTGGGGCGGTCAGACCGGGTAAGCGAAGACGGCGAGGGCATGGTTGCCCACGCGCATGCGCGCCACCGGGTCCATGGGGGCGAGGGTGCCGCCTTCCAGGTGCAGTTCGCGGGCCAGCGCCTCCTTGAGGCGGCCGCGCACCTCCTCGGGAAGGTCGCCGAAGGTGGCGCGCACCCGCAGCCGCACCGGTCCGTAGCGGCGTTTCAGCAGGCCGGCGATCGTGGGCAGCAGTTTGGCGTCGCGCACCGGGCGCGGCGCCTGGAAGCGCCCTTTTTCTAGGCCGATCAGCGCCCAGTGCCCCAGGGCCTGGCCGAAACGGCCCACCAGCGGCGGCAGCATGCGGTTCTCGACCAGCTGGCTGAGGTCGTGGGTGAGGAGGAAGAAGCGCCCCTCGCGGGCCAGGCGTTCGACCTCCCGCAGCGTCTCCTTTTCGTCGGCGCCGTGGGCGATCCACTCCGCCGCGCGCAGCGCCGCCGCCCCCAGACCGGCGGAGCCCAGGCGGGTGTCGACGACGCGCACCCGGTCGGCCAGCCCCTCGGCCGCCTCGGCGGCGGCGTCGTGCATGGGGCAAAGCTCCGGCGAGGCGTGCAGCGAGAGCAGCCGGTCGAAGTGTTCGAGCAGGCGGCGGTACTGGGGCTCGAGCGGCTTCGTGGGGTCGAGCAACAGCACCCCTTTGCGGCGGGCGGCCTCCGGGGTGAGGCTGCTGCCGGGGTCGGTCACCACGCCGATGATTTCGTCCTTGGCCATGGAACCCTCCACGGTAGGTACCCGTGCGCCCTACGCGCTCAAGCTAGCACGGACCGGGAGGGACGTTTGTTCAGTCCTCGAGGCGGAAATCCAGCGGCCGCAGGTAGAACTCGCCGATGGCGGTGCTCGAGATCAGCGCCACCGCCGGCAGGTGCCGCTTGTAATGGGTGCGGTTGACGCGCCGCTTCACCAGGGCCACCTCCTCGGGGGTGTAGCCGAGGCCGACGATGTAGGCGTCGGGGTAGCCCTTGAGGTAGTGCTCGAGGATCACGTCGGCGCGGCGGTAGCGCACCCCCAGGTCGGCCTCGTCGGTCTGACCCGGCTCAAGGTCGGCCGTAGGGGCCTTGTGGACGATCTCTTGGGGCACGCCCAGGTGCTCGGCCAGCCCCCAGACCTGGGTCTTGTAGAGATCGCCCAGGGGGTTGACCGGGGGGCTGTCGTCGGCGTGCCAGGTGAAGTAGCCGAAGAGGCGCTCGGTCTTGTTGCCGGTGCCGAGCGGCAGGGCGCGGTACTGCTCCGACTTGTCGAAGGTGACGATCATGCGCGCCCGGGCCATGACGTTGCCCTTGCGGCGGGGGGTGAGGTCCGGCGTCTGTTGGGCGTAGCCCTCGACCATGGGGGTGATGTCCACGGTTTCGAGCGCCACCCCGAAACGTTCGGCCGCCAGCCGCGCATGGGCGACCGATTCCGGGGAGGAATCGCGGTGGGGCAGACTGAGGGCGTGGACGTTCTCCGGGCCCAGCGCCCGCGCCGCCAGCGCCAGGGTGACCGCCGAGTCCACCCCGCCGCTCACGGCCACCACCGCCTTGGCGTAGCCCCGCTGGGCGAG
The DNA here is from genome assembly GCA_026981865.1 of Thermaceae bacterium. GTDB lineage: Bacteria > Deinococcota > Deinococci > Deinococcales > Marinithermaceae > Oceanithermus. Next base: position 45,905 of record JALSIA010000183.1, read on the forward strand.
TTCTTCGCGGATGAAACGTTCCAGGGCGGCGGCCACCAGCGGGTAGTTGAGGTCGAGCACCTCGTGGTTGGGGGCGCCGCGAACGATCTTCATAGTTCCTCCACCAGCCGGCGCAGCTCGGGGAAGATCAGGGGCAGCCCCGCCTTAAGGTCGGCCAGCATGGGGTTGTCGTAACGCACCGGGGGGATGCGGTCCAGGTCCACGTCGGCCACGAGCGCGGCCTCCTCGAACTCGGGCGCCTGGGCCAGCACCTCGCCCTCGGGCCCGGCGATCAGGCTGCCGCCGCTCATCAGCTTGCCCGCTTCGCTGCCCACCAGGCTGGCGAGCGCCACGTAGAGGCCGTGCTCACCGGAGACCGCCCGGGCCAGCGTCGCCCAGCGTTCCACGTTGGCGGGGGCGCCGCTGCCGAAGCCGCGGGCGGGCGAGGCCGACGGCACGTAGATGATCTCGGTCCCCTGCAGCGCGACCGTGGTCGCGGTGACGGTGTGCCAGAAGTCCTCGCAGATCAGCAGGGCGGCGCGGCCGAAGCGGGTGGTGAAGCTGGCCAGCTCGTGGCCGCGGTCGAGGAAGCGCTCCTCGTCGAAGACGCCGTAGGTGGGCAGGAAGATCTTGCGGTGCAGGTGCACCAAGCCGCGTCCGCCCAGTTCCAGGTAGGCCGCGGCGTTGTAGTAGCTGCCGCCGTCGCGCTCGTAGAAGCCGATCACCAGGTCGAGCGGCTCGCGGTAGTGCGCGGCGTGCCAGCGGCCGAGCCGGTCTTCCAGCTCGGCGGCCTCGAGCGCCAGCTCGCGCACGCCGCCCTGCAGGAAGTAGCCCGTGGGGTAGGCTTCGGGGACGACGACCACGTCGACGCCTTCGTCCCTGAGGTTTAGGAGGGCCTGCTGCAGGTGCTCGAGGTTGCGCCCGATCCGGCCCTTCTCGGGCTTCAGTTGCAGGAGTGCGTGGCGGACCATACCCCTTCAGGATACCGCGCGTTACAATGAGAGCCACAGACCCCACCGGGGAAAAGGAGGCCGTCATGGCAACGGTACGCCAGATGCTGGACAAGAAGGGGCATGAGGTCTACGCGGTGGCTCCCGACGTCACCGTCTTCGAAGCGCTGGAAAAGATGGCTGAGTACAACGTGGGGGCGCTGCCGGTCGTGGACACCTCGGGCCAGATCGTGGGCCTGTTCTCGGAGCGCGACTACGCGCGCAAGGTGATCCTGCGCGGGAAGGCCTCCAAGGACATTCCCGTGAGCGAGATCATGAGCACCCACGTCCTCTACGTCACCCCCGAGACCACCGACTGGCAGTGCATGGCCCTGATGACGGACAAGCGGGTGCGCCACCTGCCGGTGCTCGAGGAGGGCCGGCTCGTCGGCATCATCTCGATCGGCGACGTGGTCAAGTCGATCATGGACGAGCAGAAGTTTCACATCGAGCAGCTCGAGCAGTACATCCAGCGCGGCGTGAGCTAGGCCCGCCGCGCGAGCCAGCCGGCGATCCGCTCCGCCCCCTCGCGGGCGTGGCGGTCGAGCAAGAAGTCGTGGCCGCCGCGCACGGTGACGACCTCCTTGGATTCCGACGCCAACCCCTCGAGGTAGCGGCGCACCGCCGTGCGCGCGATGACCTTGTCCCCTTCCGCCTGCACCACCAGGGCCGGCGCGCGCACCAACCGCAACCAGGCGGGCGTGCGGCGGATGAGCGCGAGCAGCTCGACCAGCGCCGGGCTGGGGAAGTGCGGGTAGTTGGGGTTTTGCGCCTTAAGTTCCGGGTCCTCGATCGAGTCGGTGCCGGGCAGCCGCCGCAGCAGCCAGGTCAGGTAGGGCACCAGGGGAACCAGCGGGTTCCCGAGCCCCAGGGCGGGTACCGCGGCCACCAGCGCGCGCGGCGACCGCTCCGCGGCCTGCGCCGCCGCCAGCAGGGCCCCCATCGAGAGGCCGACGAGCGCGTAGTCCTCGAGGTCCGCGGCCGCATCCCGCACTTGTCGGATCCAGTCGTCGGCGCGCACCCCCCGCAGGTCCTCGGGGCGGGTGCCGTGCCCCGCGAGGGTAACGAAGCGCACCGCGAAGCCGCGTTCTTCGAGGGCTTCGGGCAGGGGACCCCAGACCCGCGTCGGGTGCGAGGTGAAGCCGTGGATGAGCAGTACCGGGTTCACGGTCCCATTATCCCCTGCAAAGCCCGGCGGAGTGAGAGTTCCATGTAAAGTTAGTGTTAATCTGAAGGAAGCTGTACGCGACGTTCGTTCTCGGAGGCAACGTGCTTAAAGGCAACCTCTCAGAATTCCCTCTGGGTACCCTCATCCAAACCCTGGCCGCCGCCGGCCGCAGCGGGGTCTTGGTCGTGCAGCCCCCCTGGATCGAAGGGCGGGTCGCCCTCAAGGAGGGCGGCCTCTACGCGGCGCGCGCAGGGATGCGGCGCGGTTGGGCGGCGCTGGAGCTCCTGGCGGGGCTGCCGCGCGCCCCGTTCGTCTTCGACGATACGATTCCGCTGCCGCCCGAACCCGACCTCAACCTGCCCCTGGAGGCGGCGCTGGCGCGGATGCTCGCGGTAGGCGACCGCTGGTCGGGGCTGGTGCACCTTCCCGGTGACTGGCAGGTGGAGCTGGCGCTTTCGCGCAAGAGCGGCGAGATGAGGCTGACGCCGGTGATGCTCCAGGTGCTGGGGCTGGTCGAAGGGCGCTCGATCGCGCGCATCCTGGAAGAGGCCGAGGCGCCTCCGGTCGAGGTGGCCGAGGCCCTGGACCGGATGCTGGGCGAGGGGGTGCTGGAGCTGCGCACGCCCAGCGAGATGCGCGGCGAGGAGCTGGTGGCCCTCAGCTTCTACGGCAAGGAGACCGGGGTGGCCTACGTGGACGAGGCCCTCCACCGCGAGTGGCGGAAGCTGCTGCCGCACCCCTTCGGCGTGCGCGTCCGTTCGCCGCGGGGTCAGGAGGCCTTCTTTCAGGTGCGCCCCCGGGCCGACATTCCCGGACGGATCATGCTGCACGACAAGGACCTGCGCAAGCTGCGCGCGGGGCGCGGTATCAAACTGAGCGTACAACCCGAGCTGACCTCGGTTGGCTGAGGGGAGGGGACGATGAACGTAATGGAGTGGATCAACCAGATCAACGGCTGGGTGTGGGGCTTCGAGATGATGCTCGTCTTCCTGGCGGTCGGCCTCTACCTGACCGTCCGTTCGGGCTTCATCCAGTTCGCCCGCATCGGCGTCATCTTCCGGGAGACCCTGGGCGCGATCCGCGAACGCACCCTAGGCAGCGGCGGGGAAATCTCGCCCTTCCAGGCGACCATGATCGCCATGGGCGCAACGATTGGCATCGGCAACATCGTCGGCGTGACCGCGGCCATCCTGGCCGGCGGCCCCGGCGCCATCTTCTGGATGTGGATCGCCGCCCTGGTGGGCATGGCCACCAAGTTTGCGGAGGCCACCCTGGCCGTGCACTTCCGCCGCCAGTTTGCCGACGGCTCGGTCTCGGGCGGCCCCATGTACTACATCGCCCGCGGGCTGGGCTTGCCTTGGCTCGGCGGGCTGTTCGCCGTTTTCGCCGCGGTGGCGGCGTTCGGTATCGGCAACGTGGTGCAGGTGAGCGCGATCGCCGGCACCCTCGAGACCCAGCTCCACATCGCGCCGGCCTGGACGGGTTTGCTGGCCGGCTTGGTGGTGGCGGTGGTGCTCGCGGGCGGGGTGCGGCGCATCGCCTACTTCGCCCAGGCCCTGGTGCCGCTGATGATCCTCTTCTACCTGATCCTGGTGGTGGCGGTGCTGGCCCTGAACGCCGCGGGGATCTGGCCGGCGCTGCGCTCGATCTTCGAGAGCGCCTTCAGCCTCCAGGCAGGGTTCGGCGGCGCGGTGGGGGTGGCCACGATCGAGATGATCAA
>JALSIA010000184.1 GCA_026981865.1 Thermaceae bacterium
ACGAAGCCTGCGACTGCTACGCCTGCCGGAACCACTCGCGCGCCTACCTGACCCACCTGGTACGCACCGAGGAGCTGCTGGGGCTGCGCCTGCTCTCGCTGCACAACCTGCGCTACCTGCACCGGCTGATGGAGCGGGCGCGCGCGGCCATCGAGGCCGGCAGCTACGGTGCTTTCGCCCGCAACTTCGCCGAACGCCGCTGGCCGGAAGGCGCGCCCGGCTGGTTCGAGGACGCGATGACGCGCGCCGGGCTGTGGTAAACTGGACTCCCGGTATGGGATCGCCCCAGGGCCGGACGCACGCACAGCCACGCGCCCTTTGGGGCGTGTTTTTTTGATCCCTGCCGGGAGGAACGGGTATGGAACGACACGCACCGAACAAATGGATCCTGGGCTTGCAGCACACCGTCGCGATGTTCGGGGCCACCGTGCTGGTGCCCCTGCTCACCGGCCTCGACCCCTCGGTGGCGCTGGTGAGCGCCGGCGCGGGCACGCTCCTCTTCCACCTCATCACCGGCGGGCGGGTGCCGGTCTTCCTGGGCTCGAGCTTCGCCTTCATCGCCCCCATGGTGGCGGCCTCCAAGGCCGGCTTCAGCGTCGCCGCCATCGGCGGAGGCATCGCCGCCGCTGGCTTGGTCTACGCCCTGATGGCGCTCGTCGTCACGGCCATCGGCTCCGAGCGGGTGCGCCGGGTCTTCCCCCCGGTCGTCACCGGACCGGTCATCGTCGTCATCGGCCTCACGCTGGCGCCCGTAGCCATCGACATGGCCACCAAAGGCTGGCTGCTCGCGATCGTCACCCTGGCGGCCGCCATCGTGGCCGCGGTCTTCTTCCACGGGCTGTTCAAGATGCTGCCCATCCTGGTGGGCGTGGGCGTGGGGTACCTCGTCGCCCTCGCCACCGGCGCGGTCGACCTCACTCCGGTGCGCGAGGCCGCCTGGGTGGGCCTGCCTGCTTTCACCTGGGCGCGTTTCGAGCTGGGCGCGGTCTTCCTCATCGCTCCGGTGGCCTTCGTGACCGTGATGGAGCACATCGGTGACATCCTCACCAACGGCCGGGTCGTGGGCCAGGACTTCTTCAAGAAGCCGGGGCTGCACCGCACCCTCCTGGGCGACGGCGCGGCCACGGCGCTCGCCGGCCTGATCGGCGGCCCCGCCAACACCACCTACTCCGAAAACACCGGGGTGCTGGCGGTCACCAAGGTCTACGACCCAAAGGTTCTGCGCATCGCCGCGGTCTTCGCCATTTTGCTGGGGTTCAGCCCCAAGCTGGCGGCGCTCCTACAGACGCTGCCGGTAGGGGTGCTGGGCGGCATCTCGATCCTACTCTTCGGGATGATCGCGAGCGTGGGCATCCGCACCCTTTCGGAGGCGCAGATCGACTTCACCCACTCGCGCAACATGATCGTGGTGGCGCTCATCCTGGTCCTGGGTCTGGGCGGCGCAGTGGCCGACCTGGGCACGATTACCGTGGCCGGGGCCGAGGTGCCGCTGCAGGCCAGCGGCATGGCGTTGGCGGCGCTGGTGGGCGTGGTGGTGAACCTGCTGCTCCCCGTAGAGATCGACGAACCGGAGGCCTGATCCGGGCCTTTACGCCGCTTTAAAACCCCGCCGTTAGAATGGGCTGCACCGCCTTACGACGTGCAGAAAGGAGCGGGATGGGGGGATTCAGCGACGCACTGGGCGCCCTGCTCGAAAGCCAACTTTCGGGCGGGGTTGCGAAAAAACGGAAACGCGGATTGCAGGGCGGCGGGCCCGAGCCGCGGCTGGACCGGACCCTGGGCGGCGGGGGAGCGGGCGGCGCTCTGGACCAGCTTCTGGGCGGTTCCGGCGGCGGGGGCGTGGCAGAAATGCTGGGGCAGCTGCTGGGTGGTTCCGGCGGGCGCGCCAACGCCGGCGCGCTCGAGGCCCTGGCGGGCCGGCTGCTTGGGGGCGGACGCCCGGCCCCGGCGCGCGATCTCGGCGGCGGCCTGATGGCCCTCCTGGGCGGGTTGGCCATGGCGGCCATGGCTCCGGACGGTCGGCGGCCGGCGCGCACTCCCGTGGGGCTGCGCACCCCCGAGACCGCCGAAGAGGAGATGGAGCTCGAAAGCGCGGCGCAGGTCGTGCTGATGGCCATGATCAACGCCGCCAAGGCCGACGGCCGCATCGACGCCGACGAGGCCGAGCGCATCGTGGGCAAACTCGACGAACTGGGGGCGGACCGTGAGGTTCGCGACTGGGTCTTCCAGCAGATGTCGGGGCCGCTCGAGCCGGAGCCGATGATCGAAGCCGCCCGCAGCGACGCCGCGCTGGCCGCCCAGGTCTACGCGGCCACGCTGCTGGCGGTCGAGGTGGACACTGCGGCTGAGAACCGCTACCTGAGCGAGCTCAGGCGCGCTTTGGGACTGCCCGAACAGGTGACGGAACGCATCGAACGGGCGGTGCGCGCCTAGCCTCCTCCCGTGCAGAAAGGGCGCGCCGCGGCGCGCCCTTTTCGTCGGCCTTCCGCGGTCACTCGCCCGCGGCCTGGCGCGCGAGCCGCAGGAAGTAGCGGGCCGAGGTGTCGTCCGGGTCGAGCTCCACGGCCCGCTCGTAGGCCTGCGCGGCTTCGGCGTAGCGCCCCTGCTCGTAGCGCACCCGACCTAGCCAGCGCCAAGCCTTGGCGTACTCGGGGTCGGCCTCCACGGCGCGGACGAACCAGCGCTCGGCCTCCTCGAGTCGTCCCGCTTCGTAGGCGGCCACGCCCTTGAAAAAGGCGTCGGCGGCCGAGAGCCCTACCCCCGCGGCCTCCCGCGCGAGCTTGAGGAAGTGGCGGGCGCCTTTGGGGTTCCCCTCGAGTTCGATCACCTTCTCCCAATGGGGCACGGCTTCCGCGGGCTTGCCCGCGTCCATGTAGCTGCGGGCGAGCCAGCGGTGGGCCTCGGACCAGTCGGGGGCGAGCCCCGCGGCGGTTTCGAACTGCTGGATGGCCGTCGGGTAGTCGCCGGCTTCCCAGGCCGCGTAGCCCTGGTAGAAGGCCTTGACCGCCTCGGAGCCGTACTGGGCCATCTTCTCGGCCTGCTCGGCAAAGTAAGTGTTGCGGGGGCTGGGGTTCACCTTCGCCGCCAGGCGCCAGTACTCGGCGGCGCGGATGCCGTCGCCCAGCTCCAGGTAGATGCGGCCCAGCCAGGCCAGGGCTCCCTCGTTTTCGGGCTCGAGCACCAACGCCTGCTCGAAGTAGTCCAGGGCCGCCTTCACGTCGCCCCGCTGGTAGGCCAGAAAGCCCAGCGCCCGCAGCGCCTCGGCGAGCGGTGCGGGGTTGGACTCCCCGGCAAGCACCAGATAGCGTTTCCAGGCCTTTTCCGCCCGGATCCACCAGCCCGTGGTGGTGTAGATCTGCGCCAACACCCGCCAGACCTCGGGCTCGTCGGGCTCCAGCTTCGCCGCCGCCTCGGCCTTGGCGATGGCCTGGGCCCAGAGCGGCTTGTCGGGGAACTGGGCCTCGTAGGTTTCCTGCGCCTCCTCGGCCAAGGCGCGGGCCTCGTTCAACAGCTGCACCGCTTCGGGGCTGAGGGCCAGCACCGGCAAGAACAAGAGCACCAGCCAGATCCCTGCGCGCATTCGCCTCGCCTCCTCTCCCCAGCCTAACCGCAACGCATGAGACCCTGGCGAAAAACGGGGCCGCGGCGGTATACTACGCCCAGTATGTGGGCCTACGGGTTCTTTTTTAGCTACTAGCGGAAGCTCCACCGGGCTTCCGCGGGGCGGCATGGGGCCGCCCCAAATTCTTGGGAGGCAGCATGTTGGAAGAAGCGTTGGCCGAAATACGTGCCGCGGCGAGCCTGGAAGCGCTGCAAGAGATCAAGGTCCGCTTCCTGGGCAAGAAGGGGCGGCTTACCCAGGCCTTCAAAGCGATGAAGGGCCTCGACCCCGAGGAGCGCAAGGCGCGGGGTCAGGAGCTGAACCGCATCAAGCAGGCCATCGAGAAGGCGCTCGAAGAGCGCGAGGCCGAAATCAGGGCGGCCGAGCTGAGGGCCCGGCTCGAGCGCGAGCGCGAGGACGTGAGCCTGCCCGGGCTGGCGCTGCCTCCCGGCGGCTACCACGTTTCCACCCAGATTCTGGACGAGCTGGTGGATATCTTCCGGCGCATGGGCTACCAGGCGGTGACGGGGCCGGAGGCGGAGGACGAGTTCCACAACTTCGACGCCCTCAACATCCCGCCCCACCACCCGGCGCGCGACATGTGGGACACCTTCTGGCTCGAGGACGGGCAGTTGCTGCGCACCCACACCTCGCCGATGCAGGTGCGCTACATGGAGGCCCACACCCCGCCTTTCCAGATCGTCGTTCCCGGCAAGGTCTACCGTCACGAGGCCACCGACGCCACCCACGAGGCGATGTTCCACCAGCTCGAGGGGCTGGCCGTAGGCGAGGGCATCACCCTGGCCCACCTGAAGGGGGCGCTCCTCACGATGGCGCGGGCGCTCTACGGCGAAAACGCCCGGGTGCGGCTGCAACCCAGCTTTTTCCCCTTCGTCGAACCGGGGGTGGAGTTTCTGGTCTGGTGGACCGACCCGCGCACCGGCGAGGGCCGCTGGCTCGAGCTGGGCGGTGCCGGCATGGTCCACCCCTCGGTCTTCCAGGCCGCCGACGACGCCCGCGAAAAGGCAGGCCTGCCGCGCGTCTACGGGAACGTGACCGGCTTCGCCTTCGGCCTGGGCGTCGAGCGCATCGCCATGCTGCGCTACGGCATACCCGACATCCGCTACTTCTACTCGAACCGGCTGGCCTTCCTGCGCCAGTTCCCGCGCCCCTAGGAGGCCCGTGATGAACGTACCCTATTCCTGGTTGCGCGAGTTCCTGCCCGACCTTCCCGAGCCCGAGGCGGTGCGCGAGGTGCTCGACGCCCTGGGGCTTGCGGTGGAGGAAGTGCACCGTCTGCCCGCACCGCCCAAAGGCGTCGTCTTCGGCCGCGCGCTGAAAGCCGAGGAGATCCCGGGCACCGAACTCAAGAAGCTCGAGGTCGACGTCGGCCGCGAGGTCGTCACCTTGGTCAGCGGTGCGCAGGGCGCCCGCGCCGACATCGGCCTGGCCGTGGCCCGCCCCGGGGTGGTGCTGCCGGAAGGAACCGAGGTGGCCGCGCGCGAGATCCGCGGCGTAACGAGCGAGGGTATGGCCCTCAGCCCGGCCGAGCTGGGCGTGGGCGAATACGCCGGGGGGCTCTTGGAGCTGCCGGCGGACGCGCTCGAGCCCGGCCGCGAGCTGGCCGAGGTCTGGCCCGAGGAGGTCGTCTTCGAGCTGGAGCTGACGCCCAACCGCGCCGACGCCTTCAGCGTTCTGGGCGTCGCCCGCGACCTGGCGGCCAAACTGGAGCTCGAACTGGTCGAACCTGCCATCGAGGTCGAGGAAAGCCCCGTCGCCCGCTTCGTCACCGTCGAGGTGGCCGACCCCGAGGGTTGCGACCGCTACCTGGCCCGTTACGCCGGCGGCCTGGAGATCGGTCCCAGCCCGCTCGAGGCCCAGCGCAAGCTGCTGGCCGCGGGCCTCCGGCCCATCAACAACGTCGTCGACGCCACCAACTACACCCTATGGGAGCTGGGAGGCCCGCTGCACGCCTTCGACCTGGAAGAGGTCAAGGAAGGCATCGTCGTCCGTCGCGCCAAGGCCGGCGAGAAGATCGTCACCCTCGACGGCGAGGAGCGCCGGCTGACGCCGGACGACCTGGTGATCGCCCGCCGGACCGCCGGCGGCACGGAGCCGGTGGCCGTGGCCGGGGTGATGGGCGCGGCCAACTCCGAGGTGACCGAGCGGACCCGCGAGGTGGTGCTGGAAGCGGCCCACTTCGACCCGGTGCGGGTGCGCCTGACCGCCCGCCGCCTGGGGTTGTCCACCGACTCCAGCTACCGTTTCGAGCGCGGGGTGGACCCGAACCTGCCCCCGCGGGCGGCGTCGCGCTTTTTGCACCTCTTGCAGCGCTGGACCGGCTGCACCGTGGGCGACGTGGTGGTGGACGTCGGCGGCGAGAAGCCGCGGCGCGAGGTGCCCTACCGCCCCAGCTACGCCAACCGGCTGCTCGGCACCGCATTCGACGCAGGGAGCCAGCTTGCGGCGCTCGCACGCCTGGGCTGCGAGGTCGCGGGCCAAGGGGAGCCCTATACGGTGCGGCCGCCCACCTGGCGGGTCGATTTGAACATCGAGGAAGACCTGGTAGAAGAGGTGGGCCGCATCCTCGGCTACGAGCACGTGCCCACCGAGCCGCTGGCGCTGATCCCCGCCCCCGATAACCTGAACGCCGAGGAACCCTACCGGCGCGAAGAAGACCTGCGCCGGGCGATGCGCGGCCTGGGCGGCTGGGAGGTCATCAACTACACCTGGCAAAGCCCCGCCTACCTGAGCCTCACCCGCGCCCCCGAGCCGCGCCGCTTCCTCAAGAACCCGATGGACTCCAGTAAGAACGCCCTGCGCACCGCGCTCTACCCCGGCCTGCTCGAGAACCTGGCGGTGAACCGCGAAGAGCCCCACCGCTTCTTCTTCGAACTGGGCCACGTCTTCCTGGACGTCGAGGAGACCCGGCTGGCGGCGGTGCTGGGTGGACCGCTGCTCGAGGCCGCCTGGCAGCCCGCCTACGGCGAGGGCTACCCGGCCGTCAAGGGGGTGCTGGAGGCGCTGGCCGCCCGCGCCGGGGCGAGGGTCGAGGTACGCCCGCAACCGCACCAGCCGCTGCATCCGGGGGTGAGCGGCACGGTCTTCTGGAACGACGAGCCACGCGGCTTCATCGGCCGCCTCCACCCCGAGGTGGAGGAAGCCCTGGAGCTGGGCCCGGTCCACCTCTTCGAGCTGGTGCTGCCGCTGCCCGAAGCCGAGCGCACCTTCCGCGACCTGCCCAAGTTCCCGCCGGCGCGGCGCGACCTGGCGGTGGTGGTGCCCGAGGGCGTGCCCCACGCCGAAATTCTCGATCTCGTCCGCCGGTTCGGCGGCCCCTACCTGGAGTCGGTTGAACTCTTCGACGTCTACCGCGGCCGACCGCTGGCCGAGGGGCAGAAGAGTCTGGCCTACCACCTGACCTTCCGCCACCCCGAGCGCACGCTCACCGACGCCGAAGTGGACGGGGAGATGGGCCGCATCGTCACGGCCGTACTCGAGGCGGGGTACAAGATCCGCGAGTAGCCCCGCAGGCGGCCCGCCAGCGCCCCGGAGCCTTGCTGCGCTACGGCCCAGCGGCCCCCCGAGATCCCGGATCAAGTCCGGGCCAGGTTCGGGACCTTCATCCACGCAGCTAACGGGCCCGCCGCTCGAAGCATGAACGGCGAAGGCGGCGCGTCGCTTCGTTCGCAACCCGCAGCAACGCAGCGACCCCCGATCTCGGCGCTTTGCGCCTCGTCGGGGATGACGAAGTATGGCGGTACGTAGCAGGTGGTGCGCGGTGCGCGGTAAGGTTACGGTAGCGCACGAAACGACCCGTTGGGGGTTTTGCACGAGCTGCGGGCAGCAAGCCGCGGCCGTTCTTTTGCCCTCCCCTTGGGGAGGTGGCCGCAGGCCGGAGGGGGTTGTTTTGGCCCGTGCGTCGTGCGTGGCAGGTGGTGGGAAGCGGGTGCGCTGCGGATCAACGCCGGACCTTCGGCCCGGGAACGCCCATAACCCCCTCCCCGACCCTCCTCAAAGGCGGGGATCCTGAGGGACCGGCAACCGGACACCGGCGTCTTTCGCCAGCCATCAAGGATGCGCCGCCCCCGGTCGGTTGGCTTGGGGCCGGTCAAGGGGATTGCACAAGCCACGAGCCCCGGGCCGCCTCCCTTCCCACCCCCTTCATCCCCTCCCCTGTTACCCTTGTAGACGTGAAACGTCGCACCCCGACCGTGCGCGTGGGCTCCGTGGCCTTGGGAGGCGGCGAGCCCGTGCGCGTGCAGTCGATGACCAACACCGACACCGCCGACGCCGCGGCCACCGCCCGCCAGGTGGCCGAGCTGGCCCGTGCGGGCAGCGAGATCGTGCGCATTACCGTCAACAGCGAGGCCGCCGCCCGGGCCGTACCCGAGATCCGTATGCGCCTCGAGGACGAGGGGTTGGACGTGCCGCTGGTGGGCGACTTCCACTTCAACGGCCACCTGCTGCTGGCGCGCTTTCCCGAGATGGCCCGCACCCTCGACAAGTACCGCATCAATCCCGGCACCGTGGGGGCGAAGGCGGGGGCCGCCGCCAACTTTCGCACGATGGTGGAGGCGGCCCTCGAGCACGGCAAGCCGGTGCGCATCGGCGGCAACTGGGGCAGCCTCGACCAGGGGCTGCTGGCCGAGATCATGGACGCCAACGCCCGGCGCCGCGAACCGAAGACGGCCCACGAGGTGCTGCTCGAGACCCTGGTCGTCTCGGTGCTGCGCTCGGCCGAGCTGGCCGAGGAAATCGGGCTCGCGCGCGACCGCATCGTGCTCAGCGCCAAGGTGTCGGCCCCGTCCGACCTCTGGACCGTCTACCGCGAGCTGGCGAAGAGCCCCTATGCGCTGCACCTGGGCCTCACCGAGGCGGGCATGGGCGACCGCGGGGTGGTCTTCAGCGCCGCGGCGGTGGCGCCGCTGCTGGCCGAGGGCATCGGCGACACCCTGAGGGTCTCGCTCACCCCGGTTCCGGGCGAACCCCGCACGCGCGAGGTAGAGGTGGCCAAGGAGATTTTGCAGGCCGTGGGAGCGCGCCGCTTCGCCCCTTCGGTGAGCGCCTGCCCCGGCTGCGGGCGCACCACCAGCACCTTCTTCCAGGAGTTGGCCCAGGAGGTGAGCCGCTACCTGGCGCTCAAGATGGACGCCTGGCGCACGCGCTATCCGGGCGTGGAGGAGCTTAAGGTGGCGGTGATGGGCTGCGTGGTCAACGGCCCCGGCGAGTCCAAGCACGCCGACGTGGGCATCAGCCTGCCCGGCTCGGGCGAGGCGCCCCGCGCTCCGGTTTACGTGGACGGCGAGCTCTACACCACCCTGAGCGGCGAAGGCATCCCCGAACAGTTCGTACGGATCCTGGAGGAATACGTCGAGCGGCGCTTCGGCGCCGGCGCTGGAGGCTAGGCCTTGGGCTTCGAACAGCCGGGCTTCCTGTTCGCGTTGGTGCTGCTCTTGGGAGTACGCGAGCCGCTCTTGCGCCTGGCGGTGCTGTTGCTGGTGCTGGGGGCGGCCGGCCCCATGCTTCCCCTCGAACACGAGCGCACCGCGGTTCTGATCGACCAGAGCCCTTCGGCCCCCGCCGAAGCCGGCCGCATCGCGGCCGAGCTCGCAGCCCCCGGCACCCGCTACTGGGCCTTCGCCGAGCGCGCCGAGCCGCTGCCCGAGCCCGACGCCCGGCGCAACGACCTGGGTCAGCGAACCCTGGTGCAGCCTGCTCTGGACGCGGTTCTCGCGTACGCGCCCGACCGCATCGTCTTGATCTCCGATGGCCTTTGGAACGGCAGCGTCTACAGCCCCGTTCCTGTCTACACCCTGCACGTCGCCCCGCAGCCGAACGCCCGGATCGCGCGGCTGATCGCCCCGGCGGCGCCCAGACTCGGCGAAACGGTGGAGGTGCGCGTCGTGTTCGAAAGCACCGAGCCCACCTCGGCGCGTCTGAGCTTTCAAGGCGGAGGAACGCAGGCCCGCTACGAGCGGCCTCTTCCTGCGGGAACCAGCTCGGTGCCCTTCCGCTTCGAACTGGAGCGGCGCACCACCGTGCGCGTGCGGCTGGAGACGCCCATCGGCCGCGACCGCGCCGAGGTGACCCTCGACCCCTTGGGCCCGGGGCGGGCGCTGGTGGTGGACGACCCTGCAGCGGCCGCCTATCTGGCGGCGGCGGGCTGGGCGGTGACCGAGGGAACCCCCGCCGACCTGGCCGAGGTGCCCGAACTGCTGGTGATCGGCGGCCCCGCGGAGGCCTGGAACGTGGCGGACCGGACGCGGCTCGAGCGCTACCTGCGCCAGGGCGGCGCGGCGCTTTGGACCGCAACCCCCAAGGGGCTCTTCTTCGGCGGCTGGCAACGCACCCTGCTGGCCGACAAGATCCCCCTGGAACCCGAACCCCAGGAGGGCGCGGCGCTCGTGCTGGTCCTGGACGTTTCGGGGTCGATGGGCCTCGGATCGCCCAGCAAGCTGGCGCGGGCGGTCGAGGGGGCGCGCAAACTCGTGGACGCGGCCGGGCCCGAAGACACCCTGGGCATCGTCACCTTCGCCTCGCGCAGTCGCTGGCTGCTCCCCCCCAAGGCCATGACCTACCGCGCAAAGCGCGAAGCGGAGACCCGCCTGGACGCGCTCGAGGCCCGCGGCGGCACCCAGCTCGCCACGGCCTACGCCGCTGCCGCCGAGGCGCTGGAGCCCCTCGACGCGCGCACCCGCTGGATCCTGGTCCTTTCGGACGGCCAGCTCGAGGACGACCCCCAGCGCACGCTGGCGCGGGCCCGCCAGGCGGCCGCCCGGGGGGTCAAAACCCTCACCCTGGCGCTGGGCGCCGACGCCGACCGCCCCTTCCTGTCGCGGCTGGCCCGTGAGGGCGGAGGGCGTTTCCTGGACCTGGCCGACCCTGCGGCGCTGCCGCAGGTGCTGGCCCTCCTGGGCGAGGAGGCCTTCAAGCCCCCCGTAGTCGAAGGCCGTTTCCGCCTCCAGCTGCGCGAACACCCCGTCACCCAGGGGCTGCGGGGGCTCGCTCCGGTCCCGGTACTGCTGCCGGCGCGTGCACCGGGATGGGCCCAGGTCGTCGTGCAGACGGCCGCAGGGCGGCCCCTGCTCACCCTGGGCGAGGTCGAAGGCGGCCGCGTCGCCGCGTTGGCCACCGACCTCGGGCGCAGCTGGAAGGACGACCCCGGGGCCGCACGGCTGCTCGCGCAGCTGGCGCGCTGGCTCACCGCGACCCCCGCGCGTCCACGCTACGACTGGTCCACCACAGACACGGGGCCCGTTCTTTGGGTCTACGGGCGCTTCGACCCGTTGCCGCTGGCCCAGTGGGCGGGACGGGTGGAGCCGCTCGAGCCCACCGCCCCCTTCACCTTCCGCCTCCAGCTGCCCCGCGGCTTCTCGGGCAGCGTGCGTGTTACCAGCGGCGACCGCACCGTCTTCACCGCCTCCGCCCCCAAGCCCAGCGAGTGGCCCGCGGTCGACGGCGCCGAGCGCCTGCGCGAACTCGCCCGCGCCTCGGGCGGGGCTTGGCTAACGGGGCCCGCCGAGCTGCCGGCGCCCCGGCGCAAGCCGACGCCCGTCGGCCCCTATCTCTGGGCACTGGCGCTGACGCTCTTCCTGCTGCAGCGC
>JALSIA010000185.1 GCA_026981865.1 Thermaceae bacterium
TTGCGCACCAGGTCGGGGCGGGCGGTGCCGCGGGTGGCCTTCATCACCTGGCCCAAAAGGGCGTTGATGGCCTTGGTCTTGCCGCCCTTGATCTGCTCCACCACGGCCGGGTTGGCGGCGATGACCTCGTCCACGATCTTCGCGAGCGCCCCCTCGTCGCTCACCGCCTCGAGCCCCCGCTCCTTCACCAGCGCCGCCGGATCGGCCCCCTGCATCACCTCGGGCAGCAGCTCCTTGGCCACCCGGCTGGTGATCTTCCCTTCGTCCGCCAGCTTCACGAGGGTCGCCAGGTGCTCGGGGCTCAGGCCGGTCTCGGCCACGGCCTTCTCGCCGGCCGCCAAGAGTCCGCGCACGTCGGCGTTGAGCCAGTTGGCCAGCGCCTGGGCCGGGGCCCCGGCCGCGAGCGCCGCGTCGAACAGGCCCGAAAGCTCGCGGTCGTAGGCCAGGATCTCGGCGTCGTAGGCCTTCACGCCGGCCTCCTGGTAGCGCCGCATCTTCTCGGCCGGCAGCTCGGGCATGGCCGCGCGCACGCGCTCGAGCCAATCCGCGGTGACGTGCAGCATGGGAATGTCGGGCTCGGGCATGTAGCGGTAATCGGCCTCGCCCTCCTTGGTGCGCATCAGGTAGGTGCGGCCGGCGTTCTCGTCCCAGCCCAGGGTGGCCTGCTCGATCCGACCGCCCTTTTTCAGGATCTTCGTCTGCCGCTCGATCTCGTACTCGAGCGCCCGCTGCACGCTGCGGAACGAGTTGAGGTTCTTGATCTCCACCTTGGTGCCCAGCGGCTCGCCCGGCCGGCGCACGCTCACGTTCACGTCGGCCCGCATCTTGCCCTCCTCGGGGTTGGCGTCGGAGATGCCCAGCGTCTGGGCGATGGCCCGCAGGTGGTTCAAAAACAGCCGCGCCTGCTCCGGGCTCTTGATGTCGGGCTCGGTCACCAGCTCGATCAGCGGGCTGCCGGCGCGGTTGAAGTCGAGCAGGGTGTGGTCCGCCCCGGCGGGGTGCAGGCTCTTGCCGGCGTCTTCTTCCAGGTGGACCCGGATGATGCCGATGCGCTCGCCGGCCACCTCGAGGGACCCGCGGGCGCCGATGGGCCGGTCGTACTGGCTGATCTGGTAGTTCTTGGGCATGTCGGGGTAGAAGTAGTGCTTGCGGTGGAACTGGGTCCACTCGGGCACCTCGCAGCCAAGCGCCAGGGCGAACATGATGCCGTAGTCGACGGCCTGGGCGTTGGGCACCGGGAGCACCCCGGGCAACCCCAGGCAGACCGGGCAGACGTGGGTGTTCGGGGGGGCGCCGAAGTAGTCGGCGCTGCAGGAGCAGAACATCTTGGTCTTGGTTTTGAGGTGGAGGTGGACTTCCAGCCCGATCACCGGCTCGTACATAGCCCCGATTATACGGCGGGGCCCATAAAAAAGGGCCCGTTCCCGGGCTTCCTACTTATCAATATACCACGGTATGCGCTATACAGCAAGGTTATGCATTTAGTCCGTCCTGGGCGGGGTTTTTCCGCCCCGAAACCCCGGTCACACTCCCCTAAGACGGGCGGGTTATGGTGGGTTCCATGGATGCGACCCTCACCCCCGAGCGATGGAGCCTCGAAGACCTGTTGGGCGGACCGCAGTCGCCCGAGTTTGGGCGCGCGCTCGAAGCGCTCGACCAAAAGGCCGCGGCGCTGCAGGCCGTGCGCGACGAGCTGAAGCCCGGCCTGCCCCCGGAGCGCTTTCTCGAGATCGTCCGCCAGGTCGAGGAGCTTTCCGACCTGATGCACCGCGTCTACGCCGCCGCAGGGCTGTGGTTTTACGAGGACACCCAAAACCCCGAGGCCCAGGCACTGCTCGCGCAGATGCGCCAGAAGTCGGCGGAGATCGAGAACCAAACGCTCTTCTTCGAACTCTGGTTCAAGGACCTGGAGGACGAAGAGGCCGACCGCCTCGTACAGGCCGCCGGGGAGCGCTACCGCTACTGGCTCGAGCGGATGCGCGCCTGGAAGCCCTACACCCTCAGCGAGGGCGAGGAAAAGATCGTCAACCTCAAGAACGCCACCGGACGCAGCGCCCTCGACACCCTCTACGACACCATCACCAGCCGCTACAAGTTCACGCTCGAGGTGGACGGCGAAACCAAGACCCTGACCCGCGGCGAGCTGATGGTCTACGCCCGCGACCCGCGCCCCGAGGTGCGCGCCGCCGCCTACCGCGAGCTCTACCGGGTCTACTCAGGGGACGCCCCGGTGCTGGCGCAGATCTACCAGAACATCGTCAGCGACTGGAAGAACGAGTACCTGGAGGTGCGCGGCTTTAACAGCGCCATCGCCGTGCGCAACAAGATCAACGACCTGCCCGATGCGGTGGTGGAGACGCTGCTCGAGGTCAGCCGCAAGAACGCCCCCCTCTTCCAGCGCTACTTCCGCCTCAAGGCGCGGGTCCTGGGGATGGAGCGGCTGCGCCGCTACGACGTCTACGCTCCGGTCACCAAGGCCGAGAAGCGCTACGGCTACGCCGAGGCGCGCCGGATGGTGGACGAGGCCTTCGCCGCCTTCGATCCCCGCTTCGCCGAGCTGGCCGCGCGCGTCTTCGAGCGCCGCCACGTCGACGCCGAGGTGCGCGAGGGCAAGGCCGGGGGCGCCTTCTGCTGGACGCCCGCGCCGGGCACGGTGCCCTGGGTGCTGCTCAACTACCAGGGCCGCCCCGACGACGTCAGCACCATGGCCCACGAGCTGGGGCACGCCGTGCACGGCATGCTCGCCGGTGAGCACCCCGTCTTCACCTTCCACGCCCCCATGCCGCTGGCCGAGACGGCCTCGACCTTCGCCGAGATGCTGCTGGTGGACCACCTGCTGGCCACCGAGTCCGACGCCGAGGTGCGGCGTCAGGTCCTCTTCGACCAGATGGACGGCAACTACGCCACCGTCCTGCGCCAGGCCTACTTCGCCCTCTTCGAGATCGAAGCCCACCGACGGATCCCCGAGGGGGCAACGGCCGACGAGCTGAAGGCCGCCTACCGCGCGAACCTGGAAGAACAGTTCTCGGACGCCGTGGAGCTGCCCGAGGAGTTCGACTGGGAGTGGATCAGCATCCCCCACATCTACGGCACGCCCTTCTACGTCTACGCCTACGCCTTCGGCCAGCTCCTGGTGCTGGCGCTCTACAAGCGTTACCGGGAGGAGGGCGAGGCCTTCAAGCCGCGGCTCTTCCGCATTCTCGAAGCCGGCGGTACGGTGGCGCCGGCGGAGCTCTTGGCGCGCGAGGGCTTCGACATCACCACCGCGGAGTTCTGGCAGGGCGGCTACGACGTGATCGCCGAGCTGCTGGCGAAGCTGGAAACGGAAAGCGGGGCGTAGGGCGGAGCGCCCCAGCCGGGTCCACGGGGCGTTGCACGGGCGGGCCCGCGGGCCCGCCCGTGGTGCAGCGGTACCGCCAAGATGCGGTGGCCGCGTCCACGTCTTCCGGTCGCGGCAGGTGGGTTTGAACCCCTCTCTCTCGCGGTTCTTGGGCAGCGGTGAGCGGACCCCCTCCGGCATGGACCTCCGCGTTCACGGGGCGGGTTGCCCGATCTCCCCGGCTACCGGCCTCGGCCGCCCGGGATACAAGAAAAGCGGGAAGCGGGAAAGGGGATGCAGGAAGCGGGCTTTGTCCAGGAACCCGTCGAAGGGGTCGTAAGCGGTACGCTGGATACCCTACTTGATTTCCCAACCCCTCATTTCCTACCCCCGCATTCCGGCAGAGCCGACCAATCGGGCCCCTGCCGCGCTTCGGTGCCGCGGCTTCTTCGCTGCGCAAAGAAACACCCTTTCCCCAAGAGGCCCGGGGTTGCCGGCCCTACCCGAGCCGAAGGTCCGCTACCCGTTCATGGCCGCCCGCGCCCTGCGCCCCCAAAACAACCCGCTCCGGCCTGCGGTCACCTCCTCCAAGGGGAGGGCCTGCATTTCACCAAAACCAGCCACCGCTTGTTGGCAAGCAAAAGGCGTTGTCCTCCCTCCCTCGGGGGAGGGCTGGGGAGGGGGTTGTGGGCGATGCAAGGCCCGACGTCCGTCGTCGATGCGCGGCTAGCCCACATCCCAAGAGCGGCCCCTCCGGCCTGCGGCCGCTCCCATACCAAAGGGCCGGGCTTGCGCCCGGCCCCGGTTCACGAAAAGCGGATCAAGCCTCTTCCAGCTCGCCGGCTTCGCCTTTGGGGGCCTTGCCCCAGTAGGAGACGAGGATCAGGTAGCTGGTCAGGTAGGTAGCCAGCGTCCCCACGATGATGATTGCCCAAAGCTGGCCGTTGGAGAAGCCGAACTCCTGCTTCCAGCCCGCCAGCGTGGTGGTGAGCAGGAAGGCGATCAGCGCGAAGGTCACGCTGGTGCGCACCGGGTGGCGGGTGGGCAGCTCCATGTAGCGCTGCTTGGTCTTGCGGGTGTCCAGGAAGGGCAGCAGCACCGCGGCGATGCCCAGCAGGCCGGGCACCAGCACGCCCCCGATGAACTCGGAGTTGATGGCGGCGCCGAAGGGCAGCGGGATCTTGAGGTCACCCGGGATGATCTGCAGGATGCCGTAGATCCAGAGGAAGTACCAGTCGGGCTTGACCGCCGGCGTGGAGGCCGTGGGCGGCCCGAAGGCCTCGACCGGGTGGGCGATGTAGCTGCCGCCGATGAAGAAGACGACGGCCAGGTAAAGCAGGAAGAGGACGCCCATCATGTAGCCCTGCTGAGGCATCATGGGCACGCCCAGGATCTTGCCCGGCGCCACCTTCTTGGCGTAGGTGGGCTGGGTGTGCTTCTGCTTGATCATGATCAGCATGTGCGCGCCGATCAGGGCCATGAGCAGAAGCGGGAACCAAAGCACGTGCAGCGAGTAGACGCGCGGGATCGAGTGCAGCGTGGGGTACTCGCCGCCGAAGATCAGCTGCGAAACCCACTCTCCGATGTAGGGCATCGAAGCGCCGATGCCGTAGCCGATCTGGGTCGCGGTGACGCTGAAGGCGTCGAAGGGAAGCGAGTAGCCGGTGAAGGCGGTGACGACGCTGAGGCCCAAAAGGGCGAGGCCCAGGAGCCAGTTGATCTCGCGCGGCTTCTTGTAGGCCCCCGATACGAGGATGCGCAGCATGTGCAGGAAGGCCGCCGCGATCATGACGTTGGCCGACCAGTGGTGCACGCTGCGCAACACCGCCCCGAAGGGCAACGAGTCGATGTAGAGGATCGAGGCGTAGGCGGCGGGCAGCTCGCGGCCCATGTACTTGATCAACCGGCTCGAGGGCTCGTAGTTGAAGGTGAGGAAGATGCCGGTGAGCACCAGGGTGATGAAGGCGAACATGGTGATCTCGCCCAGGAAGAAGGAGTGGTGCACCGGAAACGCCTTCCGCAGGAACTTCTTGTTGAAGCGGGACAAGCTGAGTCGTTCATCCAACCAACGGTACATGATCCCCTCCTAGACGGCGCAGCTTCCCCCTTGGGGCTCGAGTCCGGCCACCACCCCGACCGGGCTGGTGAATCCGCCGGCGCAGACGGGCTTGTCGCCCCCCACTTGAAGGGGCAGCGCGGGCAACGGCCGCGGCGGCGGACCGCCGATGACCTTGGCCCCCTGACGCGGATCGTAGATGCCCTTGTGGCAGGGGCAGAGCAGGTCGCCCTTGTCGGCCACCCAGTCGCTCACGGTGCAGCCCAGGTGGGTGCAGATGGCCGAGTAGGCCACGGTTCCGTCGGCCGCGTACTCGGCCGTTTCGGCGCTGAGCTCGGCCGGGTCGAGGCGGATGAGCAGGACCATGTTGTTACGCTCACCGTTCTTGATGACGCCGGTCTTGGGGTCTTTGGGGAAGGCCAGCACGAAGGGGCCGCCCTTGGGCAGGTCGTCGAAAGCAATCTCCTCGCCCTTCTTGTCCCCCTCGGCGAAGACGAAGACGTCGCCCTTCTTGGGGGGTTCGGTCTCGGGCGTCACTTCCTTCTTGGGTTTGAGCGCCCCGATGGGCACCAGCATGGAGATCGCGCCCAGACCCAGGCCCACCCCGACGGTGGCGCCCACGATGGCACGACGGGTGGTGTCGGTTTTCTTGCTCATTACCAGGGCACCTCCGAGTGTTCGTCTTCGACCAGCACCTCGTCGTCGACGAAGAACTTCTTGTAGACCACGAGCAGCAGCGTCATCACCAGCAGGATCGCCGCGGCCAGCTGCCCCATGAACGACGACTTGACCGGACCCTCGGTCAACCCGTAGAGCACCGCGTTCACGAAGAGGCCCGAAAGCCCCACGAGCAGGAGCGCCAGCACGAAGACGACGACCATCGGGGCCGCGCCCCCTTCCGCCTCCTCGCGCCCGGGGCGCAGCTCGCCGCCCTCGAGCCAGGCGGAGATGTACCCGATCGCCCCCCAGAGGAAGAAGACGATCCCGAAGGTGATCAAGCCCAGCTGACCGACCGAGAGCTCTTCAGGCTGGTGGCCGGCCAAGCGGGCGATGTGCAGCCCGTCCAGGTAGGCCATGTACCACAGGGCCACCCCGAACAGGATGCCGAAGAACGGTAGAACCGTGTCGTTGCGGTACATTTCCCCTCCCTATCGCTTGGCGGCGACCTCGTCCGGCGCGACCGGGCCGAAGTCGTTGCCCCAGCTGTTGCGGATGTAGGTCGCGATCGCCGCGATCTGCTGGTCGTCGTACTGTCCGGCGAAACCCGGCATGGGCACCTTGCCGCTCAGGATGCGGTCGATGACCAGGTCCTTGTCGGCCAGGTTCTTGTTGCCGGCCAGGGCGGGGAAGGTGGCGACGCCCGCGCCGTTCGGCTGGTGGCAGCCGGCGCAGCTGGCCAGGTAGAGGTTCTCGCCCTCGCTCATCACCGCCGGGTCCACGGCGGCCGCGGCGGCCGGGGCGGGGGCGGCCTCCTCCTTGGGCGCCTCGGTCGCGCCGCCGCCAAGCGAACCCAGGTAGGCGCGCAGGTCGGCGATCTCTTGATCCGAGAGCTGGGCGAAGGGGGGCATGGCGCCAAGGCCGTTCTTGACGATGCTCGCGAACTGGTCGGCGTTTTCGACGATCGGCGCGCCCGCGAGTGCCGGCCCGAACCCGCCCTCGGCGTTGGCCCCGTGGCAGCTCGCGCACTGGGCGGCGTAGACCGCCTTGCCCGCGGCCGCGTCGCCCGCACCCGCGGGCGCGGCCGCGGCCTCCTCCACCGGGGCGGCTCCGGTTTCCTTCACGATCTCCTTGGCGCTGGGCGCGAAGGCAAAGTAGAACCAGACGAGCCCCAGCACCAGCACGGCGCTCAGCACCGCGCCGGCGATCGAGAGCCCACCGCCGGTCTTCGGCGCCGCGTAGTCGCCGGTGACGACCTCGAACTCGACGGGGCCGCGCACCTGCTGGCCGTCGTCGAGGCCGTCGACGAAGGGGCTGGGCAGGTTGTCGACCTCGAAGTCGATGATTTCTTCCTCGACCTGACCGCCTTTGAAGGTGGTCACGACCCTGAGGGTGTGGGGTCCGTCGGGGATCTGGCGGGTGTCCAGGGTGACCTTGAACGGAGGGCTGGTGAGCACCTGTAGGGGCTCTTTGGACTCGTCCAGGAAGACCTCGATCCGCTCGATGTTCTGATTCATACGTCTCCTCGCCTCCTCGTGAACTGTGGCTTTTTTCGCCGCCTACAACGCGGCACCCGCGTCCTTGCTATTGTAGCTCAGCAAGGCGCGGGGGGTGCCCACGTTCAGGGGCCACCCTATCGGCGCTGGCTTAGGTCAAATGTCCCAGGCCCCGCGCAGCGCCCGCAAGCTGTTTTTCACGCCTTCGGCGCCTCCGACGACCTCCAGCGCCGCCGTGCCCGCAAACCCCGCCAACGCCTCCTTGAACGCCGGGTAGGGCAGGCTCCCCGCCCCCACCGGCAGGTGGGCGTCGCGATCGCCCAGGTTGTCGTGCAGGTGCAGGTGCAAAAGCGGCGCCCGCGAGGCCTGCATGGCCTCCAGGTAGGCGCGGATCTGCGCCTCGCCCCCCTGCACGTAGGCGTGGGGCAGGTCGAGGGTGTAGCCGAAGCCCTCGCCCGCATCCTCGACGAGGCGGACGAGCTCGGCGGGCTCCTCGAGCAGGTCGTGGCGGTCGAGGGCCAGGTTCTCCACGGCCACGGGTACGGGGGGCGGGCCCAGGCGTTCGAGCGCCCGGGCGAGCCGCTCCTTCGCGGCCTCGATCAGGACGGGGTGGCGCAGCGGGATCTGCCCCGTGTGCAGCACCCCCACCTGTGCCTCTACGGCCTCGGCGAACTCGAGCGCCCGCTGCATCCGCTCCAGGCTGGTAGTCCACGCCGCCTCCACCACCGAGGCCAGGTTCAGGTCCACGAAGGGGAGGTGGACGGTGAAGCCCACCCCCGCGGCCCGGCCCATCTCGCGCAGCTCGCGCGCGCCCGGCAGCTGGGGGAACATCTCCTGCAGGTCCACGCTTAGCTCCAGGTCGAGCCCCAACTCCGCGGCGAGCGCAAAGGCCTCGCGCGGGTCCACCAGACCGGCGGTGACCGCCGAGAACCCGAGCCTCACCGGACCTCCAGGGCCTTCTTCTGGGCTTCCTCGAGCGCCTGCCGCGGGTCCGTGCGCCCCTTGAGCGCCTTCTCCAGCGCTTCGTCCAGGTAGTCGCGCCAGACCGCGAACTGCGGCACCCGCGGCCGCGGCACCGCACGCGCGATCTGCTCGAAGGCCACCTTGCGGTAGGGGTTCTCGGCGTAGAAGTCCTCGAGCAGCGGAAGCACCGACCGCCGCAGCGGCACGTAGTAGCTGGCCTGGATCCACTCGACGAGGTTCTCGGGCTGCATCAGGAACCGCCAGAAGGCGAAGGCGCCCTGGGCCTCTTCCTCGGACGCACCCTTTAGCACCACCAGCTCGGCGCCGCCCATGGGCACCTTGCCGCCGGGCTCGTGGGGCACCGGGGCCACCCCCAGCTCGAAGGCGAAGGAGTACTTCTCGGCCGCCGGCCAGTTGGCGATCGAGGCGAAGACCATCATCCCCTTGGTGCGCACGAAGTCGAGCTGCGCGAACTGCGCCTCGGCCAGGTTGCGCGGGATCGCGGCCCGCTTGTCCACCAGCCGGCGCAGCATCTCCAGGGCATCCACCGCCTCGGGGCTGTCGAAGTTGGGCCGGCCGTCCGCGGTCACCAGGCTGCCGCCGCGGCTCGTGACCATGGCCTCGAAGATCCAGGAGTCGAGAATGGCGATGAACCCCTTGCTGCGCCGGGTGGTCAGCTTGAGGGCGTCGTCCTCGAAGGTCTTCCAGTCGCCGGGTACCGGCAGGCGCAGGGTACGCAGGGCATCGGCGTTGTAGAAGAGGACCGGCGTGGAGGTATTGAAGGGCAGCCCGTAGCGCACGCCGCCCACCACGCCGTAGTTCCAGGGGGCCTCGAAGAAGTCGGCCACGAAATCGGGGTCCAGCGAGGCGGTGAGGGCGTCGAGCGGACGCACCGTCCCCTCGGCCACCAGCCGCGGGAAGAAGGCGATCTCGGCCTGGTAGAGCACCGGCGCGCTGCCGGTGCGCAGCGCCGCGATCAGCTTGGTCTCGGCCTCGCGGTAGTCGCCCACGTACCGGGGAACGACCCGGTAGTCCGGCTGCGCGGCGTTGAAGCGGTCGGCGAAGCGGTCGATCGCCTCGCCGGCGGGGCCGTCCATCGAATGCCAGAACGTCACGTTCACCTGCGCCAGCGCCGGCGCCAGGGCGAACAGGGCTAGGATCCACCAACGTTTCATAGCTCCACCTTAACCTTTCAAACTTCCCTCGAAGGTCTCCACGATCTTGCGTTCGAAGAGGAGGTACACCCCCGCGAGCGGCAGCGTCCCGAGCAGCGCCGCCGCCGAGAGCAGACCCCAGTCCGAAGGGTACTTGCGCACCAGGTCGGCCATCCACACCTGCAACGTCCACCAGGTCTCCGAGGTCATTACCCGCGGGTAGAGGACCAGGTTCCAGTGGGCCGCGAACGAAAGCACCCCGGCGGTGACCAGGTGCCCGGCCATCATGGGCAGGAGCACCCGCACGAGCACCACCCCCTCGCCCGCGCCGTCGATGCGCGCCGCCTCCACCACCTGCCAGGGCACGCTGCGCAGCCCCTGATAGAGCAGGAAGACCACGAAGGGACTGGCGGCGAAGGGCCAGACGAGCGCCCAGGGACTGCCCAGCAGGTGGGTTCCGGCGAGCACCCCGTAGAGCGGCACCAGCAGCATCTCCGCCGGAACCGCGAGCAGGAAGAGGTAGAGGCCCAAGAGCGGCGCCCCCTCGCGCAGCGCGTAGGCCGCGGGGAAGCCGGTAAGGAGCGCCAGCAGCGTGGCCAGCCCGCTCACCCCCAGGCTGTAGACGAGCCGCCCCCAGAAGCCCTCGGGGGCCAGGGCGCGGAAGTTCTCGAGGCTGAAACCCAGCCGGGTGATCTCGCCGGCGTAGACCAGCTCGGGCGGCAGGAAAGCGGCGTAGGCCATCCAGAGGAAGGGCAGGGCCACGGCGAAGACGAGCAGGGCCACGAAGAGGTGACGCGCAAGGTTCTTCACTAGCGTTCCTCCATGAAGCGCGCCTGGGCGTAGGCGAGGCCCAGCGTGAGCAACAGCAGCACGATCGTCGCCGCGGCGGCGTAGCCCAGGCGGTACTGCTCGAAGCCCACCTCGTAGATGAAGTAGCCCAGCACCCGGGTGCCCCCGAAGGGGCCGCCGCGGGTGAGCAGGAAGACGGCCACGTAGGACTGCAGCGTGAGGATCGTGCCCACCACCAGCAAGAAGGTGACCGCGGGGCGCAGCAGCGGCAGCGTCACGTAGCGCACCGCCTGGCGCGGCGTGGCCCCGTCCACCCAGGCGGCCTCCAACAGCGAGCGGGGGATCCCCTTTAGGCTCGCCGAGACCACGAGCACGCCGTAGCCCAGGTAGCGCCAGAGGGTGAAGGCCGCGACCAGCAAGAGCGCCCAGATGGGCTCCCGGTCCCAGGCGGGCACGACCAACCAGGCAGCGAGCGGGCTGTCTTCGGGCACCAGGGCGTAGAGCAGCGTTTGCAGCGCGCCGTACTCGGGCGAGAGCAGGGTGTACCAGCTCACCGCCGCCGCCGAGAGGGTGACCAGGCCCGGGAGGAACAAGAGTCCCTTCACCCAGCGCTCGTAGGGCTGCCCCTCGAGCGCAAAGGCAACGAGCAGCGAAAGCCCCAGGAAGCTGGGCAGCGTCACCGCGGCGAAGACCAGCGTGACCCGCAGGCTGTGCCAGAAGGCGGGGTCGGCCAGCAGCTCGCGGTAGTTGGCGAGGCCGACCGGGGTG
>JALSIA010000186.1 GCA_026981865.1 Thermaceae bacterium
TCGATCTGTACGAGCTGACCATGGCCGACTCCTACTGGAGGCGCGGGATGAACGACCGTGCGGTCTTCGAGCTCTTCGTGCGCCCGCCGGTGCCGGGCCGCCGCTTCCTGGTGGCCGCCGGTGTGGAGGCCGCACTCGACTACCTGGAGCGGCTGCGCTTCGGCGAGGAGGACCGCGCCTACCTGCGCTCGCTGGGCATCTTTTCCGAGGCCTTCCTGGACTACCTGGCGGAGCTTCGCTTTTCCGGAGAGGTGTGGGCGGTGCGCGAGGGCGAGCTGGTTTTCCCGGGTGAGCCGCTCGTGCGGGTGGAGGCGCCGCGTATCGAGGCCCAGATCGTCGAGACCTACCTGCTCAACGTGGTCAACTTCCACACCCTGATCGCCTCCAAGGCGGCGCGGGTGCGCCTGGCGGCCGGTTGGGAGGCCAGCCTGGCCGACTTCAGCCCCCGGCGCGACCACGGCCCCGAGGCCGCGCTGGGGGTGGCCTACGCCAGCTACCTGGCGGGCTTCGACGGCACCTCGAACGTCGAGGCGGGCCGGCGGCTGGGCCTGCCGGTGGTGGGGACGATGGCGCACGCCTACGTGATGAGCTTTCCCAGCGAGCTCGAGGCCTTTCGCGCCTTCGCCGCCGACCACCCGCGCCCGGTCCTGCTGATCGACACCTACGACACCCTCGAAGGCGCGCGCCGGGCGTTGCTGGTGGCCCGCGAGTTGCGTGAGCAAGGCCGCCGGTTGGCCGGGGTGCGCATCGACTCGGGCGACCTGCCCACGCTCACCCGCAGGGTGCGCCGGCTCTTCGACGAGGCCGGATTTCCCGAGGTGCAGATCTTCATCTCCGGCGACCTGGACGAGTACCGTATCCAGGCCTTCCGGGCCGCCGGCGGCGTGGCCGAGGGGTACGGGGTGGGCACGCGCCTGGGCACCAGCTACGACCTGCCCGCGCTGGGCGGCGTCTACAAGCTGGTGGAGGACGCGGCCGGGCCCCGGCTGAAGAAGAGCCCCGGCAAGCGCACCTGGCCGGGGCGCAAGCAGGTCTGGCGTCGCTGGGGCGAGGGCGCGGTGCAGGACGTCCTGGGGCTGGCGGGCGAAAAGCCAGCGGGCGAGCCCCTGCTCGCGCCGCGCATGCAAAACGGCCGGCGCCTGGCCGCACCCGAGCCGCTCACGGAGGTGCGGGAGCGCGTGCGCGGCTGGCTGGCGCGGCTGCCCGAGGACCTGCGGGTCATCGCCAAAGACCCGGCGCCCGACTACCCGGTCGAGGTGAGCGAGGCGCTAGCTGCCCTGGTCCGGCGCCTCGAGCGCGCGCGCCACTAGCCGGCCCGCGGCCTCGCGTGGGCTGAGCCGGCCCGCGGCCACCTCGCGCACCAGCGCGTCGCTCTTGCGGGCGCTCTCCTGGCCCAGGGCCTGGATGACGCTGGCGATCTCGAAGCGGGCCCGCTCGATGCGGTGGGGTTCGAGCAGGTCGTGCCGCTCGAGGTGTTCGTGGTGGGCCTCGATGGCCTCGAGCAGCTCCTCGGTGCCCTGACCCGACTGGGCCACGGTGGTCAGCACCGGTACCTGCCAGCCCGCGGGGCGCGGTGGGGCGAATTCGAGCGTGGCCTTGAGTTCCTGCACCACCCGCTCGCCGCCGGGCAGGTCGAACTTGTTGACCACGATCAGGTCGGCAATCTCCATAACCCCGGCCTTGAAGGCCTGCACCGCGTCGCCGGCGGCGGGGGTGAGCACGAGCACCGTGGTGTCGGCCACCCGGGCGATGTCCACCTCGCTCTGGCCCACGCCTACGGTCTCGAGGAAGACCCAGTCGAAGCCGAAGGCCTCGAGGAGTGCCAGCGCCGCGACGGTGGCCCCCGCCAGTCCGCCCAGCGAGCCGCGGCTGGCCATGGAGCGGATGAAGACCCCTTCGTCCTTGTGGTGGCGCATCATGCGGATGCGGTCGCCCAGGATCGCGCCGCCGGTGAAGGGCGAGCTGGGGTCCACGGCGAGCACGGCCACGGTTTCGCCGCGGGCGCGCACGGCTTCGATGAGGCGGTCGGCCAGTGTGCTCTTGCCGGCGCCGGGGCTGCCGGTGAGGCCCACCACCTTGGCGTGCCCCTGCCCGCGCGCTGCTTTGAGAAGCTCCTCTCCTTCAGGCAGGCCCGACTCGACCCAGGTCAACGCGCGCGCCAGGGCGCGCCGGTCCCTTTCGTGAAAGGCGCGTACGACGTCCATCTAAGGATGCACAAAGACGGGCACCTGCGCGCGCTCGAGGACCTCGCGGGTGACCGAGCCCATGAAGCGGCTCTGCCGGCTCTTGCCGATGAAGACGGCGTCGATGTCCTCCTCGGCCACGACCTGGCAGATGGCGTCGACCGGTTTGGCCTCCTTGAGCAGGGGGCGCGCCCCGTAGGGGGCGGCGAACTCGTGCAATTGCTTGGCGAGCTGTTCGATCAGGGCCTGCCGCTCCTCGATGTAGCGCGGGTCGGGCATGTGGATGGGGATCGGCGGCTCGGCAATGGGTTCGACGGAGTGCATCAGGGTGATGCGCGCGCCTACGGCGTCGGCAATCTTCTTTGCGAACTCGAGCGCCCGTCTCGAGGGATCGGCCAGCGCGGTGCTGACCAGGAAGTGCTTGAAGGGCCGAACCTCGATGCCCGCGCGCGCGGCCATCACCGGTTTGCCCGACACCTCGATGACGCGCTCGGTGATCGAGCCCAGGATGCGCTCGAGCAGGGTGTCGGCGCCGTGGGTGCCCATGGCGATAAGGTCCACGTCCTTTTCTTTGGCGTACTTGAGGATCACCCGCAGGGGATGCCCCACCTCGAGGTGGTGCTCGGCGTCGGGGTCGAGGGTCTGCAGGTGCTTGCGGGCCTCTTCCAGCGCCTCGTGCTGGGCCTGCTGCATCACCTCGCCCAGGCGTTCGGTCCAGTAGTCGCCGTAAATGGGCATCTGCGGCGTGGGTTCGAGGGTGTGGAGCAGGATCAGCTGCGCGCCGAGCGGCTTCTTGAGCTGGCGCACCACCTCGAGGGCCTTCATGGACGCTTCGGAAAAATCGGTGGGGTGCAGGATCTTCACTGTTCTCCTCCTTCGGCGATGCAGGCCACTTCGACCCGTACGTCACGCGGCAGGCGGGCCACCTCGACGACGGCGCGCGCCGGATAGGGTTCGCGGAAGTGCCGGGCGTAGACCTCGTTGAAACGGGCGAAGTCGTTCATGTCGGCCAGGAAGGCGCTCACCTGGACGACGCGGTCCAGGCGGCTTCCGGCGGCCTCGAGCACCGCCGCCAGGTTCTTGAGCACCTGCTCGGTCTGGGCCTCGATGCCTCCGTCCACCAGCTCGCCGGCGGGGGTGAGGGGGATCTGTCCGGAAACGAAGACCATGCCGCCCGATCTGACGGCCTGGCTGTACGGCCCGATGGCCGCGGGGGCCCGTTCGGTTTGCACGCGCTGCATAGGCACCTCCTACCTGTTATTAAACAGCAGAACGAAGAGCAACAGCGCCACATAGACGATCAGGAAGATGAGGTCACGCCAGCGGTGCCAGAAGCTGCGCGGCCGCCCGGGCTCGATTACCTGGGTGTGCACGCTTTCGTCTTCCTGCCCCATGGCGAGCACGACGGGTTCGCCGCCTTCGAGCGGGAGGGCCCAGGGTGGGGGGGCGCGGTCTTCGGGGATGCGGTTCACGGAGACGGCGACGACCGATATGTTGTCGGGGCCGCCCCATTCGTTGGCGAGCTTGACGAGCCGCTCGGCGGCGGCGTCGGGGGGCATGGACTCGAGCACCTCCTGCAACACCGCGTCTTCGAGGACGCCCGAGAGTCCGTCGCTGCAGATCAGGAAACGGTCGCCCGCCTGAACCTTGAGGCCGATCAGGTCCACCCGCGCTTCGGGAAACGACCCCAGCGCGTTGGTGATCACGTTGCGCCAGCGGTGGTTGCGCGCTTCGGTGGGGGTGAGCAGCCCCTGGCGCAGGCGCTCGGCCACCCAGGAGTGGTCCTGGGTCAGCTGGGTAAGCACCCCGTCGCGCAGCAGGTAGGCGCGCGAGTCGCCCACGTGGGCGATGAGCGCGTAGGGCAGATCCAGCGCCAGCGCGGTGGCCGTGGTGCCCATCCCGCGCGACTCGGGGCGCTGCCCGGCCATGTAGATGGCGTCGTTGGCCTCTTCGAAGGCTTCGAGCAGCAGGGTGGGGGAGGGGGTGTCCTCTTCGGTGACCTCGAGGATGTTCTTGACCGCCAGCTTGGAGGCCAGCTCGCCCGTCCGGTGCCCGCCCATACCGTCGGCGACGACGAAGACCCCGCCGCGATCGGTCAGCTTCTGGCCCACCGCATCCTGGTTGGTGGTGCGCTTTCGCCCCGGATGGGTGAGCGCGGAGGCCTCGACCGCGGGCGCTTCGGAGGGGCCGGACATAGCGAAATTATACGCCAACGAGGAGCGGCTACGTATTCGATTTGGCCCCGTGGTGCCGGGTCGGAGTCCAAAATGTTGATGCATTACCTTAGCGCGGCTTGCAAGTTTGTATAATCTGGACTGCAGTAACAATCACGGAGGTGGCGAATGAAATCTCTGAGGTATTTGGCGGTTGCGTTCTTGGCGGTAGCCTTTGGAAGCGCTACCAGTGCGCAGGGTGTGACCCTGCGGATCTCGTGCGGGGCCGTTGGTCAGGAGCTGGAGCTCTGCACCGAAGGCACC
Source organism: Thermaceae bacterium (assembly GCA_026981865.1). GTDB lineage: Bacteria > Deinococcota > Deinococci > Deinococcales > Marinithermaceae > Oceanithermus. The sequence goes on from JALSIA010000186.1 coordinate 4,661, forward strand.
CAGGCCTGGGCCCAGAAGACCGGCAACAAGGTCGAGGTGGTCTCCACACCAAACTCGACCACCGATCGCCTGGCCCTCTACCAGCAGCAGCTGGCGGCGGGTTCGTCGGACATCGACGTCTACCAGATCGACGTCATCTGGCCCGGCATCCTCTCCGACTTCTTCGTCGACCTTAACGACTACGTCACGCCTGACCTGGTGGCCCAGTTCTTCCCACGCATCGTCGCGGCCAACACCGTGGACGGTCGGCTGGTGGCTTTGCCCTGGTTCACCGATGCGGGGCTGCTCTACTACCGCACCGACCTGCTAAAGAAGTACGGCTACTCCAAGCCGCCCACCACCTGGGATGAGCTCGAGCAGATGGCCGCCAAGATCCAGTCCGGCGAACGCCAGGCCGGCAACGGCAGCTTCTGGGGCTTCGTCTTCCAGGGCAAGGCCTACGAAGGGCTGACCTGCGACGCGCTCGAGTGGATTTTCTCCTATGGCGGCGGTACGATCGTCGATCAGGCCGGCAACATCACCATCAACAACCCCATGGCCGCCAAGGCCATTGACACCGCGGCGCGCTGGGTGGGCAAGATTGCCCCTCCGGGCGTGACCTCCTACCAGGAGGAAGAGGCCCGTGGCGTCTGGCAGGCCGGCAACGCCGCCTTCATGCGCAACTGGCCCTACGCCTACTCGTTGGGCAACAGCGCCGACAGCCCCATCAAAGGCAAGTTCGACGTGACCGTGCTGCCCAAGGGCGGCGCGGACGGCCAGCACGCGGCCACCCTGGGCGGCTGGCAGCTGGCGGTTTCGCGCTTCAGCAAGCATCCCAAGGAAGCCGTGGACCTGATCGTTTACCTCACGGGCTACGCCGAGCAGAAGCGCCGCGCCATCAAGGGCAGCTTCCTGCCCACCCGCCCTGCGCTTTACAAGGACGCGGACGTGCTGGCGGCCAACCCCTTCATGGGCAAGCTTTACGACGTATTCGTGAACGCGGTGCCGCGCCCCAGCGCCCAGACCAAGCAGAAGTACAACCAGGTCTCGAGCGCCTTCTGGACCGCAGTGCACAACGTGCTCGTGGGGCAGACCGACGCGGCCACCTCGCTGCGGATGCTGGAGCAACAGCTGAAGCGCATCAAAGGTAAGGGCTGGTAGACCCCGCACCGCCCCGCCGGCTTCGGCCGGCGGGGCGCTTTTGGAGTGTGACGTGACCCAACCAAGCCGTCTCGCCGCCCGTCGCACCCGCACCGCCTGGCTCTTCCTGCTGCCGAGCCTGCTCGTGTTGCTCGTGGTGGCGGCCTATCCGCTGTGGCGGACGTTTCAACTTAGTTTCTATCAAGTCAGCATCCTGCAGTTTCCGCTCCAGCCCGAATGGGTGGGGCTCGACAACTACCGGTTTCTACTGGCCGACCCCTATTGGTGGATCAGCCTGAAGAACACCGCGGTCTTCACGGTGGTTTCCGTCGCGCTCGAGACCGTCCTGGGCCTGGGCATCGCCTTGGTCGTGAACGCCAACTTTACCGGGCGCGGCCTGATGCGCACGGCCATGCTGGTTCCCTGGGCGATCCCCACCGTGGTCAGCGCCCAGATGTGGCGCTGGATGTACAACGACGTCTACGGCGTCGTCAACGACCTGCTCATGCGGGCCCACCTGATCGCCGCGCCGCTGGCCTGGCTGGCCGACCCCCACCTGGCGCTTCCCGGCATCATCGCCGTGGACGTCTGGAAGACGACCCCCTTCATGGCGCTCCTCCTGCTCGCCGGGCTGCAGTCGATCCCGCGCGAGCTCTATGAGGCCTCGACCGTCGACGGCGCCAGCCCCTGGCAGCAGTTCTGGCAGATCACCCTGCCGCTGCTCAAGCCGGCGCTGCTGGTGGCGCTCATCTTCCGTACCCTCGACGCGCTGCGCGTCTTCGACGTGATCTATGTGATGACCGGCACCAACCCCACGACGATGAGCATGTCGGTCTACGCCCGTCAGCAACTCGTCGACTTCGGCGCCCTCGGCTACGGCTCGGCCGTATCCATGGGCATCTTCCTGATCATCGCCCTCTTCGCCGCGGCTTATCTAGTGAGCCTGCGGGTGGAGCTGGACTAGGAGGCCGCTGTGCGCTGGCGTTACTGGACCGGGCGGGCGCTCTTCTACCTATTGCTCGCCGTCATTCTCGTCTACTTGATCTTCCCCTTTTACTGGGCGGTGGTCAGCTCGCTCAAGAGTCCCCAGGAGCTGTTCGCCACCCCGGTGCTCTACTGGCCCGAGCACCCGCGCTGGCAGAACTACGTGGACGTCTTCACCCAGCAACCCTTCGGTCACAACCTGCTCAACTCCACCATCGTAGCCGGGCTGACCACGCTGCTCTCGCTCTTCATCGGTTCCACCGCCGCTTACGCCCTGGGGCGCTTCCGCTTCTTGGGCAAGCACACCGTCTTTTACGCCATCCTTTCGGTTTCGATGTTCCCGCAGATCAGCGTGCTGGGGGGAATGTTCGTGCTGATCCGCAGCCTGGGGCTCTACAACACCTGGTGGGCGTTGGTGTTGGCCTACATGATCTTCACCCTGCCCTTCACCATCTGGGTGTTGACGAGTTTCATCCGCGAGATTCCGCGTGAGCTCGAGGAGGCCGCCTACGTGGATGGCGCGAGCCCGATGCAGGTCCTGCGCATCGTGCTGCTGCCATTGATGGCGCCGGGGTTGGTGACCGCGGGACTGCTTGCCTTCATTCAGGCCTGGAACGAGTTCCTCTTTGCGCTGACCTTCACCATCGACAACAGCGCCCGCACCGTGCCGGTGGCCATCGCGCTTTTCAGCGGGGCCAGCCAGTACGAGCTGCCCTGGGCGCAGATCATGGCCGCGAGCGTGATCGTCACCGTACCGCTGATCGTGCTGGTGCTGGTCTTCCAGCAGCGGCTGGTCTCGGGCCTGACGGCGGGGGCGGTCAAGGGATGATCGCGGTCCTGGGCGAGGCGCTGGTGGACCTGCTGCCGGCGGGGCGTCCGGGTTTGTGGCGCGCCCAGGCCGGCGGCTCCCCGGCCAACGTGGCCCTGGGGCTGGGGAGGCTGGGCATCCCCACCCGCTTCTACGGTGGCCTCTCCCGCGACGGCTGGGGCCGCTGGATCCGTGATCGTTTGCGCGGGGCCGGGGTGGAGGCGGCCGGGCCTTTCAGCGAAGGCCCCACGCCGCTCGCGCGGGTGGAGGCGGGGGCGGCGGGCGAGGCCGCGTACCGCTTCTACCTGCGCGGCACCGCCTTCGAAGCCTCGGGCTGGCCGGAGCTGCCCGATGGCGTGCGGGCGGTGCACGCCGGTTCGCTGGCCGCGGCGGTGGAGCCGGCGGCGGGCGCGGTGTGGGCGCGGCTCGATCGTCTGAAGGGCGCGTTCGTCAGCTTCGACCCGAACGTGCGGCCCGGGTTGACGCCGCCGCCGTTTCGCCAGGCCTTCTGGGAGCGCCTGGACCGCTTCGACCTGGTCAAGCTGAGCGCGGCCGACCTGGACTGGTTGGCTGCGGGCCGCGGGCGGGAGGCTGCGCTCGAACTCCTGCGCGAGCGGGTGCGCTGGGTCGTTCTCACGCTGGGTCCGGGGGGTGCGGTGGGGTTTTCGGAGGGGCACGAGGTGCACGTGCCCCCGCCCGCGGTGCGGGTCGTGGACACGGTGGGTGCAGGCGACGCTTTCGCGGCCGGCTTGCTGGCTTGGGCCCACGGTAGCGGTGTTCTGGACGGTGCGGCGCTCGACCGTGACGGGCTTGAGGAGGCCCTGGTCTTCGCCTGCCGGGTGTCGGGGCTGACGCTCGTGCGTGCCGGAGCCGACCCGCCGACGCGGGCGGAGCTGGAAACGAAAGGGGGCAGGGTATGCGAAACGTGAACTTCGACGCTTACCGGATCGAGGACGGCGTGCTTTGGCTATCGGGGGCGCAGTCGCAGGCGCGGCTCGAGGCCTACGCCGGGGGGTACTGGCGGTTCTTGGTCTGGCACCGGCCGCGCGACGCAGGGAAGGGCAGCTGGGTCGTCGAGCGTCCCGGCGCTCTGCCCATCGAGGCGGAGCCCACCCCCGAAGGCCTGGAGCTGCGCGCGGGCGATGCCGATCTGCGCCTCGCCCTGGCGCCCTTCGCGCTGGTCTGGGCGGGGCTCGAGTTCGCCGACCTGCAGGTGGGCGAACTCCCCACCTGGACGACCGACGCCGCCGCCGTGGCCGAGGCGGTGGCGGGCGTGGGCGCGGTGCGCGAGACCGAGGACGGCCACGCCCTGGGCGGGGGCTACGCACTGCACCTGCGGGAACGCGACGGGAGGCGCTACTTCGGCCTGGGCGAGCGTACCGGCTTCCTTGACAAGAAGGGGCGGCGCTGGCTCAACTGGACCGCCGACGCCTTCGAACAACAGCCGAAGGACGACCCCCTCTACCAGGCCCACCCCTTCGTGATCGCCTTCGATGCGGGGCAGGCACGCGGACTCTACCTGGACGAGAGCTGGAAGAGCCTCTTCGACCTGGCCGCGCGCGAACCCGGTCGTAGCCGCATTGCCGTAGAGGGGCCCACCTTCGATCTCTGGCTGGTGCCGGGCCCCGAGCCGGCGGCGGTGCTGGAGCGCTTCACCGCACTGGTGGGCCGGCCGCCGCTTCCACCGCTGTGGGCCTTGGGCTTTCACCAATGCCGCTGGAGCTACCCCGACGAGGCGGCGGTGCGCGAGGTCGTCCGGCAGTTCGAGCGCCACGAGATTCCCGTGAGCGCGCTCTGGCTCGACATCGACTACATGGACGGCTACAAGGTCTTCACCTTCTCCCCCCACCGTTTCCCCGATCCGCCGCGGCTGGTACGCGAACTGGCCGAAAAGGGCGTACGGGTTGTGACGATCGTCGACCCGGGCGTCAAGAAAGAGGCGGGCTACCCCGTTTATGAGAGCGGAAGAAAGCTCGATGCCTTCGTAAAGAACCGCCGCGAGGAGGAGCTGGTGGGCGAGGTCTGGCCCAAGCCGGCGGTCTGGCCCGACTTTTCTCGGCCCGAGGTGCGCCGCTGGTGGGGCGAGCAGCACCGGCCGCTCGTCGAGGCCGGCGTAGCCGGCATCTGGAACGACATGAACGAGCCCGCCGCCTTTGCGGTTGAGGGCGACGAGACCTTCGGCATCGGCAAGACGCTGCCCTCCGACGCCCGCCACGGCGAGCGGCTGCACGCCGAGGTGCACAACCTCTACGGCCTCTTGATGAGCCGGGCCACCTTCGAGGGGCTTGCACACCTGCGGGAGGGGCGTCGCCCCTTCGTCCTCACCCGTTCGGGCTATTCGGGCATCCAGCGTTACGCCTGGGTCTGGACCGGCGACAACGGCAGCTACTGGGAGCACATGGCCATGAGCGTGCCCATGCTGCTCAACCTTGGGCTTTCGGGCGTCGCCTTCTGCGGGGCCGACATCGGCGGTTTCCGCGGCGACGCCGACGGCGAGTTGCTGGCCCGCTGGACCTGGCTCGGGGCCTTCTACCCCTTCATGCGCAACCACTCGGCCAAGACCAGCCGCCGCCAGGAGCCCTGGGCCTTCGGCGAGCCCTGGTTGGGGCACATGCGCGAGGCCATCCGCTTCCGCTACCGGCTGCTGCCCTACCTCTACACCCTGGCCGAGGAGGCCGCGCGCACGGGCCAGCCGCTGATGCGTCCGCTCTTCTACCACTTCCCGGGCGACCCCGAGGCCGCGGCCGTACACGACCAGTTCCTGCTGGGGCCCGACCTGCTGGCGGCGCCCGTCCTGCAGCCGGGGGCGTGCCGCCGCCTCGTCTACCTTCCCGAAGGCGGCTGGCGCGAGTTCTGGACCGGGGCCGAGCAGGCGGGACCGGCGTGGGTGGTGGCCGAGGCGCCGCTGGACCGCATTCCCCTGTGGCAGCGGGTGGGCAGCGCACTGCCGCTTACGACTCCCGAGACGCACGCGCAGGCGCAGTGGGATCCGCTCGTCTGGCGGGTGGCGCCGGCCGCGCACGTGCTCGGCGCGGCCTACCTGGACGAGGGTGAGGGCGACGGCGCGGGGCTGCGGGTGCGCCTGACCGGCCGGTACGACGGCGCGCGCCTGCTCGTGACCCAGGAGCCCGTAACCAACGGGCGCACCTGGCTCGAGCTGGTGGGTGTGGACGAACCCCGGCGCGCCAGCGCCCCGTTCGAGTACCGGGACGGCCGCTTCCGCGTGGAGCTGCAGGCCGGGGAGGCCTGGGTGGAGTGGTAGCCCGCCCGCGTCGTAGTCTTTAAGTACGGGCCGAGCCCGCACGAAGGCGAGGGCGAGATGCTGCTGGTGTTTGGTGAACTCTACGCAGAGCTGACGAACTCCGGAGAAGCCTGCCTGGAGGTGGCGCTGGGCGGGCCGCTGCTGCGCCAGGCCCTGGCCGCGCGCGCCGCCGGTGCGCGCACGCGTTTCTTGGGGCGCGTGGGCCGGGACGGGTACGGACGCAGCATCCGGCGCATCGGTCAGAACCACGAACTGGAATGGGCGCTGCAGGAGGACGGCGAGCGCCCCACCAGCCTTTGGCTCGGTGGCGATCCTCCCGTGGCTTACCGGGCTGCGGACGCGTACCTGG
>JALSIA010000187.1 GCA_026981865.1 Thermaceae bacterium
GTTCACGTGCTTGAAGTTGTACGCGCAGTGCTCCAGCTCGAAGTCGCGGCGCAGGTCGCCGATCGTCACCCCGGGGGCGTACTCGACGTCGTAGGTGTGCTTCTTGTTCTGCAGGTAGAGGGCGATGCGCTCGAGCCCGTAGGTGATCTCGACGCTCACCGGGTTGACGTCGACGCCGCCCACCTGCTGGAAGTAGGTGAACTGGGTGATCTCCATGCCGTCGAGCCAGACCTCCCAGCCCAGCCCCCAGGCGCCCAGCGTGGGGCTTTCCCAGTTGTCCTCGACGAAGCGCACGTCGTGGTCCTCTACCCGGATGCCGATGGCGCGCAGCGAGTCGAGGTAGAGGTCCTGCACGTCGGCGGGGGAGGGTTTGAGGACGACCTGGTACTGGAAGTAGTACTGGAAGCGGTAGGGGTTTTCGCCGTAGCGGCCGTCCTGGGGCCGGCGGCTCGGGGCCACGTAGGCCGTCTTCCAGGGCCGGGGGCCCAGCGCCCTCAGGAAGGTGGTGGGGTAGAAGGTGCCCGCCCCCACCTCGGTGTCGTAGGGTTCCGTGATCACGCAGCCGTAGCCGCCCCAGTAGTCGTGAAGTTTTAAGATCAGGTCTTGAAAGAGCATCCCCGGCTCCTGTTCATGAGAGGTTGTCACGGGCGGTTCACCCGCGCGGAACGCGCGCGGATACTATATCATAGAGACAGGCTCCATCTTCGTCTTCGACGCGCTCGAAACGCGCAGGAGCCTGCAGGCAAGAAGTCTTCAAGGCACGGAGCAGAAAGGAGTTTTCGCCTTGAACCGATACGACGACCGTGCACGCCTGGTGTTCCACTACGCCCGCGAAGAGGGGAGCCGCCTGGGCCACTCGATGATCGGGCCGGAGCACCTTCTGCTCGGCCTCATGCGTGAGGGCGGCACCGCGGCCCGCATCCTGGCCGAATACGGGGCCAACCTGGAGGCCATGCGTCGCATGGTGGAAGAGCTGGTGGGCCGCGGCGAGGGGAGCCGCTCCGGCGAGCCCCCGGCCATCACCCCGCGCGCGCGCCGGGTGATGGAGCTGGCCGGCGCCGAGGCCCGCAACATGAGCTCCCCGGCCATTGGTACCGAACACATCCTCCTCGGCATCATCCGCGAGGGCGACGGCGTCGCCTACCGCATCCTCAGCCACTTTGCCAAGGACGTGGACACGATCCGCTGGCGCATCATGGCCGGCGGCGAAGAAGCCACCCAGGAGAAGGCCGCGCAGACGCCCTTCCTCGACGAGTACGCGCGCGACCTCACCAAGGACGCCCGCGAGGGCAAGCTCGACCCGGTCATCGGCCGGGTGGACGAGATCAACCGCGTCATCCAGATCCTGGCCCGCCGCACCAAGAACAACCCCGTGCTGGTGGGCGACCCCGGCGTGGGCAAGACGGCGATCGTCGAGGGGCTGGCCCAGGCGATCGTCGAGGGCCGGGTGCCCCCGGTGCTGCAGGGCGCGCGCGTGGTCAGCCTCGACCTGGCCGGGGTGGTCGCGGGCACCAAGTACCGCGGCGAGTTCGAAGAGCGCCTGCGCCAGATCATCGAAGAGCTCAAGAACGGGAAGATCATCGCCTTCATGGACGAGCTGCACACCCTCATCGGCGCCGGCGGCGCCGAGGGCACGCTCGACGCGGCCAACATCATGAAACCGCCGCTTTCGCGCGGCGAGATTCAGCTCATCGGCGCGACCACGACCGGTGAGTACCACCGTTACGTCGAGAAGGACGCGGCGCTCGAGCGCCGCTTCCAGCCGGTGATCGTGCTCGAGCCCAACCCCGAGGAGACGCTCGAGATCCTCAAAGGCCTGCGCCCGCGCTACGAGGCGCACCACGGCGTCATCATCCCCGACGAGATCCTCAAGGCCTCGGTGCGCATCGGCGTGCGCGGCCTTCCGGGGCGCAACTTCCCCGACAAGGCCATCGACCTGATCGACGAGGCGGCGAGCCGCGTGCGTTTGAACGCTTCGCTGGGCCTGCCCGTCGCCACCGACGAGGACGACACCCCGGTCGTCACCCGCGAGGACCTGGAGACCGTCGTGGACTCCTGGGGCGGCGTCTACGTGGACGAGTCCGAGGAGGAGAACCTGCTCGAGCTCGAGGCGCGCCTGCGCGAGAAGGTCGTCGGCCAGGACCAGGCGGTGCGCGCCTTGGCCTCGGCGCTGCGGCGCGCCCGGGTGGGGCTGGGCGGCCGCGCCCGGGTGACCGCGAGCTTCCTCTTCGTCGGTCCCAGCGGCGTCGGCAAGACCCAGCTGGCCAAAGCGCTGGCCGAAACACTGTTCGGCAGCGAGCGCGCGCTCATCCGCTTCGACATGTCCGAGTTCCAGGAGCCGCACTCGATCTCCAAGCTGATCGGTGCGCCTCCGGGCTACGTAGGCTACGAGCAGGGCGGCCGCCTCACCGAAGCGGTGCGGCGCCAGCCCTTCAGCGTCGTCCTCCTCGACGAGATCGAGAAGGCCCACCCCGACGTCTACGGCGCCTTCCTGCAGGTACTCGACGACGGCCGCCTCACCGACGGTCTCGGCCGCACCGTCGACTTCCGCCGCGTCATCCTGATCATGACCTCGAACACCGGCTTCAACGTCGGTCCGGCCATCGGCTTCACCGAAACCGAGGTCGACAGCGAGTCGCCGCTCAAGGCGCTGTTCACGCCCGAGTTCCTCGACCGCCTGGACGAGGTCATCCGCTTTGGCCCGCTTGCGCGCGAGGACCTGGTCAAAGTGGCCGGCTTCATGCTCGACGAGATCGCCGAGGAGCTCGCGAGCCGCGAGGTCGAGGTGAGCTTCGACACCAGCGTCGCCGAGTGGGTGGTGGAGCAGGCCCCGCAGCTGGGCTCGGCCCGCATCCTCCGTGGCATCATCCGTGACAAGGTGGAGGACCCGCTCTCCATCGCATTGCTGGAGCGGCCCGGTGAGCGTTTGCGGGTGCTGCTGCGGGAGGGCGAGCTCTTCTTCGAGGCCGGCGAGGTCAGCCTCGTCTAACCCATGAAGCCGCAAGCGATCGAGACCGCCGCACGGTGCGGCGGTCTGCTTTGAGGTGGCTATGGCCAAGCCGAAAAGCCAGTACCGCTGCGTTGAGTGCGGCTACCGTGCTCCGAAGCCGCTGGGGCGCTGCCCCAGCTGTGGTGCATGGGGAAGCTTTCTAGAGGAGCGCTCGGACGGAGGCGGGGGTGAGGCCGCGCCGCCCGCGGGGGTCCTGCCGCTTGCCGAAGTCGACGCGGAGGCCCTGCCGCGGTATTCGAGCGGGAGCGAAGAGGTGGACCGCGTCCTCGGGGGCGGGTTCGTCCCCGGCGCGGCGCTGCTGATCGGCGGTGAGCCCGGGGTGGGGAAGAGCACCCTGCTGCTGCAAGTCGCCGACCGGGTGCTGAACAGCGGCAAACGCGTCGTATACGTGGCCGGCGAAGAGTCGCCGCAGCAGGTCAAGCTGCGCGCGGAGCGCCTGGGGGTGAGCCCCCGCCTCGAACTGATGCGCGACACCCGGCTGGATGCGGTGCTGGCGGGGCTGGAGGCCCACGCCCCCGACCTGGTCGTCGTCGACTCGATCCAAACCCTCGAGTCCGAGGGTGTGCCCGGCTCCCTGGTCGCGGTGCGCAACGCCACCCAGGCCCTGGTGCGCTGGTCCAAGACCTCCGGCGGCACGCTGGTGCTCGTCGGCCACGTTACCAAGGAGGGGACCGTCGCCGGTCCCAAGGTCATCGAACACGTGGTGGACGCAACGCTCTACCTGGAGACGGCCGGGGTCTTTCGGGTGCTGCGCTCGGCGAAAAACCGCTTCGGGCCGGTGGGCGAGGTCGGCGTCTTCCGGATGGAGCACGCCGGCTTGGTGGAGGTGGCCAACCCCTCCGAGGCCTTCCTGGCCGAGCGGCCGCTCGGGGTGCCAGGCTCCACCGTGGGCCTGGCGCTCTACGGCGAGCGGGTGATCGCGCTCGAGGTCCAGGCGCTCGCCGCCAAGAGCCCCTACGCCGCGCCGAAGCGCGTGGCCCAGGGGCTCGACCCACGGCGCGTGGACGTGGTGCTGGCGGTGCTGGAGCGGCGGCTCGGCCTCAAGCTGGGCCACCTCGACGTCTACGTCAACCTGGCCGGCGGCCTGCGCGTGAGCGACCCGGGACTCGACCTGGCCGTGGCCCTCGCCGTGTATTCTGCGGTCATGGGCCGCCCTGTTCACCCCCAGACCGCCGCCGTGGGCGAGGTGGGGCTGGCCGGCGAGGTCCGCTCCGTCACGCTCCTGGAGGCGCGGTTGCGGGAAGGGCGGCGCGCCGGCTTCGAGCGCGTCCTGGGTCCGGGGGTGCTCCCGACCGTCGAGCAGGCCGTGCGGGAGGCTCTGGTATGAAGCCCCTGCGCGTCGCCCTGCTCGCGATCTTCACCTACCTGGGGTTCGAGTTCGGGGTCTGGCTCGACGAGCGCGGCCTGCTCTCCAGCCCCATCAACCTGATCTACCTCACCGTCGTCGGGGCCCTTCTCGGCTTGCTGCTGGCGCCGCGTCTCGAGTACGGGATTCTGCGCGGCCTCGACCTACTCGAAGAGGGTTGGCGCCGCCTACCGCCGGAGCTGCCGCTCGCGGTGACCGCGGCGAGCGTGCTCGCGCTGCTGTCGGCCGTTCTCCTGACCACGCTGCTTTCGAGCGTTCCTGGCTTCGCCTGGTACCACTCCCTGGGCATCGCCTTGGTGCTGATCCTCGTCTTCAGCTTCGTGGCGGTCCGCAACATGCACTTCTTCCGGCCCGGGGCCGCCGCAAGCGTGCAGCCGCGCGACCTGGGCGGCAAGGCGCTCGACTCTTCGGTCCTGATCGACGGGCGCATCGCCGAGATGGCGGAGCTGGGATGGCTCGATGGCCCCTTATGGGTGCCGCGTTTCATTCTCCGTGAGCTGCAGCTGCTCGCGGACCAGGAAGACCCCGTGCGCCGCGGCAAGGGGCGGCGGGGGCTGGAAACGCTGGAGCGCCTCCGCGGCGCCGTCCCGCTGGAGGTCGTCGACGACGAGGTGGGCCGGCAGGAGCTGACCGACGACAAGCTGCTCGACCTGTGCCGTGCCCGCGGCATGGCCCTGGTGACCAACGACGCCGCCATGGTCCAGCTGGCCCGCATCTACGACGTCAAGGTGCTCAGCGTACAAGCGCTCTCGATTGCGCTGCGCACCCAGTACCGCCCCGGCGACCGGGTCGAGCTCGAGATCATCAAACCCGGGCGCGAAGCGGGGCAGGGGGTGGGCTACCTGGAGGACGGCACCATGGTCGTCGTCGACCACGCCGTCCAACACCGCGGCCGCAAGGTCAAGGTCGTCATCACCCAGACGATCCAGACCCAGGTCGGCCGCCTCGTCTTCGCCCGCTTGCAGTCCGAGGCGGAGGCCGGCGAAGGTCAGTCGCCCTCGAGGTAAGGCGCGGCCTCCAGCACCCGTACCTCTACCTGCCCCACGCCGGCCTCGACGGCGAGCCGCAGCGGGGGTCCGGAGCCCGCGGAGGACCAGCGGCGCCCGCCGCCTCCCAGCCCGCTGACCGCGACCCGGCCGATGCCCTTTTCGACCTCGAGCTCCACCGGGAGTCCGGAGGGCAGAAGCAGGGTCAGCCGCCCCACGCCCCCTTGCACGCGGGCCTGGTAGCCTCCCTTCGCGGGGAAGAAGACCGTCAGATCGCCCACGCCTGCGCGGATCGCCAGCCCCTCGAGTTCCAGCTCCCGCAGGTCGAGCCTGCCCTGGCCCACCCCTAGCCGCAGGTCCAGGTCGTAGCGCACGGCCGGATGCAGCCCCAGCTTCCACAGCGGCGCCCGCTCCTGCAGCCGTAGGTTGCGGCCTTCGCTGCGAAGGCGCAGCTCCATCCGTTCCCCCCGGCGCTTCCTTTCGAGGAGGATCCGTTGCCGGGGGAGGCGTTCCAGTTCGGCGTCGAGCAGGGTTTCGGCGTCCGTGGGAAGGGCGGAGAGCTCGAGCTGCGCCACAGAGGTGTCGAGCCGCAGGCGCGCGGTTCGTACCTCTGCGGCGAGCGGTACCCGCAAGGACTCGCGAACGAACGGGCCGGAAGGCGGCGGGCCGAAGGCGAGCCAGAACCCTGCGGCGAACAGCAGTGCGACGAGAACAAGGGCCGACAGCCGCCGCCCCTTGGCGTCGTGTCCGAGGAGCAGCTCCAGACCCAGGGCGACGAGCAGCAGGGGCCAGAGGCGCCAGAGCCCCAGAACGGCGCTTGGCAGGTAGCCGAGATCGGCCAGCAGCCAGGCCAAGCCGACCGCGATCAGGATCCAACCCAGCGTCAACCCCGGCCTCCCTTGGGGAGCAGGAAGTAGACCCCGAGGGCGATCAGGAGCAACGCCCCCAGCAGCGACCCGTCGATCCACCAAAGCCCCAGGTTTTCCAGCAGCAGCCAAAGGCCCAGGACGACCAGGGCCAGCCCCCCGTAGAACCGCAGTTTGGACGGTTCGTGTCCCCCGGTGAGGCGGTGCACGCCTTCCTCGATCTCGTGTACGCCTTCGCGCACGCGCGCTTCGAGGGGCCGCTCCTCCTCGCCCTCGCGCGGTAGGACGAAAACGAGGAGCAGGTAGACCAAGGCGAAGACCGGCTGCACCACGACGAGCACGAGGGCGAGCAGCCGGACGAGGTTGACGTCGAGGCCGAAGTACTCCGCCAAGCCGCCGCAGACGCCGGCCAGCAGGCGATGGCGCTCACTGCGCACCAGCCGTTTCCGCTCCATGTGGGACCTCCACGAACAGTCTACCGCATGACGTTTAACCCGGACGACACGCAAAATGCGCGGGTTATAATACCTGCGGCCGCCACGCGGCGGTATCCAGCACGGGAGGTGCCTTTTGAAACTCCACGAATTCCAAGCAAAAGAGTTGTTGGCCCAGTACGGCGTACCCGTGCCTCCGGGCAAGGTGGCCTACGGCCCCGAAGAGGCCGAGCGCATCGCCAAGGACTTCGGCAAGCAGGTGGTCATCAAAGCCCAGGTCCACGTGGGCGGTCGCGGCAAGGCCGGCGGCGTCAAGCTAGCCCAGCCCGAAGAGGCGCGCGAGGTCGCGGGCAAGGTCCTGGGGATGGACATCAAAGGCCTCACGGTCAAGAAGGTCCTGGTGGCCGAGGCCGTGGACATCGCCAAAGAGTACTACGCCGGTCTGATCATCGACCGCTCGAGCCAGCGCGCCGTCCTGATGGTGAGCAAGGAGGGGGGCGTGGACATCGAGGAGGTGGCCCGCACCCACCCCGAGGCCATCGTCAAGTACCCCATCGACCCGCACAAGGGCCTGCGCCACTTCGAGGCCCGCGAGGTCGTCAAGCAGGCGGGGCTCGAGGGCAACCTGGGCCGGCTCGCGAACGTGATCGTGCAGCTCTACAACGCCTTCAAGGGCGTGGACGCCTCGCTTGCCGAGATCAACCCCCTGGTCGTCACCGAGCAGGGCGAGATCGTCGCCGCCGACGCCAAGATCGACCTGGACGACAACGCCCTCTTCCGCCACCCCGACCTGGCCAAGCTGCGCGAGGTCGAGGCCGAGCACCCGCTGGAGATCGAGGCCAGCAACTACGGCTTCGCCTACGTCAAGCTCGACGGCGACGTGGGGGTGATCGGCAACGGCGCCGGCTTGGTCATGTACACCCTCGACCTGGTCAACCGGGCCGGCGGCAAGCCCGCCAACTTCCTCGACATCGGCGGTGGCGCCAAGGCCGAGGTCGTCTACAACGCCGTCAGGCTGGTCGCCAAGGACCCGGACGTGAAGGGCATCTTCATCAACATCTTCGGGGGCATCACCCGCGCCGACGAGGTGGCCAAGGGCGTGATCCAGGCCCTGGAGGAAGGCCTCGTCAAGGTTCCGGTGGTCATGCGGGTGGCCGGGACCGCCGAGGAAGAGGCCAAGAAGCTTCTCGAGGGTAAACCGATCTACCTCTACCCCAACTCGCTCGAGGCGGCGGGGGCGATCGTGACCATGGTGGGAGGCGCGAAGTGAGCATCCTGATCAACAAGGACACGCGCGTGCTGGTGCAGGGCATCACCGGCCGCGAGGGACGTTTCCACGCCGAACAGATGCAGAAGTACGGCACCAAGATCGTCGCCGGCGTGACCCCCGGCAAGGGCGGCCAGGAGGTCCTGGGCGTACCGGTCTACGACACCGTCAAGGAGGCGGTGGCCCAGCACGCCATCGACGCCTCCATCGTCTTCGTACCGGCCGCCGCCGCCGCCGACGCGGCGCTCGAGTCCGCCCACGCGGGCGTCCCCCTGGTGGTGCTGATCACCGAGGGCATCCCCACCCTCGACATGGTGGCCGCCGTCAAGGAGATCAAAGAACTGGGCGTGCGCCTCATCGGCGGCAACTGCCCGGGCCTCATCTCGGCCGAGGAGTCTAAGCTGGGCATCATGCCGGGCCACGTCTTCAAGAAGGGCAGGGTCGGGCTCATCTCGCGCTCGGGCACCCTCACCTACGAGGCCGCCGCAGCGCTCAGCGACGCCGGGTTGGGCACCACGACCACCGTGGGCATTGGCGGCGACCCTATCATCGGCACCACCTTCAAGGACCTGCTGCCCCTCTTCAACGAGGACCCCGAAACCGAGGCCGTGGTGGTCATCGGCGAGATCGGCGGTTCGGACGAGGAAGAGGCCGCTGCCTGGGTGAAGGAACACATGACCAAGCCGGTCGTCGGCTTCATCGGCGGCCGCAGCGCCCCCAAGGGCAAGCGCATGGGGCACGCCGGCGCCATCATCATGGGCGACGTGGGCACCCCCGAGTCCAAGCTCAAGGCCTTCGCCGAAGCGGACATTCCCGTGGCCGACACGATTGACGAGATCGTCGAGCTGGTGAAGCAAAGGCTGAGTTAGGCTTCCGCTGCGCAGGAAGGGGCGGCCGCGGCCGCCCTTTTCCGTTTCCGGGAAAGGGCCCTTCCGCCTCCGGGCTCCGTGTTTCCTCAAGACCGGTCGGGGCGGCGCCCGGCGTCGCGGTAGCCTTGCCACAGCGTGCGGGCACGGCGGTAGATCCAGGTGAGCACGAAGACGGTCTGGGGCAGCACCGTGTTCCAGCCCGCCACCACCGCCAGAAAGGCCGCGTGAAAAAGCAGGGGTTCGAGGGCGGCCTCACGCGCGCTGGGGCGCTGCAGCAGCCGCCACCACGCGGGCCCCTGCACCGGGACAAGCAGCGCGGCGTAGCTGGCGTAGGCCAGCAGCGTCCAGCCGCCCGGCTGCACCAGGCCGAGCGCCACGAGCAGCAGCCCCGCGAAGGCGGCGACGCGAAAGGCCGCGAGCGCGCCCTTCAGGGCCGCGGCCGTTCCGCTCTCCACCGCGGCCAACTCCCGGTTCGCCGGGGGCAGGAACCCCGCCCCAGAGGCCCAGACGACGTCGGGCCAGAAATAGAAGAAACCTTCGGTTTCGCTTCCCTCCGCGGGGTCCGCAAGGCAGGGAAGCGCGCTCGCGGGCACCGGGGCGGTGCCCCAGACGACGCGCCGCCCCTCGTGCCCTAAAAGGTAGTCTTCGGCCCGGGGCGCGAGCCCGTAGGCCAACCAGTAGTCGGGCGCGCCCTGCAGCACCAGGTAGAACCAGGGGTCGCAATCCACCGTACCCGTGGGCGTTTGCAACCGGCACCAGGCGTGGGGCACGGGTTCGCTGAGCAGCAGGTGACCGAGCACGACCTCTCCGCCCCAGCCGCGTTCGTGCGCCGCTTGCAAGACGCCCAAGGCCAGCGTCAGCGCGGCCGCCCCCGGTTCGGCGTCCTCGCCGCCGCCTGGGCGGTACCCTTCCTCGAGCAGCCGCGCGAGGGCTTCCTCGATCAGATCCTGCACCGAGCGGGGGGCGTCCTCACGGTAAGCCGCAGGCGTCGCTTCCGTGACGAGCTCGAAATCGAGCGTCAGTTCTGCGGCCGGCTCCAGCTCGAAACAGGCGAGGGCGCGCCCCGGTTCGGCCCGGCGTTCACGGGGCGGACGGGACAGCCGGGCGTCGTGGATTCGCTGACCCGGCCGGTCCGCAGGCAGCATCAGGTAGAGGCGCGAGGGCCGGTCGGTCGGGGCGGGGTGGCGGTACCGTACGCGAAAACGCATGGCTCCCGCCTATCCTACCCCGGTGCGGCGGCTAACCCGAGAGCCGCAGGAGGGGCTGCGGTTCGGGGAAGAGCTCTTCCGGGCGCGCCCCGATGAAGGCCGCGGCGCCGGCGTAGACGCTGCGGAAGTCTACCTGGTAGCGCAGGTCGCCCGCGTCGAGGTCGTCGAGGTTGTAGCCCGGTCCCAACACGCCACCGGCCACCGGTCCCAGGGCGAACATCAGCCCCGCCTTGCCGTGGTCGGTGCCCCCGGAAGCGTTTTCCTGCACCCGGCGGCCGAACTCACTGAACCCTAGGACGAGCACGTCGTCCTCGCGGCCCAGCGCCCGCAAGTCCTGGGCGAAGGCGCCGAGGCCGTTCGCGAGCTGCTCGAGCAAGCCCGGTTGACGGCCCAGCTGGCCGGCGTGGGTGTCGAAACCGCCCAAAGCCACGTAGTAGACCCGAGCGCCCAACCCGCCCGCGATCATACGCACGACGTCGCGCAGGGCGTTTCCGAAGGCGCCGCGCGGGTAGGCGGCCTCGGGACGGTAGCCGCGCAGCGCCTGCACGCGCCGGGTGTCGGCGAGCAGCCGCTCCATGGCGGCGCGGGTGCGCTCGAGCGGACCCTCCGCAGGGCGCGCCAGCCCTCGCTCGAACCGCTCCAGGGCGGGTTCCGGCAGGCGCAGGCGGAAGGCGTCGACACCGCCCACGGCCACCCCCTGACGGGAATCGCCGCGCAGGGCGAGCGGCGCGGAGAGGCCGAGGTTGACGGCGCAAAAGGGGTCGTCGGCTTCGTCGAGCCAGGGCCCCAGCCAACCCTCCGTACTCCTGCGGCTGGGATCGGCGGTGTGCCAGATGGCCATGGAGACGAAATGGCTGCGGCTGGGTTGCGGGTAGCCCACCGCGGGAATCAGCGCGAGGCGGCCCCGTTCCCAGAAAGGCAACAGCCCCCGCAAGGACGGATGCAGGCCCAGCTCGCCGTTTAGGTCGAGGACCTCCCCTGCGGTAACGGCCAGGTTGGGGCGGGCCTTGCGGTAACCCGCGTCCCGATAGGGAACGAGCGTATTCAGGGCGTCGTTGCCCCCCGAAAGCTGCACCACGACCAGGATCTTTTCGCCGGGGCCGGCGGCCAGCGCCGTGCGGGCCAGCAGC
>JALSIA010000188.1 GCA_026981865.1 Thermaceae bacterium
CAAAAAGGCCCCGGGGTAGGGGTCGAAGTCCTCGGCGCGCACCCGAACGGTGCCGGGGCGGCCGGTCTGGCCGCGGATCTTTTCCCGCTCGTAGACGAAACGGAGCACGTCCTCGCGCAGGCGCCGCCAGGCCGGGTGGGTCTTGGGCGGGGGCAGGTGGCGGACGGCGAGGGTGCGGTCGAGGAAGACCTTGAAGCCGAAGATGCGGGCGTTGATCACGTAGTCGATGTCCTCCCCGCGCCGCACCCCGGGGTCGAAGGGCACCCGGGTGAAGAGCTCGCGGTGGAGCACCAGGTTGCCGCCGAAGGCGAAGGGCGTGACCTTGTAGCGCGGCGGGCGTCCGATGAAGGCCTCGAAGGCCGCGTTCATGTGCTCCACCTGGCCCCAGGCCCGCTCCCAGGGTTCGCGAGGTTCGGGGATCCGATAGCCGCCTTCCGGTGGCCGGTAGTGGCCGGCCACGGCGTAGACGGGGGTTCCGTCGATCCGGTGGCCGAGGACCTCGAGCGCCTTGTCCAGGAAGGCGGGGTCTTCGAAGACCTCGTCGTCGTCGATCAGCACCGCCACGTCGCTGCCCAACAAATGGGGCACGAAAACGCAGAGGTTGCGCACGTTGGCGTAGCCGCGAAGCCGCAGCAGGTCGTTGAACGGTCCTAGGCCCGCGCGCTCGAGGGTGCGGCGCACCTGCTGCAACTGCGAGGGGCCGAAGGTGTACATCGGCAGGTCCAGGGCCGTCGCCGCACGGCGGACGATCGCGTTCACCCGCGCCTCTACCGCCGCTGCGATCTCCGCGGCCGTCGGCACCGCGAGCACGATCACCTCGAAGTCCCGTCGCGCGAGCACGTTTAGGCTTTCGAGCGTCCTGAGCAGCGTGCCTTGTGCGTCCAGCGGCGTGGGGTGGTCGTAAACGGCGTCCCCCGGCTGCCAGACCGCGGGCCGCGGCCGCGACCAGTAGCTGGGGATGACCAGGGCAACCTTGGGCATGCGCGCCTCCCGCGGCGCGTGGGCCGCTGTCCGGGGCGGGGTTACGGGCTCAGCCCAGCAGGTCCGCGAAGAGCTGCGGCCGCCGGCGCTCGCCGGTGCGCTCGAGCACCCAGGCCGCCTCCAGCAGCGTCCGCTCGCCCCAGGCACGGCCGATGAGCTGCAGCCCCACGGGCAGGCCCTCCGCGGTGTACCCCGCCGGCAGCGAGAGCGAGGGGTGGCCGGTGAGGTTGGTCAGGAAGATGAAGCGCATCAGCTGGGTGACCGTGCCCAGGTCGCTGATCCCGTCGGGCTCGGCGGCCTTGGGGACGAGCGGCGCGGGGATGGCGGCGGTGGGGGTGGCGATCAGGTCGACCCGACCCAGCACCTCGTCCAGCGCCGCCACCGTGCGCGCACGCACCTGCTGGGCGGCCACGTAGTCGGCGCCGGCGGCGCTCTGACCGATCTTCAGGTTGATGCGGGTGGCGGGGGCCAGCTCGCGCCAGTGCGGCTGGGTGCGCTGGAAGCTGCGGCCCATCTCGGTCAGCACCGTCACCGCGTGGGCGACGCGGGCGTCGTCGAGGCCGGGCAGCTCGAACTCCACGACCTCGGCCCCCGCCTCCTCCATGCGCGCGAGCGCGGCGCGGGCCACCGCGACCACGTCCGGCTCGGCGTGGTCGAACCACTCGGGCCAGACGCCGACCTTGAGGCCCGCGAGGTCTTCGCGGTTCCAGTCGGGGGCTTCGGGCACCGGGGCCGAGGCGGTGTGGGGGTCTTTGGGGTCGGGCCCGGCGATCAGCCGGTGGGCCATGGCCACGTCGGCTGCGCTGGCACCCAGCGGGCCCACGTGGGCCACACTCCAGCAGACGGGGTAGGCCCCGTGCTCGCTGACGCCGCCGAAGGTGGGCTTCAGCCCGTAGACCCCGGTGAGCGCCGCCGGCACGCGGATGGAGCCGCCGGCGTCGGCCCCCAGGGCCAGGGGCACCAGGCCGCTGGCGACCGCCGCGGCCGGGCCCGAGGAGCTGCCGCCGGTGTCGCGGGCCGGGTCGTAGGGGTTTCGGGCGTGGCCGTGGTGGGGGTTGTGGCCGGTGGGGTTGGCCCCCAGCTCGTGCATGTTGGCCTTGCCCACGATCAGCGCCCCGGCCGCGCGCAGGCGGGCGACGGCGGTGGCGTCTTCGTTGGCTACTTCTTTCAAAAAGGCGGTGCCGGCGGTGGTGGGGTAGCCGTCCACGTCGAGCTCGTCCTTGACGGCCACGGGCACGCCGTCGAGCGGCCCCAGCGGTTCGCCGCGGCGCCAGCGCATCGCCGAGGCGGCGGCCTGGGTGCGCACGTCGTCGGGGTTCACGGCGATGAAGGCGTGCAGCCTGGGGTTGAGCTCGGCGTAGGCGGCGAGGAAGCGCTCGGCCACCTCCTCGGGCGTGGTTTCGCCGCGCTTGTAGGCGGCGGCGAAGTCGGCCGCGCTACGGAACGGGGCCGGCCCGGCCGGCGGTTCCGGCGGGGCCGCGGGGGCCGGGTCGCGGCGGAAGATGGCCACCAGCCGCGAGGCGAGGCGCGGCTTCTTCTCGCTGGGCTCGGGGCCCGGTTCGGGCGCGGGCGCGAGCGGCAGGAAGAGCGGGGCGGGCAGGTCCTTCAGTTCGGCCAGCCGGGGCACGCCGGCATCGCGCATGAGTTTCTTGACCAAAGCGGGGCCGGTGAGCGGGTTGTCGAGGGCGGCGGCGAAGGCGCGCAGCGCCCGGCCGGTCAGCACCGGCATCTTGACGTCCTTCAGGTCGTAGCTCATGGGGCCTCCTAGCGGTGGTCGCCCTCGCCCTGGATGGCGCCGCGCTCGAGCCGGTCGAAGAGTTTGGCCAGGTTGGCCTCGGCCACCTCGCGCAGGCTCAGGTCCAGCTCGGTGGCGATCTGGGCCAGGTACCACAGCACGTCGCCCAGCTCGTACTTGAGGGCCTCGCGGTCCTCGGGTCCGATCACCCCGCCCTTGTCGCGGAAGATCTTCTTGACCTTGCCGGCCAGCTCGCCGGCCTCGTTGACCAGGCCCAGGGTGGGGTAGGTGATGGGGTGGTCGGTGTGGATCAGGCTCCAGGTCTTGCGCGACTTCTTCTGGTAGGTATCCAGATCGGGTGCGGTCGGGTCGAGGGGCATACCTCATTGTAGGGGTGGGTTGTTCCGCGCGTGCGTATGTGAAGTCGGTCAGACGGGCTGAGCCAAGTGACCGGCCGTGCGCCATACAAATTTCGCACCCATTTTGGGGCCTGGGTTCGCTAGCGTGATGCCGTGCGATGCGGGCTAATGCGTCGCACGTGAAAGGAGGTGACCGGTAGATGTGCCTCGTTGCACTCGTTCAAGCCGTAGCGCGCTGGCGCGTCACGCTGCGGGTGTCGGTCCATCTTCGGATCGGTGGCTAGCTATAGCTAGGGAGCGCGGGTTCAGTAGCTGCGCTGCACGGTCTCGAGCCCCTGCGCCTCGAGCCAGCGCACCAGCAGGCCCACCGCCCGCTTGACCCCGGCGGTGACGAGCGGGCTGCAGCTGGGCCGCAGGCCCACGTAGACCCCCTTGCTGCTGGGCCGGGCCTCGAGCAGCACCTCTTGGGCGAGCTCGGGTTCCTCGACGCGGGCGAGCACGACCAGGCCCGGGGCCGCCTGCCAGGCCTCGAGCAGCACCACGTTGGCCTCGGGGGCGGTTTCAACCTGCTTGGTGAAGGCTTTGGCTGGGGGCAGGGTTCCTTGCATCAGGGCGTGGGGCACGGGGTACCTCCGGACGGGGGCAAAGACCTCGTCGGCCTCGGCGTTCTTGACGAAGGCGGCGTGGAAGATGGGCCTCGACTGATCGAGCCACTTCAGGGCGTACTTGGTGCGCAGCGCTTCGGGCGGGGGCGGCCCCGGTTGCACCTCGAAGAGGCCGCTGGCGCGCGCCTGGCTTAAGGCGAACTCGAAGTACTCGGGGTGGTCGGTGGTGAGCCAGAGCGCCCCGCCCGCGGCCAGCCGGGTCGAGAGCAGGCGGAAGAAAGGCACCTGCAGCAGGCGCCGGTCCGCGTGCTTCTTCTTGGGCCAGGGGTCGGGGAAGTTGACGTAGACGCGCGCGAGTGCCCGCGGGCCCACCAGGTTGCGCAAGAGGAAGCGGGCGTCGCCGCGGAAGAGGCGCGCCTGGGTTACCCCCTCGCGCGTGAGCCGCCGCAGCGCCCGGCTCACGCTCGCCGGGGCCACTTCGGCCCCGAGCAGGTTCCACTCGGGGTGGAGGCGGGCGAGCTCTACCAGGAAACGCCCGTCTCCGAAGCCGATTTCCAGCACCCAGGGGCCGGCGCGGCCGTAGAGGACCTCGGGGTTTACGGGGAAGGGC
Organism: Thermaceae bacterium; assembly: GCA_026981865.1. Taxonomy (GTDB): domain Bacteria; phylum Deinococcota; class Deinococci; order Deinococcales; family Marinithermaceae; genus Oceanithermus. The sequence goes on from JALSIA010000188.1 coordinate 4,291, forward strand.
AGATCGGCAGGCACGAGCAGCACGCACCGGTTATACCACCGCGAGGCTGCGGGCCGCTAAAATACGCGTATACTGGTGTCTTGAACACCGCGGAGCGCGTATTTATGGAACCGAATCTGAGCTGGATTCTTCTCTTCGTATCGGCCGCGCTCATCGTGGGGCTGGCGGGAACGTGGCGCAAGCGGCGTTCGGCGTTGCTGACGGGCTTGGGCCTCGCGTTCGCCGCGCTGGGGCTCGCTTTGAGCGGGGCCGCGGGCTGGGCTGCGACCGGGTTGGGCCTCGCCCTGATCGTCTGGGCTGTGGTGGCGCCCCGGCCGCGGGCGAGCAGCCGTGCGCTGGAGCTGAGCGTGGACGAGCGGGGGCGCCTGGTGCGCTCCCGCAACCTCGAGCCCCTGCTGGGTTGGGTGACCGAGGAGGTGCACGGCGAGCCCTTCGCCGGGCTGATCTACCCCGAGGACCGCCCCCTCTGGGAGAAGGTGCAGGAGCAGGTCCTCGAGACCGGCGAGGCCACGACCCTGGAGCTGCGGGCCGTGCACGCGGCGGGCCGCCTCGTCTGGTTGCGCGTCTTCGTGGAGCCGCGGGCCGAGGGGTTGCGCCTCGAGGCCTTCGAGGTGACCCCCTACAAGCTGGCCGAACAAACCCTGCGACGCCAGGAGCGCTTGCTCAAGGGCGTCTCCGACGCCACCCGCACCATGCTGGCGGCCAAGGACGACCTGGCGTGGCCGCTCAACAAGGCCATGGCCACCCTGGCCATGAGCCTGGGGGCGGAGCGCGCCTACCTGTACAAGGTGGAGGAGCACCCCGAGACCGGCCGCCGACGCGCCTCGCTGCAGGTGGAGTGGGTGCGCGACGTGCTCAAGACCCGGATCGACAGCCCGCTCTCGGGCGAGCTGGTGGAGAACGACCCGCGCTTTGCACGCTGGTTTCGCGAGCTCGAGCACGGCCAGGTGATCGCGGGCCCGGTCGCGCAGCTGCCGGGAGAGGAGCGGCTGATGCTCGAGGCCAGCGGCGTGGGCTCGATCCTGCTCCTGCCGCTGCTCATCGGTGGGGCCTTTTGGGGCTTTGCGGGCTTCGAGCTCACCGAGACCAACCGGCGGTTCGGGCACGAGATGATCCGGGTGCTGCGCACCGCCGCGGCCTCGCTGGCCGCCGGCATCGAGCGCGTCGAGCGTACCCGCGAGCTCTCGGTGCAGCGCTCGCTGCTCGAGCGCATCAACGAGGCCGCCGGCGACGGCATCCTGGCGGTGGACGCCCAGTGGCGCCCGCTCTTCTACAACAAGCGCTTCCTGGAGATCTGGGGGCTGAGTGCCGAGGAGCTCTCCGCCGAGGGGAGCGCGGGGCTCTCGGTGCTGACCCGCCGGACCAAGAACCCCAAGCGCTTCGCCGAGGTGCTGCTGGAGCTGCACGAGCACCCCGACCGCAACGTCCACATCGAGCTGCGGCTGAGGGACGGGCGCATCCTCCAGGCCTCCTCGGCGCCGCTCGACGGCGGCGAGACCGGGGGGCGCGTCTGGTTCATGCGCGACGTCACGGAGGCCCGCCGCCTCGAACAGGCCCTCGCCCGCAGCGAGGAGCGTTTCCGCACGATCCTGCAGAACACCTCGGACATCACCGCGGTGCTCGACGAGGAGACGCGCATCCGCTACATCAGCCCTGCGGTGGAGGCGGTCCTGGGGCACAAGGTGCGCGACCTCGTGGGCCTGACCGTGGGCGAGAGCATCCACCCCGACGACCGGCCCGCCGTGGACCGCTCCCTGCGCGCGGCGCTGGAGGACCCCTCGCGGCCCATTCACGTCACCTTCCGCATCCGCTCGGCCTCGGGCGAGACCCGCTGGCTCGAGGTGCGCGGCCGCAACCTGCTCGCCAACCCGGCGGTGCGCGGCATCCTGGTGAGCGCCCGCGACATTACCGAGCACAAGGTCTACGAGGCCCAGATCGAGCACATGGCCTACTACGACGCCCTGACGGGGCTGGCCAATCGGCGCATGCTGCGCGAGCGCGTCGAGGAGGCGATCCGCGAGCTCGGCGACGGGGGCGGCTTCGCCTTCGTCTACATCGACCTGGACCGCTTCAAGAACGTCAACGACACCCTGGGGCACGACATCGGCGACGCCCTGCTGGTGCAGGTGGCGCGCCGCCTCGAGGAGCAGACCGGCCCCGGCGACGTGCTGGCCCGCCTTGGCGGCGACGAGTTCGGGCTGGTGGCGCGGCGCGACGACCAAGAGGGGGTGCTCGAGCTGGCCCAGCGCCTCATCCAGGCCCTGCGCCCCCCCTTCAACGTCGAGGGCCACCACATCCACGTCTCCGGCAGTGCCGGCATCGCCCTCTACCCCAGCGACGGCGAGACCTTCGAGCAGCTACTGCGCCATGCCGACATCGCCATGTACCGCGCCAAGGACGACAAGGTGCACCTGCAGTTCTACTCCCCCCACCTCAACGTCTACACCCACGAGCGCTTCCAGCTCGAGACCGACCTGCGCACCGCGATGCAGTCGGGCAGCCTGATCCTCTACTACCAGCCGATCCAGAACGTGCAGGGCGAGATGCGCGGTCTCGAGGCGCTGGTCCGCTGGGAACACCCGACCCGCGGCCAGATCTTTCCCGAGGAGTTCCTGCCCCTGATCGAGGAAGCGGGGCTGGCCACCGGCTTCGATCGCCAGATCCTCACCCAGGCGGTGCGGCAGATCGCGCGCTGGCGCGGGGCCGAACCGCCGGTCTGGGTCAGCGTCAACGTGGGTTACGCCTCGCTTTTGGACCCCGGCTTCCTGGGCTTCCTCGAGCAGCTCTTCAAGGAGGAGCAGGTGGAGCCCGAGCGGCTCTTGATCGAGGTCACCGAGACCCAGGCCTCGCGCGACCCCGAGCAGACGAAGCGGGTGCTGGGACGGCTCAAGGAACTGGGGGTGCAGCTGGCGCTCGACGACTTCGGTCAAGGCTACTCCTCCCTCAGCTACCTCTCCGACTTCCCCATCGACCTGATCAAGATCGACCGCGCCTTCATCAGCGGCGTGCCCTTCCGTACCAAGGACGCCGGAATCGTGCGCATGATCGTGGCGCTGGCGAGCCAGCTGGGCATCGACGTGCTGGCCGAGGGCGTGGAGACCGAGACCCAGCGCGAGTGGCTGCAGCACGTGGGCGTCCACTACCTGCAGGGCTACGCGATCAGCGAGGCCCTGCCCCCCGCCGACCTGCCCTTCGGCGAAGCCTCCTGATTCACCAAACGTTCACGGGGCCTTCGCTCCCCGTTCACCGCCCCCCCGTCAGGATGGCGGCGGAGGTGAACGACGATGAAGAAGTTGACGGCGACGGTTCTGCTCCTCGCGCTGGCCCTGGGCTTTGCGTTCGCGGCGGACGGGGAGGCGCTCTACACCCAGTACTGCCAAGCCTGCCACCAGGCGGACGGCGAGGGCATCCCCGGCACCTACCCGTTCATCGGCGGTCCGATCAAGAACCTCTCCGCCTTCGACGAGGGGCGGGAGTTCGTGATCGCCACCACCCTCTTCGGGCTCAAGGGGGAGCTCGTGCAGCGCGGCTACACCTACGACGGCTTCATGCCGGGTTACGCGCCCGTCCTGGACGACGAGGAGGTGGCCGCCCTGCTGAACTGGATCCTCGAACAGACCCGCTGGAAGCGGCCGGGGACGCAGGCGGCCGCGGCCGCCTACACCCCCGAGGACGTGGCGCAGGTGCGCACGCTGCGGCTCACCCCGGAGCAGGTGCACGAACTCCTGACCAAGGTCGAGGAGGTCATGCACGCCACCAATCCCGCAGGCGGCAACCGCTAGCCGCAAAGGACGCCCCGGCGCCCGCGTGCGGGCGCCGGGGGAGGAGCGTAAAATGGAAGCCATGGCCGAAAAGCGCATTCTGGTCGTCGAAGACGAGGCCCGCATCGCCGACGTGCTCGAGCGCTACCTGCGGGCCGAGGGGTTCGTGACCGAGCGCGCGGCCACCGGCAAGCGTGCGCTCGAGCTGTGGCGCGTCTTCCGGCCCGACCTGATCCTGCTCGACCTGATGCTCCCCGAGATCGGGGGACTCGAGGTCGCCCGCACCATCCGCGCCCAGTCGGACGTGCCCATCCTGATGGTTACGGCCAAGGCCGAGGAGGTGGACCGGCTCGTGGGGCTCGAGCTGGGCGCCGACGACTACATCACCAAGCCCTTCAGCCCCCGCGAAGTGGTGGCGCGGGTGCGCGCGGTGCTGCGGCGCGTCGGCGGCGGGGCGCGGGCCGCCCGGATCTACCGCGTGGGCGCGATCGCGGTGGACACGGGTGCCTTCGAGGCCCGCTGCGGCGAGGAGCCGGTCGCGCTCAGCCCCACGCAGCTGCGCCTGCTGGCGGCGCTGGCGCAGGCCGAGGGCCGGGCGCTCTCGCGGCACGAGCTCCTCGACCAGCTGGGCGAGGCCTACGTGGACACCCGTACCGTCGACGCCCACATCAAGAACCTGCGCCGCCGCCTCGGCCCTTGCGGCGCCCAGATCGAAACGGTGCGCGGCGTGGGCTACCGTCTGCGGGCTGGGTCTCCTTAACAACTTTTCGACACCGACCCCGTAACATGGTTCCATGCCGCGGGTGACCGTTCAGACCCTCGCCGAGATTCTTCGCGCCCTGCGCCCCCACCTGGGCCAGCCCAACTTCCCGCACGCGCTCTACCGGGCGCTGCGCGAACACGTCAGCCGCCGCGCGGCGGTGGCGGCCGAGGACCTCCGCTTTCCCGACCCGCCGCCCCAGGAGGCGCCGCGGCTGGTCGAGGCCGAGGTGCGGGTCTGGTGGCCCGACGGGCACCCGCCGGCGCTCGAGGAGCTGTTGCGCACGCTGATCCGCGCCCACGCCACGATTGGCGACCTGCGCGGCGAGCTGCTGGCCATCGAGGACCAGTCGTCGCGCAGCGCCCGCATGCTCAGTGTGCTGGCGCACGAGATCAAGAACCCGCTCTTTGCGGTCCTGGGCAGCCTCGAGCTGCTCACCCAGCGCGGCCTCGAAGCCGACGTCCACAAGCTGATCGAGACCGCCCACGCCAGCGCCCAGCGGATGCACGCCCTGGTCAACGACTCGCTGCAACTTGTTGCGCTGGAACAGGAGGGCGTGCGCCTCAAGGCGGAGCGGCTTTCGCTGAACGGTCTGCTCGAGGAGCTGGCGGGGGAGGTCGAGCCCGTGGCCCTGGCCTCGGGGGTGCACCTGCGGGTGGTGCCCCTGCGCGGCGACGCCGAGCTCCTGGGCGATCGCCGCTGGCTGCTGCAGGCCCTCCTCAACCTGGCCCTCAACGCCGTCAAGTACACCCCGGAAGGGGGGCGCGTCGTCCTGCGCGCCGTCGCGGACGGCGCCCGGGTGGGCCTCCAGGTCGAGGACACCGGCCCCGGCATTGCCGCCGGCGATCTGGAGCGGATCTTCGAGCCCTTCCAGCGCGCCGACACCCAAAAGGAGGGGAGCGGCCTCGGGCTGGCCATCGTCAAGCGGGTCGTCGAGGCCCACGGCGGCGAGGTGCGGGTGGAGAGCCAGGCCGGCCGCGGCAGCCGCTTCCGGGTCGAGCTGCCGCGGCTCCTGCCCGGCCGGCGCGGCGGTGCGGGGCTGGGTCTGCGGGTGCTCGTGCTGACCGCGGTCGCGGGGTTGATCCTGGCCCGCTTCCCCCTCTTTCCCGTTCCGGTGGAGGCCGATACACCGCAGGGCCGCGTCGCGCTCGCCCAGGAACGATCGCTGCCGCAAGGCGGAACGGTGCGGCTGGGCACGGCGCGGCTGCGCTTCGACCCCGGCAGCCGCGCCCAGGTCAGCGCCCGCCGCAGCCTTTGGGGCGGCGCCCTTAGCGCCGCGGTGCGGCTGCCCGCGGGCGGCGTGGCCGTGCGCCGCGACGGCGCCGCGCCGCGGCTGGACCTGAACCTGAACCGCGCGCGGCTAACCCCCCGGGGCACCGACTTCCTCGCCCAGACCGGCGAGGTCGACCGCATCAGCCTCTACGACGGGCGGCTCGACCTCGCCGCGCCCGGCTTCCAGGGAGAGCTGGCGCCGGGCGAGGGGGCGGTGGTGAGCGCCGACGGGGTGGAGAAGCGCCGCCTGCTCGCGGCCCCGCAGGTGCGGCTGCGCACCCTGGACGACGGGCGGCTCGAGCTGCGCTGGCTGCCCGTGGAGGGGGCGGTGCGCTACCGGATCACGCTGCTCGCGGGCGGTGTGGCGGTGCAGGTCGCCGAGGTCGACGCCGCCCCCTGGGTCTACGAGCCGCAGCGGGACCGCAGCCTGACCGTGCAGGTGCAGGCGCTCGACGACCTGGGGCTCGCGGGCGCGCCCTCACCGGCGCGGCCCTACGAGGAACGTGGCTCCTTCTACCGCGGGCACCGCAGCTTCGTCGCTGGCGATTACGCCGCAGCCGCCAAGCTGCTGGCGCAGGCGTTGGAGCGAGACCCCACCCAGCCCGCGGCCTGGCTCGAGTACGGCCTGGCCTCGCTGCGGCTGGGCAAGGGCGCCGCCGCCCGCGAGGCCCTGGAGCGGGCGCTGCAGCTGGAGCCCGGCTACGAGGCGCGCGTGCTCCTGCCCCTGGCCGAAGCGCTGGAGGCAGAGGGCGACCTTGAGGGGGCCGCGGCCTACTACCGGCGGGCGCGGAGCCGGCAGGAGCTGAGTCGCGAGGCCACCCTGGGGCTGATCCGCGCCTACCTGAAGCTGGGCCGCTACGACGCGGCCGAGACCGCCGCCTGCACTTGGCTTGCGGGGCAGCCCGACGACGCCGACGCCGCCGGGCTGCTGCGCCGCGCCCTGGACGGCGCCGGCAAGGCCTACGCCGAGCCCGGTTGCCCGCTCTTCCAGAAGCCCGCGCCGAAGCCCGCCCCGCCCCCGCCCCCGCCGCGCCCCCCGACCAAA
>JALSIA010000189.1 GCA_026981865.1 Thermaceae bacterium
CTACCCCGGCCTTTTCTCGGTCGTTGAGCGCGACGGTCTGCAGCTGATCGACGGCGGCGTCCTGGACAACCTGCCGGTCGACGCCGCGCGTTTTCTGGGCTCGGAGTGGATCCTGGCCGTCGACGTGACCTACGATCCCGACCACGAGCAGGATCCGCCCACCGGCCTGCTCGAGCTGGGCCGGCGCGCGGTGGACCTGATGCAGGCGCGGCTTACCCAGGCGCGGCTGGCGATGAACCCGCCCGACGCTTACGTGCGGCCCGATCTGCGGGGCATCGGGCTCGAGCATTTCGGTAAGCTGGAGGAGATTTGGCCGCGGGGGTACGAAGCGGCAAAGCGTGTTCTTGACGAGGTGATCCATGAACGTTCGTGAATTCCTGCGTTACCTTTGGCACGAGTGGTTCCGCCAGGTGGGGGAGGCCCTGCTGGTGGCCTTCGTCATCACCACCTTCTTCTTCACCACGGTTCAGGTCTACGGCCGCAGCATGGTGCCCACCCTGCAGCACGGGGAGCGGGTGCTCGTGCCCAAGTACGAGATGTGGCTCGAGCGCTTCGGCCTGCGGGCCTGGCACCGCGGCGAGATCGTGATCGTCAAGCCGCCGCCGGGCGCGCCCAACTCGGTGGCCGCGTTCCCGATCCTCGGTTTTCAGTACCGCCCCTACTTCATCAAGCGGCTGGTGGCGCGGCCGGGCGACACGGTGCGGGTCGAGGAGGGCCGCCTCGTCGTCAACGGCGTCTACGTGGACGAGTCGTTCATCACGGACAAGATCCAGCCCTACCCCGACAGCTTTCCCCGCGTGCTGGTGATCGACGGCAAGATCGTGGGTTTCCAGGGTTACCGCGTCTCCAACCTGCCGCCCTACCTGGAGGACGCGCTGGCGATGCTCGAGCCGGTGCCCGAGGAGGTCAGGCTGGCCAGCACGGCCCGCCCCGTCGAGTACGTAGGCACGCTGCGTCTGGCTCCCGGCTACTACTTCGTGATGGGGGACAACCGCACCCTGGGGGGCTCCGAAGACTCGCGCGTCTTCGGCCCCATCCCCGACCCCAACATCGCCGGGCGCGCCAGCGCGGTCTGGTGGCCGCCGCTGACCCGCGACGAGCAAGGTCGCTGGAAGCTGAACCTGCGGCGGCTCACCATCCCCCCGGGTTTCCGCGCGGTCCCCGACGCCCCCGCCGACTGAACCGGCCGGTCCGGCAAAGGCCCGCGGACCTCCGCGGGCCTTCGTTTCGGCAGGGGGAGCTACTCCAGTTCGCGCAGCACCTCGCCCAGCAGTTCTACGGCCAGCGCCGCCTCCGCGCGGGTCAGGACCAGCGGGGGCGAGAGCCGTAGCGTGGAAGGCCCCGCCGGGAGGGTGAGCAGGCCCTTGGCGAAGGCGGCCTCGGCCACCCGATCGCGCAGCTCGGGGTCCTCCTCGCGGGTCTCGGGGTCCTTCACGAAGTCGAGCCCGATCATCAGACCGCGGCCGCGCACGTCGCCCAGGCGTGGGAAGTCCGTCTGCAGCTTGCGCAGCTCGGTGCGCAGGTACTCGCCGACCTCGAAGGCGTTCTGCATCAAGCCCTCCTCCAGCAGGTCGAGGGTGGCC
>JALSIA010000190.1 GCA_026981865.1 Thermaceae bacterium
TTTTTCAACGCCGCGCGCAGGCCGTTGACGTTCCAGCTGGCCAGCTTCATACCCCGATTCTACGATCCGCCGCGCGGCCGTTCCGATAAAGACATACGTACCTGTACCATGTATGAGTAGCCGCTTACGATGGGGGTGTTTAAACGGCGCACTGCGCCCGGGAGGAAGCTATGGCAAAGAAAGTGGTCGTGGTAGGCGGTGGCAGCGGCGGTCTGGTCGCTGCCCGCATGGTGCAAACGGAAGCCACGCGGCTGGGGCGCGACATCGACGTCACCCTGATCTCCGCCAGCGAGAAGCATTACATGCCCCCGCTCTGGTCCGAGGTGGCCTTGGGCACGGCCAGCCCCGAGGAAACCTGGGCTCCCATCAAGAACGCCGAGAAGGCCTACGGGTTCAAGGTGGTGGTGGACCCGGTCAAGACCTTCGACCTTGCGGGCAAGAAAGTGGTCACCGAGGGCGGCCAGAACTTCGACTACGACTTCCTGGTCATCGCCCTGGGCACGGCCTACGGCTGGAGCGACTACAAGGGCCTCGACAAGTACGGATTTCACAACTACACCGAGGAAGGCGCGCTCGAGCTCAAAGAGCAGCTGGCCACCTTCAAGGGAAAGAAGATCGTCTTCCTGGTGCCCGAGCTGCCGTTCCGCTGCGGCATCTACCCCCCCGAGATGGCGCTCAACCTGCGGGCGTACTTTGAGGCCCGGGGCCAGCACCCGGAGATCACCATCCTCTACCCCGCCGACGCCATCCGCATGGCGCTGGGCGAAGGGCTCGACCGCTTCTTCAAGCGCCGCTTCAAGCGCACCGGGATCAACTACGTCACCGGTTTCGAGCAGCTCGTGGAGGTGACGGAGAACAAGGTCGTGACCAAGCACGGGGAATACGAATACGACCTGCTCATCAAGGCGCCCCCTTCGCGGCTGCCCAAGGTGTTGGCCGACAACGGCCTCGCCCACCCCGGCGACCCGCGCTGGTCGGTGGTCACGGGCCCGCTCTTCAAGCACCCCGAACACCCCGAGGTCTACCTCGTGGGCGAACACGCGATGCCCCCGGTGGGGCTCCTCACCGCCGGCGTTCCCATCCACAACGCCGCGGTGATCGCCGGCGCCAGCATCCTCAACGAGGCTCTGGGCGGTTACATGATCCCCTCCTACGGCGACACCCTCTGCATGGGGCACAGCTTCGAGTCGGGCTTCGCGGGCAACTGCGAGTACTGGTGGATCCCCGAGGAGGGCAAGTGGGGCCACGCCTGCTACACCGTGGCCACCGGTCCGATGGTCCGGTTGATGAAGGACTCGTTCTACCGGGGCTGGCTCGACGCCCTGAGGTAAGGAGGAAGCGATGGCCGAGATTACGATCACCGAAGAAGACGCCAAGACCGTAGAAGAACTCATCCGCTTGGCGCGGCAGTTGAAGGTGGGGGGATACCTGGGCATCTTCACCGAGATGACCACCAACGGCGACCTGCTGCTCGAGCACATCGCCGGCGAGCGCGAGGTCATCCGCGGGGCCGCCCTGGCCGAGGCGGCGATGGACCCCATCAAGAACATGCCGCCCACGCACGT
>JALSIA010000191.1 GCA_026981865.1 Thermaceae bacterium
AGCGCTTTGTGCACGTGCTGCATCATCTCCAGCTGCACTTCACGCTTTTCGCTTAGAAAATCGAGATGTTGATCGGGATCTTCCCATACCGCAGGGAACGGGGCTGATTCAGCAGGGGGAACCCAAGGTATGTTCGCGTCTAAGCTCAAGGACTTTTGCAGAGCCTCCGCGAGCTCGTTTTCCTGGGGCTCTTTGACATCTAGAAACGACGCTTCTTCAATGTGGAGCGCAAACCACGCGGTTTTGACGTGGGGCTCCAGTTCTGCATCGGCGAGCTGTTTAAGGTGATACGCTACTTCTACGTTTGTAAGAACGTCTGCCAGTGCATCGTGGGAAGAACCAGGGCTGTTTCCGGTAAAATAACGGTATAGCTCGGTTAGTTTGTACCCAGCCAAACCGTCGGGCGGTACGGGGAATACCAGGTGCGCTAGGCGCAAGGTGTCTAAAGCGGGATTACGCAACTTGTCCAGGCCGTACTTCTGTAGCCAGTGATTGAGTACGGGCAGATCAAAGGCGAGAATGTTGTGGCCTGCCAGTGGGGAATCCTGTACGTAATCAAGGAGCTCTTGAAGTACCTCTACCGGGTCTCTGGCTTCTTGCAGATACAACTCACGGCTAAAATCTACCAGTCGCCAGATCTCGCTATCTTCGTCGGGTACATTTTTGGCTATGAGAAAAGCAGAGAAAGGCTCCTTGCCCTCGATGGTCGCAGCAACTTGTAGGATCTCTGCTTCCTCCGGATTGGCCGAGGTCGTTTCCAGGTCAAAAAAGACATACTGTTTCATGTTGTACTTGCACTTATCATAGATCATCCTTCCTCCTCGGGGTGTTCATTTGAACCAGGTTTATCAGCGCCCTCATAAACTGGCATACTCTTCTCCCAACCCATGACAGAGATAGGTTTTGAGCGTTGGACCAGATAAGGCGATGTTTTAACCGACGGAATACCGGCAGCCGCGCGCGCGGCTGCCGGTATTCAATAATCTTTAAAATAAATAACTACTTGGCGTACTCCACCGCCCGGGTCTCGCGTACCACGGTCACCTGCACCTGACCCGGGTAGTCCATGTCACGCTCGATGCGCTGGGCGATCTCGCGGGCCAGCAGGGTGGCCTTGGCGTCGTTCACCTTGCCCGGCTTGACCAGCACCCGCACCTCGCGGCCGGCCTGGACGGCGAAGGCCTGCTCCACCCCGGGGAAGCTGGTGGCGATCTGCTCCAGCTGTTCCAGCCGCTTGATGTAGTCCTCCATGCTCTCGCGGCGGGCGCCCGGGCGGGCGGCGCTGATGGCGTCGGCGGCGGCCACCAGCACGGCGTAGGTGGTCTCGGCGTTCTCGGGGTCGTGGTGGTGGGCGATGGCGTCGAGCACCTCGGCCGGTTCGCCGAAACGCTTGGCCAGGGCGATGCCGATGTCCACGTGGGTGCCCTCGATCTCGCGGTCCACGCTCTTGCCGATGTCGTGCATCAGCCCCGCGCGGCGCGCCAGGCCCACGTCGAGGCCCAGCTCGGCGGCCAGGATGCCGGCCAGGTGGGCCACCTGGATCGAGTGCTTGAGGACGTTCTGGCCGTAGCTGCTGCGGAAGTGCAGCCGACCCAGAAGCTGCACCAGGCCGGGCTTCAGCCCCACCACGCCGGCCTCGAGCGCCGCCTCCTCGCCGCGCTCGTAGAGGTAGTGCTTCATCTCCTCCTTGGCCTTCTCCACCACCTCCTCGATGCGGCTGGGGTGGATGCGCCCGTCGGTGACCAGCTGCTCGAGCGCCATCTTGGCGATCTCGCGGCGCACCGGGTTGAAGGAGCTGAGGATGACCGCCTCGGGGGTGTCGTCGATGATCAGGTCCACCCCCGTCAGCGACTCGAAGGTGCGGATGTTGCGGCCCTCGCGGCCGATGATGCGGCCCTTCATGGCGTCCGAGGGGATGGGCACCACGCTCACCGCCAGCTGCGCGGCGGTTTCCGAGGCCTGGCGCTGGACCGCCTGGGCGATCAGGTGGGCGGCCTGTTTCTTGGCCTCCATGCGGGCCCGCTCCATCGCCGCCTTGACGTGGATCGCCTTCTCCTCTTCCAGCTCCTCGTCGAGCCGGGCCAGCAGCTGCCGCCGCGCCTCCTCGCGGGTCAGGCCGGCGATCTCCTCGAGCTTGAGTTCGATCTCGCGCTCGCGCCGGTCCAGCGCCTCGGCGCGCTGCACCAGCTGCCGCTCCTCGGCGTTCAGCTTTTCTTCCAGCTCGTCCAGCCGCGCCGCGCGGGCGTCCAGCTGCTCGCCGCGGCGGGCCAGGCGCTCGTCCTGGCGCTTCAGCTCCTCGCGCTCGCGGCGGATGGCCTCGAGGTCGCGCTCGATGCGCTCGCGCTCGCGCGCCAGGTCGGCCTCGAGGCGCTGGCGTTCCTCGGCCAGGCGCTCCTTCATCTCGGCCTCGAGCTTGGCGCGCAGGCGGTCGGCCTCGGCCTCGGCGCGTTCGCGCAGCTGCCGCGCCTCGGCGCGGGCCTCCTCGAGCTCGCGGCGCGCCTGCTCGGCAATGCGGGTGGCCTCTTCGCGGGCGCTCTGGCGCAGCTGCTCGACCTCGCGCTGGGTTTCCTCGACGAGGCGGCGGCGCTCGGCCTCGAGCCGGCCGCGTTCCTCCTCGGCGGTCTGGCGCAGCTTCTCGATCTCTTCGATCAGCGGCGCGCCTCCGGCGCCGCCGCTGCGGCGGCCGACCAGCAGGGCGGCGCCGCCGGCGAGGAGGGCGGTGAGGACAACGATGACGATGGTTTCCATGGCGGCCCTCCTCCTAGGCTTCGGCTTCTTCGGCGGTTTCCAGACCCAGCACCTTGGCGCGGATCTCGTCGATCATCTCGGGGTTGGCGCGCAGGTAGTCGGCGGCCTTCTCCTTGCCCTGGCCCAGGCGGATCTCGCCGTAGGAGAACCAGGACCCCGACTTCTCGATCACCCCCCGGTCCACGGCGACGGTGACCAGGTCGGCCACCGGGTCGATGCCGCGGCCGAAGTAGAGCTCCAGCTCGGCCTCGCGGAAGGGCGGGGCCAGCTTGTTCTTGGTCACCTTGACGCGCACCACGTTGGCGATGGGCTGGTCGCCCTTCTTGATCGGCTGGCCCTTGCGGCGCACGTCGAGGCGGATCGAGCTGTAGAACTTGAGCGCCCGCCCGCCGGTGGTCACCTCGGGGTTGCCATACATCACCCCCACCTTCTCGCGGATCTGGTTGATGAAGATGGCGGAGGTGTTGCTCTTCGAGAGCACGCCGGTCAGCTTGCGCAGCGCCTGGCTCATCAGCCGCGCCTGCAGCCCCACGTGGGCGTCGCCCATCTCCCCCTCGATCTCGGCGCGGGGCACGAGCGCGGCCACCGAATCGACCACGATCACGTCCACCGCGCCCGAGCGCACCAGCAGCTCCACGATCTCGAGCGCCTGCTCGCCGGTGTCGGGCTGGCTGAGCAGCAGGTTGTCCACGTCCACGCCCAGCTGGCGGGCGTAGACGGGGTCGAGGGCGTGCTCGGCGTCCACGAAGGCGGCCACGCCGCCGGCCTTCTGCGCCTGGGCCACGATGTGCAGCGCCAGGGTGGTCTTGCCACCCGACTCGGGGCCGTAGATCTCGATGATGCGGCCGCGGGGGATGCCGCCGATGCCCAGGGCCAGGTCGAGGGCCAGGCTGCCGGTGGGAATGACCTCCACCTCCTGGCGGGGGCGCTCGCCCAGGCGCATGATCGCGCCGGTGCCGAAGCGCTTCTCAATCTGCTTGAGGGTGCTTTGCAAGGCCTTTTGCCGTTCGTTGTTTTCCACGTTCGTCACGCTCCTTTAGGGAAAAGGTGTCCAAAACCGTGTACTGGGGACCCTTGGGCGTCAGCCGGCTTTCGACCAGCGCAAAGGCCTCCACGGGAAACTCGAGGTCGAAGACCACCGGCGCGACCCGCGGGGCGGGCCCCTTGCGGCGGGCCAGGGTCAGGTGGGCTTTGAAGGCCCGCTCGCCTTCCAGGAACTCGGGCAGCGCCTCGCGTAGCGCCAACGCCAGGGGTTCGAAGCCGTCGCCCTCGGCGCGGGCGAACCAGACGCGCGGCCGCCCCTCGTTGGGGAAGAAGCCGGTCCCCCGAACCTGGGCGGTAAAGGGGCCGCTCGCCCGGGCGGCCTCGCGGCCGGCGGCGCGCACCCGCGCGAGCTCGGTGTCGGGGACGTCGCCCAGGAAACCCAGGGTGAGGTGGATCTGGTCCTCCCGCACCGGTTTCCAGTTGCCGCGCAGCATCCGCTGCGCCTCGGCCAGCGCGCGCTGAACGGTGCGGGGAGGGAAGACCGCGTAGAAGAGTCTCATCCGTGGTGGCTCCAAAACAGCGCCAGGGCCGCGTAGGCGGCGCGCAGACGCACGGCCTCGCGTCCCAGCGGGGGGAATCGGTAACGCTTCGTTTGGGTGCCGTCCGGCCCGGCCAGCCCGACGTAGACGGTGCCGACCGGGTGCCCTTCTAACTCATCGGGGCCGGCCACCCCGGTGGTGGCCAGGCCGTAGGTCGCGTCCAGTTCGCGCCGAGCGGCTTCGGCCATGGCCGAAGCGGTCTCGGCGGAAACGGCCCCGTGGGCCGTGAGGGTGTCGGTAGGCACGCCAAAACGGGCCTTAGCGCCCATAGAATAGGATACCATGCCGCCCAAATAGTTCCGGCTCGCGCCGGGAACCTCGGTGATCAGCGCCGCCAGCAGACCGCCGGTGAGCGATTCCATGGTGGCGAGCGTGGCTTCCTGCTCGCGCAGCCGCGCGAGGACCTTGCCGGGCAGGGTGTCCTTGTCGTAGCCCCAGACGTGCCCGGCGAGCCGCCGGGAAACCTCGCTGATCCACCGCTCCACGGCCGCAGGCGCGCCTTCGGCGCTCAGGTGCACGCCGTCGGCGTGGGCGTAGATGCCGCTGGTCACCCCCGCGTCCCAGAGGTCCGCAAGGCGCGCCATGATCTGCGACTCGCCCAGCCCGAAGGTCTTGAGCTCGCGGCGCACGCGGCCACTCTCGGACAACCCCAGCCGCGGCAGCAACCCCGCCCACATCGGCCGCCACTCGGCCGGCGGCCCGGGCAGGACCACCAGGTCGCGGCCGCCTTCGCGCAGCCACCAGCCGGGGGCGGTGCCGCGGGGGTTGGAAAGCCAGCGGGCGGCCCGCGGCTTGACGGCCTGTTTGACGTTGATCCGCGTCATGGTGCGGCCCAGGCGCGCGAAGCGGTCCTCGATCGTGCGTACCATGGCCGGGTCTTCGGCGAGCTCGAGCCCCAGCCCCCGGGCCACCGCCTCGGTGGTCACGTCGTCGGGGGTGGGGCCGAGGCCGCCCAGGAAGACGAGCAGGCGCGCGCCCGGCCAGAGCTCGCGCGCCGTCTGCGCCAGCCGCGCCGGGTCGTCGGCGACGCGCAGGGTGCGCCAGACCTCGAGCGCGTAGGGGCGCAGGCTCCGGGCGACTTCGGCGGTGTTGGTGTCGAGCGTCTCGCCGCGAATCAGCTCGCTGCCGACGCCGACGATCTCGGCGGTTTCCATCGTCGTTCTGGGGGCGGTGCCCCTTTCCAGTCTAACGCTCCGGTTTGATGACCAAAGGTGCAGAAGGCTTGGGAAGGAGAACACAAGGTCCGGGGGCGCAGCGGTCTTACATATGGGAAGACACTCGTATGCCCACCGCCCGTCTTTCCAGCAAGGGGCAGCTCGTGCTTCCCAAACCGGTGCGCGACGCACTGGGGCTCGAGCCCGGCGACGAGCTCCGGGTCGAGGTCGAGGACGGCTCCATCCGCATCGTGCCGCGCCGGAAGCGGCGGTTGGAAGAGGTGCTGGCGCGTCTCCCCGGCCACGAACCCCTAGACGAGGCCGTGCTTACGCGCGCGCTGAAGGCCTACTCCGGGACGGGGCTGGACTTCCCCGACGTTTTCTTGCTGGCCTGGGCCGAGGAGTACGGAGGCCAGGTGGTCGGCTTCGATGGGGGCTTGAGAAAAGCGGGCACGTCGGTGATCGATCCGGCGGCCGGCGAACCCTAGCTCATCTCCTCGAGCCACGCCACCACCGCCTCGGCGGCGGCCAGGTTGGTCGCCAGCGGCACGTCGTGCACGTCGCAGATGCGCATCAGCGCGCTCACGTCGGGCTCGTGGGGCTGGGCGGTGAGGGGGTCGCGGAAGAAGATCACCGCGAGGATGCGGTCCTCGGCGATGCGGGCGCCGATCTGGAGGTCGCCCCCGAGCGGCCCCGACTGCACCCGCTCCACCTCGAGCCCCGCCTTTTGGGCGAGCATCTTCCCGGTGGTGCCGGTGGCGACGAGCGGAAAGCGCGCCAGCAGCTCGCGGTGGTCCTTGGCGAAGGCGATCAGGTCGGCCTTCTTTTTGTCGTGCGCGATCAGCGCCAGCGCCTTTTTCATACGCTCAGCTTACCTGCCTATACTGGGGGCGATGAAACCGGAACTGAACCTCAACTTCCTCGAGGAGCTCCTGGGCGCGGTGGGGCCGAGCGGCTTCGAGGACGAGGCCGCGCGCGTCTGGGTGCGCGAGGCCGAGACTTTCGCCGAGGAGGTCTGGCGCGACGCCCACGGCAACAGCTACGCCCGCATCCGCCCCGGCGGCGGGCCGCGCATCATGCTGGCGGGGCACATCGACGAGATCGGCCTGATCGTCACCCACGTTTCCGACGAGGGCTTCGTCTACGTCGAACCCCTGGGGGGCTGGGACCCGCAGGTGCTCGTGGGCCAGCGGGTGCGCTTTCTGGGGCGCAAGGGCCAGGTGCTCGGCGTGGTGGGGCGCAAGCCCGTTCACGCCCTCGAGCCCGACGAACGCGGCAAGGCGGTAAAGTTGAAGGACGTCTGGATCGACGTCGGCGCCGCGGACAAAAAGGAAGCGCTGGAGGCGCTCGAGGTGGGCAGCGTGGGCGTGATCGACCAGCCGCTGCGCTACCTGATGGGGCGCCGGGTGGTGAGCCGCGCCATCGACAACCGCATCGGCGCCTTCGTGGCGCTCGAGGCGCTGCGCCGGGCCCAGGAGCTGGGTGGCGAGGCCGAGGTGGTGGCCGTGGCCACGGTGCAGGAGGAGATCGGGGCCTGGGGCGCGCGCACCGCCGCCTTCCGGCTCGAACCCGACACCGCTTTGGTCGTGGACGTGACCCATTGCAGCAAGCAGCCCGGGGTGGACCCGAAGCAGCACGGCGAGGTGGCCCTGGGCAAGGGGCCCAGCCTGGCCGTGGGGCCCTACGCCCACCCAGGGGTGCTGGCGCGGCTGCGGGCGCTGGCCGCGGAGCACGGGATCCCCTACGTGCTCGAGGCCCACGGCCGCTGGTCGGGCACCGACGCCGACGAGATCGCCGTCACCCGCGAAGGTGTGCCCGCCGCGGTGGTGAGCGTGCCCAACCGCTACATGCATTCGCCCTCGGAGATGATCGACCTCGGCGACGTCGAGCACACCGTCGAGCTGATGGCCCGCTACGCCGCGGCGCCGCTTTTGGAGCTGGTGCGGAAGTGAGCCTGACCCTGAAGGAAGCCCAAGAGCGCGTGGACGCCTGGATCGGCCGCTTCGAGGAGGGCTACTTCCCGCCGCTGTTGATGCTCGCGCGCCTCACGGAAGAGACCGGCGAGGTGGCGCGGGTGCTGGCCCACGCCCACGGCAAGACCCCCAAACCGGGCGAGGCCGCGGGCGAGCTGGCCGAGGAGCTGGCCGACCTGCTCTTCGTCCTCGTCAGCATGGCCAACAGCCACGGCATCGACCTGGAGGAGGCCTTTCTGGCGGCGCTGGCCAAGTACGAGGCGCGCGACGCGGACCGCTGGACGCCCAAGCCGCCGTGAAGTTCCTGCGCTCGCGCCTGCTCGCCGCGCCCCACGGCTTCACCACCCGCGCCGGAGGCGTGAGCACCGGGCCTTACGCGGCGCTCAACCTCTCGACGGCCACCGGCGACGACCCCGCGGCCGTGGCCGAGAACCGCCGCCGGGTCGTCGCCGCCTTCGGCGGTGCGCCGCTGGCGCGGCTTAGCCAGGTGCACGGCACCGCGGTGCACCTGGCACGCAAGGCTGGCGTCCTCGAAGGCGACGGTCTGGCCAGCGCCGAGCCGGGGCTCGTGCTCGCGGTCAGCGTGGCCGACTGCTACCCGCTGCTGTTGGAGGATCCCGAGGCCGGCGCGGTCGCGGCGTTGCACGCGGGCTGGCGCGGGGTGCTGGGGAACATCCTGGCCGTGGGTGTGGAGCGGCTCGCCGGCCTCGGCGCGGAGCCGGCGCGGCTGCGCCTGGCCGTGGGCCCGGGGATCGCCGGGACCAGCTACCAGGTTTCGGCGGAGCTGGCGGAGCGCTTCGCCAAGGCGGGCTACGAGGACGCCGTTCTCCCCGACCCCGAGCCGGGGCGGGCGCGGCTCGACCTGCCCACGGCGCTCCGCCGGCAGGCCCGGGCGCTGGGGATCGGACTCGAGCGCATCGAATTCTCGGGCCGCGACACCTACCGCGACCCCGAGCTCTTCTCCTACCGCCGCGACGGGGCGGGGAGCGGGCGCATGTGGGGCCTCATCCAGGTGCCCCGGCGGCCGGGGTAGGCTGGGGCCGATGCGGCTGCTGTGGCCCAAGGCGCGCGTGCGGCGCGTGACCGAGCTCACCCCCGAGTGGCTGGCGGCGCGGGGGCTCCGCGGCCTCGTGGTAGACCTCGACAACACCCTGGTCCCCTACGGCGTCCGCCCGCCGGCCGCGACCGAGCTGGCGGCGTGGAACCGCGCGCTCGCAGGGGCGGGGATCCCCGTCTTCATCGTTTCCAACGCCAAGCCAGGGCGCACCCGCGCCTGGGCGCGGTCGTTGGGCCTGGAAGGTTGGGGCCTCGCGGGCAAGCCCTTGCCCTGGAGCCTGCGGCGGGCGGTGCGGCGCATGGGCCTCGCGCCGCGCGAGGTGGCGGTGGCTGGCGACCAGCTCTTCACCGACGTGCTGGGGGCCAACCTGATCGGGGCCTACTCGGTGCTCGTCGAGCCGATCGAGCCGAAGAAGGGGCTGCCGCACACACGCTGGGTGCGGGCGCTCGAGCGCCGCATCCTGGAGCGAGTTCCAGGCCCCCAAAACGGGGGTGCACAGCGCTCGGAATCCGGTGAATAATGAACGAACGCAGCAGGACCGGGCGACTATACTTGAGCCAAGGCGAAGGCGTGTAGCCCGGATTCGGCTGGAGGAAACCGATGAGCGTATTGACGATTGGCGATAAGCGGCTCGGCGCCGCACTTATTGAACTCGGCCACTTGAAGGACGAGGATTTGCAGCGGGCCCTGGAACGGCACCGCGAGATCGGCGGCTCGCTCGCCGAGGTGATCGTGGACATGGGGCTGCTCTCGGAGCAGCGCATGGCCCAGGTGATCGAAGAGGCCTTCGGGATTCCCCTGGTCAACCTGCACGAGGTCGAGATCCCGGCCGAGGTGCGGGCCAAGCTGCCCGCGGAAAAGGCGCGGGAGCTCGAGGCCATCCCCTTCGCCCTCGAAGGCGACACCCTGCGCGTCGCCTTCACCAACCCCCTCGACACCCTGCGCGTCGACGAGGTGGAGGACCTCACCGAGATGCTCGTAGAGCCCTACCAGGTGCTCCGGCCCTCGTTCGAGTACGCGCTGGCGGTCAACTACCCCGAGCTGGGGCTCGAGGCCCCGCCGCCCCCTTCGCCGATCCAGGACCACGAGATGCGCCTGGGCGAGTTGTTGCTGCAGAAGGGGCTGATCCAGCGGGAGGCGCTCGAGCAGGCGCTGGTTGAGCAGGAGCAGACCGGCGAGCTGCTGGGCCGCATCCTCGTCGGCAAGGGGCTGATCCAGGAAATCGACCTCTACCAGGCCCTGGCCGAGCAGGAAGGGGCCGAGTTCCTTCCGAGCACCGACAAGGTCGAGGTCGACCGCGACACCGCCAACCTCTTTCTGCGCACCGACGCGCTGCGCTACCACGCCATCCCGGTCCAGCAGGACCGCAAGCGGGTGCGGGTGGTCGTCTCCGACCTGCGCCACAAGCAGGCCGTCGAGAGCCTGCTCGGCAAACGGGTGAAGTTCGTCCTTACCCTGCCCGAGGAGTGGGAAAAGCTCTTCGCCCGCGCCTATCCGGGCTCGGGCCGCCTGGGCGAGTCGCTCGTTCAGGACGGCAAGCTCGACCGCGACAGCCTGCGCCAAGCGCTCAAGGTGCAGGAGCGGCTGGGCAAGGCCCGCCCGCTGGGCGAGGTGCTCGTCGAGCTTGGTTACGTCTCCGCCGAGGACGTGGAAGAGGCCCTCAAGAAGCAGCGCGCCGGCGGCGGCCGCCTCGAGGACACCCTGGTCCAGTCGGGCAAGATCAACCCCGAGATGTTGGCCCAGAGCCTGGCCATCCAGCTGGGCTACGACTACATCGACCCCGTGGAGAGCCCGCCCGACCCCAGCGTGCTGCACCTGGTGGGCGAGAACACGGTGCGCCGCTACACGGTCTTCCCGCACCACCTCGAGGGCGACGCCCTGGTGGTGCTGATGAAGGACCCGCGCAACATCTGGGCCATCGACGACCTGCGCGTCTTCACCAAGCGCGAGATCATCCCCGCGGTGGCCGCCGAGGAGCAGATCGTCAAGCTGATCGAGCGCTTCTACGGCTCGAGCGGCGACCTCGACGAGCTGACCAAGGAGTTCGCCCACAAGCACCGCGAGGAAGAGGAGGTCTCCACCGACCTCGACGACAACGCGGTGGTGCGGCTGGTCAACACCATCATCCGCGAGGCCTACCTGCAGGACGCCTCGGACATCCACATCGAGCCGCGCGAGGCCGACGTGATCGTGCGCATCCGCATCGACGGCGCGCTGCGCGAGTACATGCGCCTGCCCAAGGGCGCGGCCCCGGCCATCGCCAGCCGCATCAAGATCATGGGCAACCTCGACATCGCCGAGCGCCGCCTGCCCCAGGACGGCCGCGTGCGC
>JALSIA010000192.1 GCA_026981865.1 Thermaceae bacterium
GTTCCCTGGTTTCTTGAAGCGGACCGTGGCCCGGGTGTTCTGTCCGGGAATGGCCGAGGCCTTCAGCCCCACCTCGGGCACGCTGAGGGCGTGAAAGGCGTCGGTAGAGGTAAAGCGCAGCTCTACGGTCACCCCCGCGGGGAGCACCAGCTCGTTGCTGAGCCGTACCGGAGTGCCGGCGTAGTCGAAGTCCCACCAGTAGCGGTGCGCCGTCACCTGGACGCCGAAGGCGGGCTTGCCGCCGGTCGAGAAGAGCTGGACCGCGCTTTGGACGCCCAGAATGCCTACCACCGCGACAAGGATGATGGGAACCGCAAACCACACCGCGTCCAGGGTGTCGCCGCCCCGCCTGGCGCGCTTGCGGCCGTAGAGGAGCGCGCCCAGGATGATGGCCACCGACAACACGGCAAAGACGGCCACCCATAGCAGCAGGCGGCCGCTCTCGGTGCCGGTAGGGTCGTCCGAGAAGGTGGTGGCCTGGTGGGCCCAGGCCAGGTTCAGGGCGAGCGGCGGTAAGACGCGGGCGAGCGTTCGCTTCACACTAGAAGTGTACGCTGCGATCCACGGCCATGGCCAAGAACAACAGCGCCAGGTAGGACATCGAGTAGAAGAATAGACGGCGCGCCTGGGGGCGCTGGGGGTGCAGGTAGAGCATCAGGCTCTGGGCGAGCAGCACCAGGTTCAGGAAGCCCGCGGAAGCGGCGTAGATCCAGCCCATCTGCCCGAGCGTCAGCGGCATGATCGAGATCACCGCCGTCAGCACCGCGTAGAGCGCGATCTGAATCACCGTGACCCGGTCGCCGAGGACGACGGGCAGCATGGGGACGCCCACCCGCGCGTAGTCGTCCTTGATCAGCAAGGCCAAGGCCCAGAAGTGCACCGGGGTCCAGAAGAAGACGATCGCGAACAAGTACCAGGCGAGCAGGTTGAGGTCGCCGGTCACCGCGGCCCAGCCCACCAGCGGCGGGAAGGCGCCGGCCGCGCCGCCGATGACGATGTTGCTCCAGCTGCGGCGCTTGAGGTAGAGGGTGTAGATCAGCACATAGTGCATCAGCCCCGCGAGCGAGAGCGTCGCCGCCAGCAGGTTGGCCCCCCACCAGAGCACCAGGAAGGCGATGGCGGCGAGTACGAAGGCGAACTTGAGCGCGTCGGCCGAGGAGATGCGGTTCTGCACCGTGGGCCGGCCCCGGGTGCGTTCCATCTTGGCGTCGATGTCGCGGTCGATGACCATGTTGATGGCGTTGGCGGCACCCGCCGAGGCGTACCCACCG
This sequence comes from Thermaceae bacterium, assembly GCA_026981865.1. Taxonomy (GTDB): domain Bacteria; phylum Deinococcota; class Deinococci; order Deinococcales; family Marinithermaceae; genus Oceanithermus. The sequence continues at coordinate 1,272 of JALSIA010000192.1, forward strand.
AGCAACACGACCAGGAAGAGCTTCCACCCCGGCCAGCCGCCGGCGGCGATGAAGAGGCCCGCCAGCGCGGTGAAGAGCAGCAGGCTGATGATGCGGGGCTTGGTCAGGGCGATGTAGTGGCGCACCGAGGCGCGCGCCCCGCCCTCGTGGGGTGAGGGCTGGTGCACCTCGGTCTGTTCGGCGGCCTGGATGCCGCTCGCTAGCGCGGCCGCGGCGAAGAGCACGAAGGCGATCCAGACGGCGTCGGCGCTAAGCAGGTGCAGCATCTGCAGCGCGACGGGGGTATTCGAGAACATGTTCCAGAGCCCGATCAGGATCTGCACCCCGAACAGGGCTACCAGCAAAACCCCGAGCTGCCGCACCCGCGGCGAAGGGCGCAGGCGGCTGACCACGCCGGCCATCAGCAGGATGTAGATGCCCACCGAGACCGCGATCAGCGGGTGCAGCACCCGCAGTTGCACGAGGAAGTGGGCCGTGGGGGAGAGGTCCTGCTTCACGCCCTCCCAAAAGCTGGGAGCGCGAAAGAGGGTGTCGGCCAGTGCGGTTACCGCGCCGCTGGCGGCGAGGGTGAAGAAGGCGAGCACGGCGATCCCCAGGGCCCAGCCCACGGCCCCCTGGTTGCGGATGCGCAGCGGCGGCCCCCCGGACGCCCAGTAGGCGGTCAGCGCCATCGCCCCCAGCAGGGTGAGCGTGATCAGCAGGTGCACGGCCATGATGACGACGCGCGCTACCGAATCGTTGTAGGCCACCAGCTGGAAGAGGACGAGGCCGCCCCCCGCCAGGGTTTCGACGATCATGGCCCACAGCGTGAAAGTGACCCCGAAGTAGGCGGGGTGGTCCTTGGCGAAGATGCGCCGCCCCCAGAAGAAGAGCAGGATCACACCCAGGAGCGCCAAGCCGCTGCTGATGCGATGGGAAAACTCGATGATCGTCTTGAAGTGTTCGATCTCGGGAAGAATCGCGCCTTGGCAGGTGGGCCAGTGCTGGCCGCAGCCGTCGCCTGAGCCGGTGGCGCGGACGTAGGCGCCCCAGACGATGACCCCCAAGGTGTAGACGAGCAAGCCCCACGCATAACGGGCAAACGCGAGCGGTTTCATATTCTTTCGGGCCTCCATGGAGTCTCCACGCCCATTTTGAGCACTGGGCCTAGGGCAAACGTCCCTATTGGCACCATTTTACCCCGCCCGGCCCTCATCTGAAAAGGGCGCCTCAGACCCGCGGACCGGCGTTTCGCACCTCTTCGCCGGCGCCACCTTCGTACTTGGCGAAGTTTTCCTGGAACATCCGGGCCAGCTTGCGGGCGGCCACGTCGTAGGCGTCGGGGTCGGGCCAGGTCTGTTTGGGGACGAGCAGTTCGTGAGGCACCCCGGGGGCCTCGGTGGGGACCTGGAAGCCGAAGATTGGGTCTTCGACGTAGGGGACGTCGTCGAGCCCGCCCTCGAGCGCCGCGCTGAGCAGCGCCCGGGTGTGCGCGAGCGCCATCCGTTTGCCCACGCCGTAGGGCCCGCCGGTCCAGCCGGTGTTCACCATCCAAACGCGCGGGCCAAACTTCTGGATCCGGTCGCGCAGCATCTCGGCGTAACGCGCCGGGTGCAGCGGCAGGAAGGGTGCGCCGAAGCAGGCCGAGAAGGTGGCCACGGGCTCGGTGACCCCGCGTTCGGTGCCGGCCACCTTGGCGGTGTAGCCGCTGATGAAGTAATACATCGCCTGCTCCGGGGTGAGCCGTGCGATCGGCGGCAGCACGCCGAAGGCGTCGGCCGAGAGGAAGAAGATGTTCTTGGGGTGGGGACCCATGCTGCTGGTGACGACGTTGTCCAGGTGGGCGAGCGGGTAGGAGGAGCGGGTGTTCTCGGTCTTGGAGCCGTCGTCGAACTCGGGCCGACGGCTGTTCGGGTTCACGACGACGTTCTCGAGGATGCTCTCGAACATCATCGTGGCCTTGTAAACGAGCGGCTCCGAGTCCGGGGTGAGATGGATCACTTTCGCGTAGCAGCCACCTTCGAAGTTGAAGACGCCCTCGTCCGCCCAGCCGTGTTCGTCGTCGCCGATCAGGGGGCGGTCGGGATCGGTGGAAAGGGTGGTCTTGCCCGTTCCCGAGAGGCCGAAGAAGATCGCGGTGTCGCCGCGGCGGCCCAGGTTGGCCGAGCAGTGCATCGAGAGCACGCCCTGTTTGGGCATCAGGTAGTTAAGTACCGAGAAGATCGACTTCTTGATCTCCCCGCCGTAGTGAGTGCCGCCGATGAGCACGATGCGCTTGGCGAAGTGCACGAGCACGAAGACCTCGCTGCGGGTGCCGTCGCGTTCGGGAACCGCCTTGAAGCTGGGCGCGTGCACCACCGTGAACTCGGGCATGAAGGGTTCGATTTCGTCGTCGCGCTGGAAGCGCCGCGGCAGGATGAACATGTTGCGGGCGAAGTGGGCATGCCAGGGGCTCTCGGTGATCACCCGCACGGCCAGGCGGTGCTTGGGGTTGGCGCCGGCGTAGAGGTCCTGCACGTAAAGGTCGCGTTCCGAAAGGTGCGCCGCCACGCGTTCGTACAGGTCGTCGAAGGCCTCGGGCGCGAAGGGCTGGTTGACCTCGCCCCACCAGATGTCCGCATCGCTGCTGGGTTCGCGGACGATGAACTTGTCCCGCGGACTGCGTCCGGTGTAGGGCGTGGTATCGACCACGAGCGGGCCCTTGTGGGCGAGCTGGCCTTGCTGTTTGGCCAGCACGTGCTCGACCAGCACGGGGGTGGGGGTGTCCCAGAAGACCTGACCCTTGGGGTGAATGCCGTGAACCCGTAAATCGCGCATCGTTGCCTCCCGGCCCGCTTGGGCCTACCCTTTTATACCGCGATTTTCAAGGGACAAAACCCCGTTTTGCGCTTCAGACGGCGAGAAGGCGCAACACCCACGCGGCGGCCAGGTAGCCGGCGGCCGTCAGGCTTCCGGTCCAGATCCAGGCGGCGAGGGCCGAAACCAGGAGGTAGGCGGGCACCGGCAGACGGGCCGCGCCCATCAAGAATGGGGTGAGGGTGCGCACCACCGGCAACCAGGGGGCGAGAAGCACCGCCCAAGCGCCGAAGCGGCCCAGGAAGCGCCGGGCGCGGCGCAGCCGGTCGGGGTCGATGCGCCGCTCCAACCCCGGCCCCAGCTTGCGCCCCCAGAAATACCCCACCCACTGCCCCAGCGTGGTCGCCGCCGCCAGCGCCAGCCACAACGGGAGCGGGTCCACCGCGCCGGTGCTGGCCAGCGCCCCCAGCGCCAATACCAGGCTGTCGCCCCCCGGTACGAAGAGGCCGAAGAGGGCGGCGGTCTCGAGGAAGAGGAGCAGCGCCCCGCCCGCGAGCGAGGCCTGCCGGGCCAGCTCGACGACGTTCATGCCGCGAAGAGGTAGCGCACGTAGACGAGGTAGACGAGCAGCAGCACCGCGCCTTCGCGGCGGCCGAGCCGCAATCCGGTGTAGAGGAAGGGCCAGGCGAGCAGCACCAGGCCGAGCATCACCGAGAGGTCGATGACGATGCCGGGGCCGTCGGGCTGGATGGGCCGCACCATGGCGGTGATTCCGAGGATGGCGAAGACGTTGAAGATGTTCGAGCCCACGAGGTTCCCGAGCACGAGCTCCGACTCCCCCTTACGCGCGGCCACCAGGGCGCTGGCCAGCTCGGGCAGGCTGGTGCCCAGGGCCACGACGGTCAGGCCCACCACCCGGTCGGACACGCCCCAGGCGCGGGCCAGCGTGGCCGCACCCTCCACCAGCGCCGAAGCGCCCGCGGTGAGCAGCACCACGCCCGCCGCCACACCGAGCAAGGAAATCCAGGGAGCGGGTCCGCTGCGGGCGTACTCGGCGGCGAACTCGGCCTCGACGTCGGGAACCTCTTCCTTTTCCCGAAGCAGGTAGGTGAGGTAGGCGAGCAGCCCCGCAAAGAGCAGGATGCCCTCGACGCGGCCGATCCAGCCGTCGGCGATCACGAAGTAGAGCACCAGGCTGACGATCAGCAAGAACGGCATCTCCCGGCGGATGAAGCGGGCCTTGGTGCGCAAGGGGTGCACCAGCGCCGCCAGCCCCAGCACCAGCGAGAGGTTGGCGATGTTCGAGCCCACCACGTTGCCGTAGGCCACCTGGGGGTTGCCGCCCAAGGCGGCCGCCAGCGTGGCCGCCAGCTCGGGGGCGCTGGTGCCGAAGGCCACGACCGTGAGGCCGACCACGAGCGGACTCATGCCGATCCGGCGCGCCAGCGCCACCGCGTGCCGCACCAGCAGCTCGCCCCCGAAGTAGAGCAGGGCCACACCAAGGATCACCCAGAGCCAGGCCACGACATCAAGGCTATCACCCCCGGCCGCCGGTCGCCGCCAACGGCACCGCGACCCGGCGAGGAACGCGTTTGACACGAGGCGGACGCGCTCTTATAATTTTGGAGCCAAACGGGCCGTTAGCTCAGTTTGGTAGAGCAACCGACTTTTAATCGGTTGGTCGTAGGTTCGAGTCCTACACGGCCCACCATTAGGACGGGGAAAACTCCCCGTCCGCTTTCTTTTGCTGACCCCGGTGACCCCAATCGGGGTCGAGGCCATCGCCGAACAGGCCTTCGAGCGCCCGCACGGCGTGCACCACTTCGCCGGCCTCGACGTGGCGAGCGTAGATGTCGTGCACGTCGCGGTTTTGGTGGCCGAGCATCTGCATGCGCACCTCGCGGGCCACGCCGCGCTGGCGCATCAGGTTGGCCGCGGTGTGGCGCAGGTCGTGGAGGCGGACGGGCTCCAGTCCGGCAGCCTCGCAGGCAGCCCGGAAATCGCGGCGCACGTTCGAATAGGTCAGCATCCTGCCGTTGCTGGCGGGGAACAACCACTCCTCCTCCGCCCACGATGGCATGGCCGCTTCGGCGGCGCGGCGTTCCAGCCATGACCCCATGACCCCAGCCAGATCCTTTGGCAGGTACAGGGTCCGCCGTGAGGCCGGCGTCTTGGTCTGCTCACTGACGCGGTGCCCACGGCCGTGCTCTGTGGCCGTTCGCCGTACCCGCAGGCGATGCAGGCCCAGGGCGTCGTCGTAGTCCAGGTCCTCGAGGCGCAGCGCCATCGCCTCGCCGATGCGCAGGCCGAGGGTGAGCAGCGTCAGGTAGAGGGGGTAGAGCCTACGGCTGCGGTTTGCCTGCACGAACCGCACGGCCTCGTCGAGCGTCCACGCCTTGGCGTGGTCTGGCGCGGTTTGCGCTGCAGCTTGATGGGAGCGGCCGGGTTGCGGCTGATCAGTTCGAGCGCTACGGCCTCATCGAGTGCCGTGCGCAGCACGCGCAGCACCATCAGCTGGGTGCGGTGGGAATACTCGAGCCCGTCTACCCACGCCCTGATCTGCATGGGAGTCAGGTCCTCGAGGCTCGTACCCCCGAAGGCCTCGTTGATGATGCGAGCCAGCCGGCGCTCTTCGCGCACTGTCGAGGGCGCGAGTCCCTTTCGGCTGGCCAGCCGGCGCTCGAGCCAGGCGCCACCGTCCATCCCGAGCGCGAGAGCCTCCCACGCTGGCGCTCGACGGCGAGCTTGGCGTACAGCGCCCAGGCGCCCTCGGGTGAGCGCGCGTAGTGGCTGATGCGCCGCCCGTCCACCTGCACCCTCACCTCGATGCGGCCGTCGCGGCGCAGCTTGGAGTTGGGTGGGAGGGCGGGGCGGCGGGGCATCAAACTCCAAGCGTGCTGGTTATTTCTTCGTGCACCTTGTCTGGGTCTCCCTGGCCGAAAATTTGCAGTTCACGCCGCCCGCTTCCAGCAGTATTTATGAGAACCTTGCCTGTTTGAAATATCCCACTTAGGAACGGTCGAATGACGGTCACATCGGTAATTTTTTCAGCAGGAACCGAAACAGTCTTTTTGGAAAAAACACCTGTTCTGGCAATGACGCGATGATTCGTTACCGCCCAACGGTTCTGCTTATAGGCCCAGTAATGAAACAGCCAGAACGGCAGCGCCGCTCCCTGCGTCACAATGGTGATGATGGCCCATGCGATACCAAGAAAGAGGAAGCTGGGGGTATAGGTGTAAACAACTTCTTCACCTTCTTTTAAGGGGACGTTGTTCCACCTTCCTGCCACTGTTACCTCCCTAACTCACCCGCCCAAAGCTCACCTTCCCGTAGACCTGACCGACCACCCGCACGGCATCCTCGGCGGGGAAGGATCCGTTGACCGGGTTGTCGGACATGAACCAAAGCGCGTCGCCGACGCGCCGCAGGCGCTTGACCATGAGGCCCTGGCCGGGAAGCTCGACAAGGTAGACCTTGCCCGGCGTGAGATCGGTGAGGGAGGTGTCCACGAGTACCAGGTCGCCGTCGCGGATCGCGTCCTGGGTAGTACAGTCCATCGGATCGCTGTGGATCTCGAACGAGGTGGTTTCGAGACCCGATGTTTTCGTGGATGGGCACAGTGCACTCCACCGGTTGTCCTCCATTACCTGCGCCTGCTACAAGAAGCATACCGTATTTAACGGGGGGTGGTAAGAGATTTTGAACATGTTTCATCTGGACCGACTTCCGATCCGAGACTACAAATATGGATGGACTTGTTGTGCGGTTGGTGTTTTTCCACGACGATTCGCGGGTGTTTGTGATAGGAACCGTTTTGTGGCGCGATATGAAGATGACCGAAGGGCGCAGACCCAAGACGAGCCAGCGCGCCGTGCGCCGGGCCTAAGGTGAGGCGAAGCGCGAGCCAGCCTTCTCGCAAGAGGTTGTCCACGTCCCGGGGTGATATCTGTCCTGGAGGCCGTGGTTAGCATGTACCTAAAACCTCGCCGAAAAAGTTCGTGATTGCCCCACGTCCCGAACCCGGCGATGAAGGAGGAGGTATGGGAATGTGTGGCAGAAATAGAAAACCGCACCGTGGCGTTTTGCTCGTGTCGCTGGCACTGGGGTTCGTGCTGGCCGCTTGCAGCGGCACCGAGGCGTCGCCTCCGGACACGGCGGGCCCGGACCTGGTTCGCACCGTACCGGCCGCAGGCGCAGTCGACGTCTCGCTGAACGACCCCATCCAGCTCGTTTTCAACGAACCGGTCGCGCCGGCCAGCGTGACCTCTTCCACGGTCCGGGTGGTCGCCGACGGGCAGGCTTTGGACTATTCCTTCCGCGCGGGCGGTGCCGGCGAAACGATCTTGCTGCAGCTCACCAGCTTTCCGGCAACCACCCCGGCGCAGGTAACCCTGACCGTCGAAGGGGTGGCCGATGCCGCCGGCAACCGCTCCGGCCGCTCGGCGCTCGTCTTCACCAGCGCGGACACCACCGCGCCCCTGTTGCTCGAGCACACGCCCGCGGACGGTAGCGACGGCGTGCTGCTGGCCGACCCGCTGCAGCTGGGTTTCAGCGAGCCGATGGACCCCGCTTCGCTTTCGACGGACGGCGTGCAGGTTCTCTCCGGCGGGGTGGCGTTGCCCTACGTTGCCCAGTGGTCGCCGGACGCCAAGGCCCTTCAGCTCGTGCTCGCCCAGGCCCCGGCCTCGCTGCCCGCGACCTTGAGGGTCGAGCTGAGCAGCCTGGCGGACGTCGCCGGCAACCCCATGGCGGCCGCCTCCTTCACCTACACCACCGCAGCGGAGTGGGTGGCGATGGGCGGTGCGCTCAACCGGAACAGCACCACCGGCGCTGACGCCCCTACGGTGCGCTACGACGGCCAGCGGCTCCTGACCGTTTTCAGGCAGTTCGACAACACCGTGTGGGTCGTGTACTGGGACGGGGAAACGTCCGCCTGGGAGCCTTTGGGCGGGGCCGCCGTGACCAGCGGCGACGGCAGCGCATTTCGCCATTCACCGCGCATGGAGGTCGCCCCCGACGGCTCGCTGCTGGTCTCGTACATCGAGCCAAGCAACGGTCTGGTGGTTAAGCGCTGGAACGGCGCTTCGTGGGAAAGGTTGGGTGATCCCGTCACCACGAGCGGCGGGAACATCGGACAGGGACCAACGTTGGCGGTGGGTCCGGGAGGCAAAGTCGTCGTGGGCTGGCACGACACGGTCGGCGGCACCTGGTACCAGTTCGTGGCCCGCTGGAACGAAAGCGGGCCCGGATGGGAGTTGCTGGGGAGCGGCCCCGAGGGGGCCGCCTTCGAAAGCACCGTTGCCGCGCCGCTGGCGCTGGGTCAGGGCGGGAAGGTCTTCGCGCTCGCCCTTTTCGGCGGCGTGCAGCTGCGCAGCTGGGACGAGGCCGCGTCCGCCTGGGTGGACGAGGGCGCGGCGCACAGCCACGCCGGCGGTTCCATTTGGGGGCCGCTACTGCGTTACGACGGCCAGGGGCGCCTGATGGCGAGCTGGCGGGAAGACGGCGACGCCTTCGCGGCCGACTGGGACGGGGCGGCGAACGGGTGGACCGAGTTGGGCAGCGCGCTCGACCGGGAGGCGGCCGACACGTGCCAGGCTCTCGAGCTGGCCTACGACGCGGCCGGGCAGGCTTGGGCTTTGGTGCACGCCGACGACGGCAACGGCAACCGCGAAATGTACGTCGTGCGCTGGAACGAGGCCGACGGCCGGTGGGTGCAGACGGGGAGCGCCGCCGTCGCCGCCATCTCCGGTATCAGCACGTTCCTGCGCGCTTCCATGACCCTGGACGGCAACGGCCTGCCCGTGGTCGCCTGGCACGACGACGCCAGCACCCAGCACGTGCTGGTGGAGCGGTACAACGGCCTGGCCAGGTAAAAGGGGTTAACCCGTTTGGTGTACGCGCCGGCTTCGTGGTGTGATAGGAACATGGCCGAAGGGCGCAGACCCAAGACGAACCAACGCGCCACGCACCGGGGGCCCAAGGCCAGGTTGAAGCGCAAGGTCACCTCCGCGGGAGGGGTCGTTTTTCGCGGCTGCCGCAAGCCGCGGGTGCTGCTCATCATGCCCGCCAAGGGCAAACGCCGGCGCTGGAGCCTGCCCAAGGGGCGGGTGGAGCCGGGCGAGCGCTACTGGCAGACGGCGCGCCGCGAGGTGAAGGAGGAAACCGGCGTGAACGTTAAGGTGCTCGATCCCATCGAGCGGGTGCGCTACTACTTCATGGCCCACGACGACGCGGGCGTGGAGGTGAACAAGCGGGTGCACTACTTCCTGATGCGTTACGAAGGGGGCGAGCTGCGCCCGCAGCTAGAGGAGGTGCGGCAGGTGCGCTGGTTTCCCGTCGAGGAGGCCGAGCGGCTGCTCGCCTTCGAAAACGAGCGGCGCGTCTTCCGCGCCGCGCTCGAGCGCTGGAGGAAGCGATGCCAACGGGCCACCCGCTGACCATCGATCTGTACGAGCTGACCATGGCCGACTCCTACTGGAGGCGTGGGATGAACGACCGTGCGGTCTTCGAGCTCTTCGTGCGCCCGCCGGTGCCGGGCCGCCGCTTCCTGGTGGCCGCCGGTGTGGAGGCCGCACTCGACTACCTGGAGCGGCTGCGCTTCGGCGAGGAG
>JALSIA010000193.1 GCA_026981865.1 Thermaceae bacterium
TCGGTACCGGGAGGAACGTCGAGCGGCACCTCGCCGTCGAGCGCGGGCACCTTGACCTGGCTGCCCAGCGCCGCCTGGGCGAGGCCCAGCTTGAGCGTGTAGATCAGGTGCTTACCTTCGCGCCGCAGCTTGGAGTGCGGCCGGATGCGCACCCGCACGTAGAGATCGCCCGCACCCCCTTCGGCCTGGTTGCCTGCGCCGGGGACCCGCAGCAGGTCGTCCTCGTCCATGCCGGCGGGAACCGTTACCTTGATCCGCTCCTGCTTTTCCAGCCGTCCGCGCCCGCCGCAGGTGGGGCAGGTCTCGGTGAGCAGGTAGCCGCGGCCGCGGCAGTGGGGGCAGGCCGATTCGGTGACGAACTGGCCGAAGAGGCTTTGCTGTACCTGGCGCACCCGTCCGGCGCCGCCGCAGGTGGGGCAGGTCTGCCGCTCGCCGCCGGCGCCGCCGCAGGCCTCGCAGAGGACCAGGCGGCGGTAGCGGACCTCGACCTCGCCGCCCCCCGCCGCCTCCTCCAGGGTGACTTCGACGACGGCTTCCAGGTCCTCACCGCGGCGCGGGCCGCTGCGGGTCCGGCCCCCGACGTTGAAACCGAACATCTGGCCCAGGAGGTCGAAGAGGTCGCCCACCCCCGGGTCGGCCGGGTGGGCCTGGCGGGGGTCGGCGGTGCCGAAGCGGTCGTAACGGGCCCGCTGCTCGGGGTCGGAGAGCACCGCGTAGGCCTCGTTGATCTCCTTGAAGCGCTCCTCGGCGCCGGGGTCGCCCGGGTTCTTGTCGGGGTGGTACTTGAGCGCCAGCTTGCGGTAGGCCTTCTTGATCTCCTCCTGACTGGCGTCTCGGGATACGCCCAGAACGGCGTAGTAGTCCTTCATCCTAATTACGTTAACGAGACGGCCCGAAAAAGGCAAATGAGGGGTGTGTAGTGCGTAGTACGTAGTACGTAGTGCGTAGTGCGTGGTGCGTGGTACCAAGAGCGGGCGGCGCGCAGCCCGTGGTTTGTGGTTGGGCTGGGAAAGCGGGAGGTGGCGGTTAGGAGGTGGGAGGTAGGAGGTAGGAGGTAGGTTTACGACTGCCGTCGGTACGTAGTTCGTAGTGCGTCGTAGGGACGGGCCGGTGTGCCCGCCCATCTTGTAGCAAGCGGTTGGTAGCTTGGGTAGGTCAGTCAACGGGAAAGGCAGGGTGTAGGGAGTAGGGTGTGGGCTTTGTTTTTAAAAGCATGCAAACGGGTTTGGCGCAGTTTGTCAAAACACGAAACTTGATTTTTCCCACATCCTACCCCCTACATCCCACCCCCCATTACATTGACGCCGTGGCCGCGACGGCGGTAGCATAGGCCCTATATGGCGTGCTGCGCGACCACTACGCAGTAGGCGGCGGGTACGGACCGCTGCCGGGCCCGCTTGGACGCGGGCCGTTCTTTTGGAGGAACCATGAAGATTCGCCTGCCGGACGGAAAAGAGCTCGAGCTCCCCGAGGGAAGCACGGCCAGGGACGTGGCCGCCAAGATCGGCCGCAGCCTGGCCAAGGAGGCCGTGGGCGCGATCGTGAACGGCGAGCTCTACGACCTCTTCAAACCCCTGCCCGAAGGGGCCACCGTCCAGATCCTCACCCGCAAGGACCCCGAGTACCAGCAGCTCTTCCGCCACACCCTGGCCCACGTGATGGCCCAGGCGGTGAAGGAGTTCTTCGCTGGTAAGGGCTACGACCCCGAGGAGGTCAAGCTGGGCATCGGGCCGGTGATCGAAAACGGCTTCTACTACGACATCGACGCCCCCGAGCCCATCTCGGACGCCGACCTGCCCGAGATCGAAAAGCTGATGCAGCGGATCATCAAGCGGAACCTGCCGCTGCGCCGCTACACCCTGCCGCGCGAGGAGGCTCTGGCCCGCTACCGCGGCAAGGATCCGTACAAGACCGAGCTGATCGAGGACCTGCCCGAAGGCGAGGAGATCAGCTTCTACGAACAGGAGGGGTTCACCGACCTCTGCCGCGGCCCCCACGTGCCCAGCACCGGCAAGATTCCGCCGTACTTCAAGCTGACCCACGTGGCCGGGGCCTACTGGCGCGGCGACGAGTCGCGGCCGATGCTGCAGCGCATCTACGGCGTGGCCTTCCGCAGCAAGGAGGAGCTGGAGCACTACCTCTGGCAGCTGGAGGAGGCGCGTAAGCGCGACCACCGCCGGCTCGGCCGTCAGCTCGAGCTCTTTCACATCGACCCGATGGTGGGCAAGGGGCTAGTCCTCTGGCTGCCCAAGGGCAACGTGCTGCGCGAGGAGCTGATCGGCTTCATGCGCGACGAGCAGATTCGGCGTGGCTACCAGCTCGTGACCACCCCCCACATCGGCAGCCTCGAGCTCTACAAGACGAGCGGCCACTATCCCTACTACGCCGAGAGCCAGTTCCCGCCGATGGAGCTCGAAGACGGCGAAGCCTACCTGCTCAAGCCCATGAACTGCCCGCACCACGTGCGTATCTACGCCATGCGCCCGCGCAGCTACCGCGAGCTGCCGCTGCGCCTGGCCGAGTTCGGCACCGTCTACCGCTTCGAGCAGTCGGGCGAGCTGCACGGCCTCACCCGGGTGCGCGGCTTCACCCAGGACGACGCCCACATCTTCTGCACCCCCGAGCAGGTCAAGGAGGAGTTTTTGGGCGTCCTCGACCTGACGCTCAAGGTGTTCGGCACCCTGGGCATGGGCGATTTCCGGGTGCGCATCGGGGTGCGCGACCAGGGGTCGGACAAGTACGTGGGCGACGCCGAGCACTGGGCCACCGCCGAGCGCCAGATCCAGGAGGCCTGCGACGAGGCGGGGCTCGACTACACGATCGAGGAGGGGGACGCCGCCTTCTACGGCCCCAAGCTCGACTTCGTGGTCAAGGACGTGCTGGGCCGGGAGTGGCAGCTGGGCACGATCCAGGTGGACTACAACCTGCCCGAGCGGTTCGACATCAGCTACAAGGGGCCGGACGGCGAGCCGCACCGGCCGGTGATGATCCACCGCGCCCCCTTCGGCAGCCTGGAGCGGTTCATCGGCATCCTCATCGAGCACTTCGCCGGTGAGTTCCCGCTGTGGCTGGCGCCGGTGCAGGTCGTCGTCGTCCCCATCACCGACCGCCACCACGACTACGCCCAGAAGGTGCGGGGCGAGCTCGAGGCCGCGGGGTTGCGCGTGGAGGTGGACGACCGGCCCGAACGCATGAACGCCAAGATCCGCGACGCCGAAACCCAGAAGGTGCCGGTGATCCTAGTCGTGGGCGACAAGGAGCAAGAAGAGGACACCGTGGCCGTGCGTGACCGCCGCACCGGCGAGCGGGCGACCCGGGCGCTGGCCGAGGTGGTGCAGAACCTGGCCGAACGGGTGCGGACCCGCGCGCGGGAGTAAACTGGGTCCCATGCGGGCCAGGTCCACCCTCTTCACGCTGTACACCGAACTGGTCTACCCCGACGATACCGTCTGGATCGGTCAACTGGTCCACTGGATGGAGCGGCTCGGTTTCAGCGAGCCCGCGGTGCGCGCGGCGGTTTCCCGGTCCGCGGCGCGCGGCTGGGTGGTCCCGGAGCGCAAGGGGCGGCGCGCCTACTACCGGCTCAGCCCGCGCGTCTACTGGCAGGTGCGGCAGGTGCGCCGACGGCTGTGCGAGATGCACGACGCCGCCTGGGACAGCTATTGGCGCATCCTGGTCTACGCGGTGCCCGAGGGGTTGCGCAGCCAGCGCGACAAGTTCCGCAACGAGCTGGTCCTCCTGGGCTACGGCACCCCGGCCGCGGGCGTCTGGGTGAGCCCCACCGCCGACCTGGAGGCGACCCGTGAGCTCGTGGGCTACTACGGCCTCGAGCCCTACGTCGAGTTCTTCCGCGCCGAGCGCGTCGGCGCGCAGCCCGAGCCGCGCCTGGTCGAACGCGCCTTCCACCTGGAGGAGGCGGCCGAACGCTACCGCGCCCTCAACCGGCGGATGGACGAGCTGGAGGGCGACCTCAGCCCCGAACGCGCCTTCGTGAGCCTCGTGCGGCTGGTGCACGAGGCGCGCAAAGTGCTCTTCTTCGATCCCGGGCTGCCCCCCGAGCTTGCGCCCGCGGGTTTCGACGGCCGGCGCACGCTGCAGCGCTTCGCGCGTGTGCGCAAGCGGTTGCGGGAGGCGGCGGAGCCCATCCTCGCGGAAGCGGCGATCACCTGAGCGCGGGGTTGCGCTATCCTGGTGGTATGAAAACACTCGGAAGGCTCGTGGTAGGGGCGGCCCTGCTCGCGTTGCTGAACGCCTGCTTGCCGGTTGCGACCTTCGAAACCGCCGAGCCGGCCGACGGCCAGCAGGTCGTCGTTGGCCTGACCGGCGTGGTGGCCGTGAGTTCCGACGCCCCTGTGGGCGGTCTCCCGTACCTGGCCTACCGTTGGGGGAACGGCGAGACCGAGTTCAGCGTCTCGACCCAGATCGGCCTCCGCGGCGGGGTCAAGCAGAGGGTGGCGGACCGCTTCAGCGTCGCCGCAGGACTCACCGTACCCTGGGCCGTCTTCAGTTCGTCGGGCGGGCCGAGCCTGCCCTTCACCGTCGACGCTGAGGCCCTCTTCCAGGCGACCGACGAGCTCACCGTGATCGGCCGGGGGATGTACGCCGCAGTGAGCGACTTCGGCGGCGCCTGGCTGGGCGGGGCGAGCGTCGTCTACCGTCAGGACCGCTGGCTCTTCGAGGGCGGCTTCTTGATGTCCAGCGAGGGAAACCCGATTCTCAGCGTTTCGGCGGGCTACCGCTTCTGAGCCTTCAGCGGGCGGGATCCGGCGGCGCTTTGCGCCGGGCGGCGCTGAAGCGCCGGCGCAGCTCGCGGTAGCGCTCGGCCACCTTGCGTTCCCAGCCCTCGCCGCGCGGGTCGAAGAAGCGCATGGGCTCGAGGGGCTCGGGCAGGTAGGCCTGGGTGAAGCTGCCCTCGGGGTCGTCGTGGTAGTAGGCGTACCCCCGGCTGTAGCCCAGTTCCTTCATCAGTTGGGTGGGGGCGTTGCGCAGGTGCAGCGGCACTTCGGCGTCGGGGTGGGTCTCCACCGCGCGGCGCGCAGCCGCGAAGGCACGGTAGACCGAGTTCGACTTGGGCGCCAGCGCCAGGTAGACCGTAGCCTGGGCCAGCGCCAGCTCGCCCTCGGGGCTGCCGAGGAGCTGGTAGGCTTCGACGGCCGCCAGCGCCTGCCGCAGCGCCCCGGGGTCGGCCAGGCCCACGTCCTCGCTGGCCATCCGCACCAGCCGGCGGCCTACGTAGAGCGGGTCCACGCCGCCGGCGAGCATGCGCGCCAGATAGTAGAGCGCGGCGTCCACGTGCGAGCCGCGCACGCTCTTGTGCAGGGCACTGATCAGGTCGTAAAAGGCCTCGCCGCCCTTGTCGAAGACCGGCTGTCCGGCGCCCAGGGCCTCGCGGGCGGCGTCCAGGGTGACGCGACCGCCGCCCAGCTCGGCGGCCAGTTCGAGCGCGTTCAGGGCCCGGCGCGCGTCGCCCATGGCCGCGGCGGCGATGAGGCGCAGCGCCTCCTCCTCGGCCTCGACCTCGGGCAGGCCCTCGGAGCTGATCAGGGCGCGCTCGAGCACCCGCATCAGGTCGTCCTCACCCAGCGCCTTCAGCACGTAGACCCGCGCCCGCGAGCGCAGCGCCGGGTTGACCTCGAACGAGGGGTTTTCGGTCGTCGCCCCGATCAGGGTCAAAAGGCCCGACTCCACGTGGGGCAGGAGGGCGTCCTGCTGGGCCTTGTTAAAGCGGTGCACCTCGTCGAGGAAGAGGACGGTCGTCCGGCCGGCGCTCACGGCTTCCTGCGCCTGCTTGACGGCCTCGCGCACCTCCTTCACCCCGGCGCTTACCGCGCTCATGGCCAGGAACTGGGCGTCCACGCCGCCGGCCAGGATGCGCGCCAGCGTCGTCTTGCCGGTACCCGGCGGCCCCCAGAAGATCATCGAGGCCAGCCGGCCGTTCTCGAGCATGACCCGCAGGGGTTTGCCCGGGCCCGTCAGGTGTTCCTGCCCCACCACCTCGTCGAGCGTCCGGGGGCGCAGGCGTTCGGCCAGGGGGGCGCGGGGGGTGAAGAGGCTCATCGCCTCCAGTCTACCACGGATTACGTATATAACATAATCTAACCGGGTACGTTCGCCACCGCTGGAGTCGTTGGGTTGGTCCCGTGAGGCGCCGGAGCTTCGCGGCGGCGTGGCTGCTGGCCCTCGCCCTTGCCGCGGTGCCGCGGCCGGACTGCGTTCCCGTGGCCGTCCTTCCCGACGGGGCCGAGGCGTATGCGATGGAGGCCTGCCCGGTTCCGCGCAGCTTCGCGGAAAAAGGCCGCCCTTTACCTGAGCGCTCGCCCGCCCCGCCGGCAAGGCGAACCCCCGGCCGTGGCCGGGGGTGTTCTGGTGGGCGCGAGAGGACTTGAACCTCCGACCTCTACCGTGTCAAGGTAGCGCTCTAGCCACCTGAGCTACGCGCCCGCGTAGTGGAGGCGCCGGCCGGATTCGAACCGGCGAATGGAGGTTTTGCAGACCTCTGCCTTACCACTTGGCTACGGCGCCCCGTAGCAGGGTTCATGCTAGCACGCGCCCAGGGGGCTGTCAATCAAACTGCGCCTGGGAGCGCACAAACCTTTAATGCGTGCGGGCTATAATGCAGCGATGCCGGAGATCTACGTCACCACCTCGCGCGGGATGCGCTGGCCCTTTTCCAAGGGGCTGGTCATCGAGTCGCTCGTTAACGCCGGCGTCGAGCCGGGTGTCGCCGACGAGATCGCGCACGCGATCGAGCGCGAACTGCGCGCGCAGGAGGCGACGCAGATCGCCAGCGAGGAACTGAAGCGGCGCATGACCGAGGCCGTGGCCGAGCGCCTCGGGCCCGAAGCCGCCGCGCGGGTGGCGAGGCAGACGCAGAGCTTCGAAGAGATTCTGGTCGAGGACGAGCACGGCGAGCGCCCCTTTTCGAAGGGGTTGTTGGTGCGCAGCCTCGAGGAGGCCGGTTTTTCGCTGCGCGAAGCGCACGCGCTGGCCAAGCAGGTGGAGCAGCGCCTGCGCCAAGCGGGGAAGGTGCGCATCGAGGCCGACGAGCTCGAGGACTTCGTCGCCCAGATCATCAAGGAGCAGTACGGCAAGGACGCCCGCAAGCGCTACCAGAAGCGGCTCGAGTACGGGGGCGGCATCTTCGTGGTCGAGCCCGGCGGGGAGCCCCGGGTGCCCTTTTCCAAAGGAATCCTTTCCCAGTCGCTGATGGCCGCGGGGCTCACGCCCGACCGCGCCTACCGTCTGGCACGCGAGGTCGAGCGCGAACTGATCCGCGACGGGCGCCGGGTCGTGGGGCGCGACGAGCTGCGCGAGCGGGTGGCCCGGTTGCTGGAGCGCCGCATCGGCGAGGAGGTCGCCGAGCGCTACCGGGTGCTGCGCGCGGTGCGCCGGCTCGAACGCCCCATGCACATCCTCATCGGTGGCGTGAGCGGCGTAGGCAAGAGCACCCTCGCCGCCTCGCTGGCCTATCGGCTGGGCATCACCCGCATGACCTCGAGCGACTCGGTGCGCGAGATCCTGCGCGCCACCACGACCCGCGACCTGGTGCCCACCCTGCACACCTCTTCGTTCGACGCCTGGAAGGCGCTGGCCGAGGTGCTGGGGCTCGAGGGCGAACCCGGGGACGAGGTGGTCCTGCAGGGGTTCCGCGATCAGGTGGCGCGGGTGAGCGTGGGCATCCGCGCCATTCAGGAGCGCAACGCTCGCGAGCGCACCTCGGTGGTCATCGAGGGGGTGCACGTCGTTCCGGGCTTCCTCAGCCACCCCCTGCAGTCGGAGGTGGTGCAGATCCCCATGCTCGTGGTGGTGCGCGACGAGAAGCTCCACCGCGACCGTTTCCGCCTGCGTGAGCGCGAGACCTCGGGTCGGCGGCCGGTGGACAAGTACCTGGCCAACTTCGAGGCGCTGCGGATGATCCAGGACCACCTCGAGGCCCTTGCCCGAGCGATGGGCGTGCCGGTGATTCCCGGCGACAACCTCGACAAGGCCGTGGACAAGGGGCTCGAGGTCATCACCGAACGCTTTCACGATTTGTTCCGCGCCCAAGAGCGCGACGGTGCGCGCGCATGATGCGAAGCCTGCTCCTGACCCTCGCGCTGGCGTCGGGGCTGGCCGCCGCAGCGGCCCCGGACTACCTGACCCGGTTCGATCAGGCCTGGCGGCTTGTCGACGAGTTCTACTGGGACGTGAACCACCGGGGGGTCGACTGGCGGGCCGTCGGCGAGCGCTACCGGCCGCAGGTGGCCGCGGCCGCCTCCTGGGACGAGGTCTACCGCCTGCTCGACCGCATGTACGGCGAGCTGGGGGACGACCACTCGCGCGTGCTTGCCCCCGACGAGGCCCGCGCCGCTTTGCGGGGGGCGCTGTGCCTGCCGCTGCCCTTTCCGGTCGAGCGGCCACAGCCCCCGGCGCCCGGACCCGCGGCGCCCGCGCCTGAAGGCGACGGCCCGGGCTCCGTGGTGCCCGACGCGCCGGGAGGGGGCGCGCGGGTGGGTTGGGATTCTTTCAGCTACCGCCGACTCGAGGACGGCATCGCCTACCTGCGCGTTCCCCAGCTCGTGGAGCCGGACGTCGCGCGCCGGCTGGCCGAGGCCGTGAGTGGCTTGGAGTCCGAAGGGGTCCAGGGCTACGTCCTCGACCTGCGCGACAACCCGGGCGGCTTGGCTTACGTGATGGCCGAGGTGGCCGGCGTCTTCATGCGCGGCCTGCCCTGGCGCATCGTGACCCGAACCAAGGGGGTGACGCCGCAGCCCACGCTGCCCTTCTGGGGCCGGCCGCTGACCGACAAGCCCCTCGTGGTGCTGATCAACCGCAACGTCAACTCGGCGGCCGAGGGGCTGGCCGGCGCGCTGAAACGCGCCGGTCGCGCGCGGCTGGTAGGGGAGACGACGGCCGGCAACACCGAGGTGGTGCTGCCCTACTGCTTTCCCGACGGCGGCGTGGCCATGCTGGCCAGCGGGGTGCTGGCCCCCGTGGGAGCTCCCACCTGGGAGGGGCGGGGCGTCGAGCCCGACGTGGCGGTGGCCGACGAGGGGGCCCAGCTCGAGGCCGCCGTGAGGCTATTACGCGCCCGCTAGCGGAGCCAGCGCGCCGTGCCCAGGGGGGCGAAGAAGCCCACCAGGAAACCCAGCAGGTACGGCGCCAGCCGGCCGTTCTGTACTTCCAGGACCCCCACCGCGAGCGCCAGCAGCGCCACCGGCACGACCAGCTCCACCCCGCCGCGGTAGAGAAGGCTGCCCGCCCCGAGCAGCAGCCCCAGCGCCAGCGCCAGGCCTTCGGGGTCGGGCTGGACCAGGCTCCAGTAAAGCGAAAGAAGGAGTGCCGCCCAGACGAGCAGCCCCTTGAGCTTAGTCGGTGTCATGACGGGGAGCGAAGCGGTGGATCAGCCAGGGCAGCCCCGCGCCAACGGCGTAGCCTTCGGCGAAGAGGAGGGGCGCCCCCCGGAGCAGGTGGACGACGAACAGCACCGCGGCGAACCCCAGCACGAACGGGATCGGCCGGGGGCGGGGCGCGTAGCTGAACGAGGCCCCGCCGAAGAGCGTGCCCACCGCCAGCGCCTGGCCCGCGGCGCTGGGTTCGACGAAGGTCCAGTAGACGTAGAAGACCGCGCCGGCGATCATCATCGCCCGGGTGGTGCGTTCGGCGCTCAGCCTCATGAGCCTTTGCGGTGCCAAAGGTAGACGAGCGCCTGCGAAACCACGAGGGCGGCCCCCCCCCAGGCGACCATCGGTTCGTCCCCCGCAAAGCCGAGCGCCGCTCCGAACAGGCCCACCAGGGCGAACCAGGGGGTGTACTTGGGGTTGACGGTCAACCCCAGCACGAAGGCGAAAAACGCGCCGGCCGGTCCCGGCGGCAGGGCGCTCGCGACGACGATCATCAGGAGCAGCAGGGCCAGGGTGATGAAGAGGCCCGCGTAGTAGGCTCCGGGAAAGGGCTCTTTCCTCGCGCTCTTGTCCATGGTCCACAGTTTACCCGTGTGCGTGGGGGCGGTGTGAGCTAGAGCCCCGCGGCCCGGGCCACCGCGTCCAGGGTGGCGGGGACGGGGTCGGGCAGGCGCACCTCACGCTCGGCGGTGCCCGGATCCTTGAGCCCGTGGCCGGTCAGGGTAAGGACCACGGTGGCGCCTTCCTCGATCCGCCCTTCGCGCAGCCAGCGCCAGACCCCGGCCAGGCCGGCGGCCGAGGCCGGTTCCACGAACAGCCCCTCGCCGTGGGCCAGGTAGTGGTAGGCGCGCAGGATCTCCTCGTCGGTCACCGCCTCGATGGCCCCGCCCGATTCGTCGCGGGCGCGGGTGGCGCCCTCCCAGCTGGCGGGGCGGCCGATGCGGATGGCGGTGGCCACGGTCTTGGGTTCGGCCACCGGCTCGCCGCGCACGATCGGGGCGGCGCCGGCCGCCTGGAAGCCGAGCATGCGGGGGCGGTTTTCCAGGGTGCCGTCCTCGTAGAGCTCGGAATAGCCCATCCAGTGGGCGGTGATGTTGCCGGCGTTGCCGACGGGGAGCGCGTGGTAGTCGGGAGCGCGGCCGAGCTCGTCTGCGCCC
>JALSIA010000194.1 GCA_026981865.1 Thermaceae bacterium
AGCGGGCTGGCGGGGGTTCGCGCTCCCAAGGCTGCAATCGCGTCGCGGAGCTCTGGCCGCTACGCTCGTTCTGGCGGTCTTCTGGGCACTCTGGCACGCCCCGATGTTCCTGTACCGCTTCGATTTAGGACCCGGCGAGGTCGTGGGGTTCTTCCTGGGACTGCTGGCCGGGGCGGTGTGGCTCACTTTTCTGTACAACAGCAGCGGGGGCAGCATCCTGACCGTCGCCGTCTGGCACACCGCGTGGAACGCCGTGAACATCGTGGGGATGGTCGTCTCGGTCGGCGTGGTCGCGTTGATGAGCGCCTTGGTCATGCTGGCGGCGTCGGTCATCGTGCCCGTCTGGGGGCCGGCGCGGCTGTCCACCGGGGCGAAACGGACCTTCCCCGAATAGCCCGCTAGCGGTTCTTATGGCTTCGCCGAGCCTGCCTTCCGCTTTCACGCGAACGCCGCCCGCCTGCAGGCGGGCGGCGTTCGATTTCTGGTGGAGGCGGCGGGACTCGAACCCGCGTCCGAGAGCCTATCCGGTGGGCATCTACGAGCGTAGTCCGCGTTTCAGGTTCTCGGTCCTGCCTTGGCCCGCGGACGGGCGGGCGGGACCCAGCTCCGTGGAATTTTGCCTCGGGGTACGGAGCCTCGCCCTCGGCTAGCCGGCTTTAGTGTCGTCCGCTGCCCGAGCCACCGGCCGGGCTTGGCAGGGACGTGGCGGGGTTAAGCCGCCAGAGCGTAGTTATCGTTGCCAGTTATTGGCGTTGCCGGTGTTTTACGAGGCCTCCGGCACCTCGGCTCGCAGCCTCACTTTCAAGGGCCCCCGTCGAACCCAGGATCGCCCCCCTGATACGCGCAACGAACCTACGCAATGTGATTCTATCACATTTTCGGCGCCACCTCAACGCTTTGACCGGGTCTAAAATGATGGTATGGACCTCGCTCTGGACGGCCTGTACCCCCTTCCGGTCCCCATCCCCTACCCCATGAAGTACGTCAACCTGGTTCTGATCGAGGGCGACGGGCTCGTGCTGGTGGACACCGCGCTGGATCTGCCCGACGCCCGCCGCGCCATCGAACGGGGGCTGGCCGAGCGCGGCGCCCGTCCGGGCGACCTGGACGCGGTCGTGCTGACCCACCACCACCCCGACCATTACGGCCTGGCGGGCTGGTTCGAAGCGCAGGGGGTTCCGGTCCTTATGCTCGATGTGGCCGTCGAACGCGACCACGGCTGGTGGAGCCGTTTCGAGCCCTGGCTCGAACAGTCCACCGCACACTTCCGCGAACACGGGATGCCCGAGGCCTTCATCGCCGACCTGCGCGCGGTCATGGAAGCGACGCATCGGCGCATACGTCCGCCTAAAAACCCCCACCCCCTCACGGACGGCGAGGAGGTGCAGCTGGCCGGCCAGCGGTTCACCGTCCACTGGACACCGGGGCACGCGGACGGCCACCTGGTGCTCTTGCGCGACGACGGCGTCCTGATCGCCGGGGACGCGATCCTAGACCGTATCACCCCCAACGTGGGCAAGTGGGTGGGCAGCCGCCCCGACCCGCTGGGCGACTTCCTGACCTCGCTAGGGAAGATCCGGGGGCTCGAGCCCCGGCGGGCCCTCGTGGGGCACTACGGGCCGGTCCTCGAAGACGTGGACGCCCGCGCGCGCGAAATCGAACGCCACCATGAGAACCGTCTGCGTTTTCTGGTGAACCGGCTCGCCCACGGCCCGCGCACCGCCTGGGAGCTTTCGCTCGAGCTTTTTCCCCAGGAGGGGCTCAGCCCCGCCCAGCGCCGCTTCGCCTGGGCCGAAACCCTGGCCCACCTGGTGCACCTGGAACATCTGGGGCGGGTCCGCGCAATTCCGGAAACGCCCGTACGCTTCGAGTTGGTAGGCTAGGACCCATGGATCCTTTCTTCGCCGGGCTCTTGATGCTGCTGAGCTTCATGCTGGCCGTGCGCGGCTGGCTCGCCGGGCAGCGCTGGGCTGTGGCCTTCCTGGCCGTTCCGGCGCTCTACCTCTTCGTGTCGCACTCCCCCTGGGCTTCGGGGGCCTACCTGGTGTTGTTGTTCGCGGGGTGGTGGTACCTGAAGCGCTTCGAACCCCCCGGCAGGCAAGAACCCCCGGAAACCGATTAAGATAGACGCAAGATGAATCTGAACGCGCCGCGCATCCTGGTGCTCAACGCCAGTTACGAGCCCTTAGGGTTGACCACGATTCGCCGCGGCGTCATCCTCGTGCAGAACGAAACCGCCGACGCCATCATCGAAAGCCAGCATTTCTTGCGCACCCCCAGCCGCCGGGTGCCCGTGCCCTCGGTGATCCGCCTCCGCCGCATGATCCGCCGCCCCCTGGGGCGGCTTGCTCTTAACCGACGCAACGTATTGCGCCGCGACGGATTCACCTGTCAGTACTGCGGGAAACGCTCGAGCCACCTGACCATCGATCACATCCTCCCGCGGAGCCGCGGCGGGCGCGACGCCTGGGAAAACCTGGTGGCCGCCTGCCACGCCTGCAACACCCGTAAGGGCGACCGCACCCCCGAGGAAGCGGGCATGCCCCTGCTGCGCAAGCCTTCGGCCCCGGGCTATCTGGCCTGGATCACCTTCGAGCTGCGCGAGGTTCCCGAGGAGTGGGTCCCCTTTCTGCCGGTCACGGCCTCGCGGGTCTACGCCGACTGAGCCACGGCTCCACCGCGGCGCCCGCAACCGCAAGCACCACCAGCGCCGCCCCCAGATAACCGAGAAGCGAGAACCGCTCGCCCCACCAGACGAAGGCGAGCAACGAGGCCAGCACCGGCTCCAGCGTGGCGACCAGCGACGCGCGCGTCGCTTCGAGCCGCCGCAACCCCAGGCCGTAGAAGAGGTAGGCGAGGTAGGTCGAAAACGCCGAGAGGACGGCAAGGGCCGCCCACACCGCGGCATCCTTGTGCGCGAACTCGACCCAGGGCAGCAGCACCAGCGCCCCGACCGGCAGGGCTACGGCGAGCAGCGCCACGGGGTGAAAGCGCGCGAACTGCAGCTTCCCGTAAACGTAGTACCCCGCGTAGGCCAAGCCCGACACCAACCCCCACACCACGCCGGCCGCGTTGAACGCCCAACCCCCCAGGGGCCAGGCCAGCAGCGTCACCCCAAGCAAGGTAAGGACCACCAAACCTGCGCCGTACGGCCGAATCGGCTGGTCCAGGAAGACGCGGCTACCCAGCACCACCCATGCCGGCGCGGTATAGAGCAGCACCGAGGCCAGCGCCGCTCCCCCGTAGGCCACCGCGAACTGGTAGCTCAGGTAGAACAGGGCCACGCCCAGCACCCCGAAGAGCACGGCGCCCCCGAGGCTGCGCCCCCGCGGGCGGGGCAGGCGGCGCACCAGCGCGTGCGCGGCGAACAACGCACCTCCGAACAAGGCCCGCCAAAACGCCACCTCCACGGGGGCGATCCCCGCATCCAGCGCCAACCGCGAAACCGGACCGATCAACGCCCAGCTGCTCGCGGCCAGGAGCATGTACGCGTACCCCATCCACCCCATGCACTCCATTCTGCACCCCCGAACCAACACGGGCGGAATCCAAACCGGTGCGCTTCGAGAATACGCGTCGCACGCGTTGTCGATTGTCTTCCGGCCGGGCGCTCCGATCAGCCGGTCCGCGGCACCCGACGCGTACCCCCAAATGGGGGTGGCACACCGGGGTTGAAGGTTCTATTCTCTTCTTAAGAGGCAAACGAGGGTTCGACGTCCCGCCTCTGTTATCGGCCCAAGGCTCAAGGTTCTATGATGCACTACCGCAGGACCCCACCGCACATCCGATACCTGATCGGTGGGTAACGTAGGAGGGAAGAGAATGCGCAAGAACAAGACCAAAGGCTTCACCCTGATCGAGCTGCTGATCGTCATCGCGATCATCGGCATCCTGGCCGCCGTGCTGATCCCCAACCTGCTGCAGGCCCGCGTCCAGGCCGACAAGCGTGCCGCTGCCGCCTACGGTCAGAACGTCTACAAAGCGGCTTTTGCGTACGTGGCCGAAGATCCCGACAACTCCGTCGTCGCCTCCAACGACTGCACCGGCGGCTACACCGCGGGCAGCTACAGCGTTCCCGATCCTGGCAACATCATCACCGCCTGCACGGTCGCTGATGACGGCAGCGGCAACCCCACGGTATCCGTAACCGGCCGACACAACGACTCGTACACCTACCCGTAAGCTTTTGCTACGCACGGTGGACACCCTACGCCGAAGTCGGCGTAGGGTGTCTTCATCTCTTGAAATAGCTGATAACTACCACTATTGTCACCGCGCTCGCTTTGCTTTTGCTTTTGCTTAGAGTTACAAACCCCATCTGCGCCAGCATCTTTGCCGAATAAAAAGTCGGCCAAGGCTTTCACCTGCGACTTTTCAAGGTTGCCCTTGCCCATATCGCGGAAACCATGGAAGGCGCCTGGTTGGGATAGTAACTACATATGGTGGGGAAACTGCGCGGTGAGCAACACCGGAGCAGTTGTGACAGCCTACGATGCTACCAGCATCGACAACAAGAGAGCACCTCAATTACTCGTCAGGGATCACCGTGATGGCGCATAAATATTCTGGGGCTCCGAAAAAGCCGGTGGCCGTGACGCATCGATGAAGGTATTCCTCGGAAAGTGAATTCGGGCGATACCCAACCAGTAACGCGCCATTTCAATATTGCCTGAATCCATGTACACTTGAATCAAGGCTTGGTAATATTTTGCGTTTGCGTAGGGGAACTTCTCGACAAGTTCTTCAAGCAACTTTGTTTGGTCACGCACAGATGTTGCGCGACGATACAGACTCAAAAGCGGCCAAGGCGAACGGGGATACAGCTCTTCGGCACCCCGCAACATCGTGTCAGCTCGGTCTGGGTACGTTGCAATTGCTACGTGCACCTTTGACGGAAACCCCCGGTACCGCTCGATCGCACATTCGGGTCCCGTGCAGGGCAGGTACCACCAAGCCGCCAAAGCGACGCCCGCCACCAGCCCCATACCCCAAACCCACGGAGGCGAAAGCTTGCCTTGTGGCAGCAAAGGCCCGAGTGTCAAAAAGGCCAGGATCAAGAAACCAGGGATGAAGCCGGTGACGTCGAAGAGCAGCGTCGTCCATACCCCCGCGGCGGCGAGGGCCCAAGGCCAGTCGTCGGAGAAGAAGCCGCGGACGATGGGCCAGAGCAGCACGAGGAGAACGATAAACCGCGGCCATCCCCCCGTGGCTAGGGTTTCGAGCAAGTAGTTGTGCGGACTGCGCGACCACACTCCGTCGAACTCGGGCACGTCCATGAAACCTTCGAAGACCTGGGCGTAGCTGCCGTTCCCCGTACCCAGCGGCCGCTCCACCGCCATGTGTACGGCAAGTTTCCACATGGTCAGGCGCGAACCCACATTGCCAATGCCCTCGTCCACGTTCTGAGCGTCGCGTTGCGTCACCTGACTCTTGTAAACGAGGGCCGTTTGTGCCGGGTGGCCGGGGATCGCTGCATCTACAGCAAACAGGGCGATGAAGATCAGGCTCAGCGAGCCGAGCACCCGGACGGGCCGGATCCCCTGCCGCGAAATCAGGAAGGGGAAGGCAGTCAGCACGAGCAGAAGCGGCAGGTAGGCCGCGCGGGCACCGGAGATGAGCACCGCATAGAGGGCCGTGGAGGCCAGCAAGGCCGCGGCCCAGCGGTATCGAGAACGGGTGTGCATCCAGTAGAGGGCCAGCGGCACCAGCCACAGCGCCTGCTCGCCCAAAAGGTAGTGCGCCGAACCCGAAAAGTACTGGACCAGGCCGTAGTGGAAAAGCGCCATGGCCGTGAACAGCCCAACGAAGAGCAGAAAGACGTTGAACGCCACCAAACCTACGCGCCAGCGGCCGACGGCTAGGGCCGCTAGGATGGGCAGCTCCCAAAGGCTTGCGACAAGGGTGTTCCCCGGCGCCAAGCTCCAGACCAGGGTAAGGAGACCCCAACCCCACCAAAGCCAGCCCAGCGCGGGAACCCTGCGTCCCCAGTACGCGAGCGCGGCGAGGCCTCCAAGGGCCAGCCAGAACGGCGGCTCGGTGTAGATGAAGTAGGGATAATCCCAGACCCGCCACGCCAGGTAAAGGAAGGCGAGATGGGGCAGGTACCTGAGGTAGGTCACCTGTCCATTATCGCAGCGCGGCCAGCTCCACTGCGGCCATCACCGCGTCGGCGCCCTTGTTGCCTGCCTTGGTGCCGGCGCGTTCCATGGCCTGTTCGATGGTGTCGGTGGTGAGGATGCCGTTGACGATGGGCTTGCCGGTGTCGAGACCCGCCTTCATGAGTCCGCTGGCCGACTGGTTCGCCACGATCTCGAAGTGGTAGGTCGAGCCGCGGATGACGCAGCCGAGCGCCACCACCGCTTCCACCTCGTTCTTTTCGGCGTACTTCTTGGCCACCAGCGGGATCTCCAGCGCACCCGGCACCCAGACGACGGTCAGGTCGTCCTTGCTGCCCCCCAGCCGCTCGTACGCGTCCACCGCGCCCTCGAGCAGCTGCTTGGTGATGAACTCGTTGAAGCGGCTGACAACGATCACCAGCTTGACCCCTTTGGCCTTCAGGTTTCCCTTGATTTCTTTCATTCTTTCCTCCTTTACCTTGCCCGGCTCACTTGCTTACTTTCAAGTATTCAACAAGCCTCGGGTTACAGAACTTGCTCATAAGTGCTCCTTCTACCAACAACCCCCTCCCGAACCCTCCCCTAGAGGAGGACTGAAAGGGCAAAAAGACAAGCCTCCCCCTTGGGGGAGGTGGCTGTCGGCCGGAGGGGGTTGCTCCTCGGGCGCAGGGAGCAGGTTCTCCACGAATGGGAAGTCTGGCGTTCGGGCTTTGCGGCGTCCAAAACCCCCACCCAACCCTCCTCCAGGGGAGGGCTTTCTATGTTCGCTGAACGGGAAAAGACCGACTGCGATATAGCAAAGTAAACGTGCAAAGAAAACCACAATCTACGAACCGCAGGCCGCGGGCCGCTGTGACCAGACACAACGCAGCATTCGCTGCGCACGCTTTCCTGCCTCCCCCTTGGGGAAGGTGGAGGCGAAGCAGCCGGAGGGGGGTTGTTTGTTGAAATGCGGGATGTAGGGTGCAGGAGGCGGGATGCGGGCTGGCTGTGTACTGGCGACCGGATTTCAGGCTTCGGCGTCGCCAACAACCCCCTCCCCAACCCTCCCCCAGGGGAGGGCTTGTGCGTTTTGCCGTCCAGAAAGAAACCCGTCATGTTTCCGCCAAAAAACTTGAGCAAACCCACGCGCACCTGCTTGCCTCTAGCGCCCCTCTTACTACGCACCACGCACTACGTACTACCCTCATCCAACTAACTGGCTACAAGCTACAGGCCACAAG
This sequence comes from Thermaceae bacterium, assembly GCA_026981865.1. Taxonomy (GTDB): domain Bacteria; phylum Deinococcota; class Deinococci; order Deinococcales; family Marinithermaceae; genus Oceanithermus. Next base: position 7,340 of record JALSIA010000194.1, read on the forward strand.
CCCCCTTCAATCCATCCAATGCCCCAGCTTTTCCTGCTTGGCCCTCAGGTAGCGCTGGTTGTGTTCGTTGTCGCCGCTGCGCAAGGGCACCCGCTCGACCACCTCGAGCCCGTAGCCGCCCAGCGCCCGGATCTTGCGGGGGTTGTTGGTGAGGAGGCGCAGCTTGCGCACCCCCAGGTCGTAGAGGATCTGCGCCCCCACCCCGTAGTCGCGCAGGTCGGGCGGAAAACCCAGCGCCAGGTTGGCCTCGACCGTGTCCAGGCCGCTGTCCTGCAGGTGGTAGGCCTTGATCTTGTTGACCAGGCCGATGCCGCGCCCCTCCTGGCGCAGGTAGACGAGCACCCCGCGCCCTTCTTCGGCGATCCGCTTCATGGCCAGGTCGCGCTGGAAGCCGCAGTCGCAGCGCAGGCTGTGCAGCGCATCGCCGGTCAGGCACTCCGAGTGCATTCTCACCAGCACGGGTTCTTCGCCCCCGAGTTCGCCCATCACCAGCGCAGCGTGCTCCTCGCCGGTGATGCGGTCGCGGTAGCCGACGATGCGAAACTCGCCGAACTCGGTGGGCAGCATCGCCTCGGCCTCGCGGGTCACGAAACCGTCGCCGCGTTCGAGCCGGTAGCGGATCAGGCCCTCGATGGTGCCGATCTTGAGTCCGTGGTGCTCGGCGAACGCCTCCAACTCCGGCAGGCGCGCCATCTCGCCGTCCTCCTTCATGATCTCGATCAGCGCCCCCACGGGCTCGAGCCCCGCAAGGCGCAAAAGGTCGACGGTCGCCTCGGTGTGACCGGCGCGGCGCAGCACCCCGCCTTCGCGCGCCACCAGCGGGAAGACGTGGCCGGGCCGGCGCAGGTCGGCCGGGGTCGTGCTCGACTCGGCCAAGAGCCGGATGGTGGCCGCCCGTTCGGCGGCCGAGATGCCGGTGGTGCTGCTGGCCGCGTCCACGCTCACGGTGAAGGCGGTGCCGTGGGGGTCGGTGTTGCGTTTCTCCATCGGCGGCAGCTCGAGCGCCGTCGCCCGCTCCGGCGTGACGGCCACGCAGAGCAGCCCCCGCGCCTCCTTCACCGCGAAGTTGACCAGGCTCTTGGTGGCGAACTGGGCGGGAAAGATGAGGTCGCCCTCGTTCTCGCGCCCCTCGTCGTCCACCATGATCACCGGCTTTCCGTTTTGCAGGTCCTCGATGATCGCTTCGATGGGGTGAATCACGTTCGCGCCTCCAGCAGCCGCTCGACGTAGCGGGCGATGATGTCGATTTCCAGATTGACCGCGTCGCCCACCTTCAACTCGCCCAACGTGGTCACCTGCAGGGTGTGGGGAATCAAGGTGACCGAGAAAACCCGGCCACGCGCGCTCACCACCGTCAGCGAAACGCCGTCGATGGTGATCGATCCTTTGGGAGCAACGTAGCGGGCCAGATCGGCCGGCGCCTCCACGTAGAGGTCGTGCGCCCCGGGGCGGCGGTCGAAGCGCGTTACCCGGCCCACGCCGTCCACGTGGCCGGTAACGAGGTGGCCGTCGAGCCGGGCGCCCACACGCGCGGCCCGTTCCAGGTTGACCCGCGCCCCCGGCCGCCAGCGCGGCGCGGTGCGCTTCACGGTCTCCTGGGCCAGCTCCACCGCAAAGCCGTGGGGAGAAAGCTCGACCACGGTCAGGCAGGCACCGCCGGTGGCGATCGAGTCGCCCACTTTGGTGCCCCCCAGCACCTTCTCGGCTTCGATCCAGACCCGCAGGTTGCCGCCGGCCGGCTCGGTCCGCTGTACCCGGCCCACCTCTTCCACGATTCCGGTAAACACTAGCTCACCTCCAAACGGCCCTCGAGCCAGAGGTCGCCTTCCAGCGCCTCCGAGCGCTCGGGCAGGAAACGCACCGCACTTTGCATCGAACCGAAACTGAACCCCTCGATCAGGCTGCGCCCCTCGCCCAGGAGCCGCGGGGCCACGAAGAAAACCGCCCGGTCCACCCGCCCCGCCCGCACGAAGGAGCCCGCGAGCCGGGGCCCGCCCTCGAGCAGCAGCGAGTCGACGCCCCGCCGGTAGAGCTCTTCGAGCGCCGCTTCCACGCTCAGGCCGCCCTCCCCCGCCGGAAGCGCGACCACCTCGGCCCCGGCCTTCTCTAGAGCTTCTACCCGTCGCTGGTCGGCCTCCGGGCCGGTGAAGATCAGTACCCGCGCCGGCTCCCCCCGCGGCCCCGGCTCGAAGATCCGCGCCGTCGGCGGCGTTTGGGCCTGACCATCAAAGACCACCTTGAGCGGGTCGCGCAGCGAGGGCGGCTCGACCATCGCCGGAAAGGCGCGAAAGTCGGGTTCGCGCACCGTCAGCGCCGGGTCGTCGGCCTGCACCGTGCCCGCCCCCACGGCTACGGCTGCGCAGGCCTGGCGGTAACCGTGGACGACGCGGCGGCTGAGCGCGTTCGAAACCGCCTCGCCGCCCCGGCCGCGGGCGGCCACCTTGCCGTCGAGGGTGAGCGCCGCCTTCCAGAGCACGAAAGGCCGGCCGTGGGCGGCCGCGTGGAAGAAGGCGCGGTTCTGGATGCGGGCTTCCTCTTCCAGCAGGCCCGCCTCGACCCGCACGCCCGCCCGCTTCAGCCGCTCGGCGCCGCCGCCGCTCGTTTCGCCAGGGTCGGCGGCGGCGTAAACGACCCGGCGCACCCCGGCCTCGATCAGGGCCAGCGAACACGGCGGAGTGCGGCCGTGGTGGTTGCACGGTTCCAGGGTTACGTAGACCGTGGCCCCGCGGGCCGCCTCACCGGCCTGGCGCAGGGCGAAAACCTCGGCGTGGGGCTCACCGGCGCGCGGGTGATAGCCCTCGCCGACGATGCGGCCGCCCGCGACCACCACCGCCCCCACGATGGGGTTGGGGCTGGTGCGGCCGCGCGCCCGCTCGGCCAGCGCCAGCGCCCGCTGCATGAAGCGGCGGTCGAGGTCGCTAAAGCTCACAGGTTGCGACCTCCGGGACGCACGATGAATTTTGGGTTGATGGCTCCAGACCATACCCGGGCCGCCAGGCCCTTCACCTCCTCCTCCCATCCGGACTTTCACCGTCGGCCCCGGAGTTCCACCGGGTCGGGCCCCGCGCTTTGCGCCGGGCTTCGCGGGCTTTCACCGCCGGTCGGGAATTTCACCCTGCCCCGAAGGAGCTGCGTTGTGGGCGCCCGGGGCGCCTAAGGCCAATGTAACACGGACCGGGGTGACGGGCGTCCCTGGTA
>JALSIA010000195.1 GCA_026981865.1 Thermaceae bacterium
CCGAGGCCTACGCACGCGACCCCGAGAAGGTGTGGCGCTGGTACGCGCGGCGCTACGCCCAGGTGATGGAGGCCGAGCCCAACCCCGCGCACCTGCATCTGGCGGAACTGGAGCGCAGCAAGGGCGAGGGCTTCCTGCTCGTCACCCAGAACGTGGACGGCCTGCACCGGCGCGCCGGCAGCCGGCGCGTGGTCGAGCTGCACGGCAGCCTCGCCCGGGCGCGCTGCGAGCGCTGCGGCCACCGCCAGCCGCTGCCGCCGCCGGACGCCTTCACCCCGCCGCCGGTCTGTCGGCGTTGCGGCGGGCGCATGCGGCCCGACGTGGTCTGGTTCGGCGAGTTCCTGGACGCCGGGTTGCTGGCGCGCGCCGAGCGCGCCTTCATGACCGCCGACGTGGCCCTCGTCGTCGGCACCAGCGCGGTCGTGGAGCCGGCGGCCAGCCTGGGTCGGATCGCCAAGTCCGCGGGCGCTTTTCTGATCGAGGTCAACCCGGAGCCCACCCCCCTCACCCCGCTCGCCGACCTTTCCTTGCGTACGGGTGCGGCGGAAGGGCTGGGCGCGCTTCTGAATCCGGAGGGTTGAGGTTGCGGACCGCGCTCCTGCCGCTTTTTACGCGGCCACGTGACGCCGAAACGAACGCGCTTCGGGCGTTCGCCGCGGCCCGTGGGGCGGCCTCCCGGCAGCCCCTGGACCTGATCGTCTTTCCGGAGAGCACGCTCACCGGCTACCTCTACGAGGCCGAAGACCTGGCCCGCTTCGCCGAGCCCGTCCCCGGTCCCGCTACGGATCGTTTCGCGGACCTTGCGCGGGAACTGGGCGCAAACGTCGCCTTCGGCCTCATCGAGGCCGCGCCCGCGGGGCCGGCCGCTGCCACGGTGCTGATCGACCGCAGCGGCCGCATCCTGCTGCGGCAACGCAAGCTTTCCGAGGCGCCGCCCTACGTGCGCGGGCGCGAGCTGACCCACGTCGACCCGGGCTGGGGGACGACCGTCGCGCTCGCCTGCGGCGACCTCTTCGCCGAAGGAGCGCTAGGGCGGCTCCCCGGGGACCTGCGTCTGGTCCTCGTTCCCATGGCGCGCGCTTTCGACGGGCGTTCGCCCGATCCGGAACGCTGGCGGCGGGAGGAGCGGGCGGTCTACCTCGAGGCGGTGCGTGCAGTGGGCGCTCCTGCGCTCGTCGTGAACGCGCTCGAGGAGCCCGAGCCCGGCGGCGCGGCCCCCAGCTTTGGAGGCGCGATGGTCGTGGGTTCCGGTGGCGAGCTGCTGGCGGAGTCGCCGCACGGAACGGACCTTCCCCTCGTCTTCGAGCTGGAGCTGGAGAGGTAGGCTAGCCGCGCGCCTTGCGCCCGCGCCAGGCGAGCCGGAAGGGGACCTCGCGCAGGTCCAGGTCTTCGCGGATGCGGTTCTTGATGTAGTTTTCGAAGGCGCGGGTGACGAAGTCGGGCTGGTTGACGAAGAAGACGAAGAGCGGCGGGGCCACCTCGGGCTGGGTGACGAAGAAGATCTTGAGGGGGCGGCCGCGGAAGTTGGGCACCCGGGTCTTGGTGAGCCAGACCTGCACCCAGCGGTTCAGGTCGGCGGTGTCGAAGCGTTCGCGCGCCTTGTGGTAGAGCCGAGTCGCCAGCTGGAAGATCTTGTGGATGTTCTGGCCGGTCGCCGCCGAGGTGAAGAGCGTGGGCAGGTGCTCGAGGTGGGCGAGCTTTTCGCGCAGCATGCGGCGCACCTGCGGCCGCTCCTCTTTCGGCACGGCGTCCCACTTGGTGACGGCGAGGATCACCGGTTTGCCGGCGTCCAGGGCCTCGTTCGCCATCTTCAGCTCGCGGTCCCCCAGCTCGAAGGGGTCCACCGCCAGCACCGCCACGTCGGCTTCCTGGATCACCCGGTGGGCGCGCTGGATGGCGAAGTGCTCCACCGCGGTCTCGGGCCGCTTGCGGATTCCGGCGGTGTCCACCAGCACGAAGCGGGTGCCGCCGTAGTCGAGCTCGACGTCGATGCTGTCGCGGGTGGTGCCCGGCTGATCGGAGACGATGACCCGGTCCTCGCCCAGGATGGCGTTGAGCAGGCTCGACTTGCCGGCGTTGGGGCGGCCGACGATGGCGATGCGGATCGGCGGGACCTCGACCTCGGCCGCGCCCTCCTCGGTCGGGAGGGCCGCCCAGATGGCGTCCTCGAGCTCCTCCAGGCCGCGGCGGTGCTCCACCGAGGTGGGGATGGGGTCGCCGAAGCCCAGGGCGTAGAGCTCGCCCAGGTAGGCCTCGTGCTTGGGGTGGTCCACCTTGGTGGCCACCAGGCGCACCGGCTTGTTCTTGCGGCGCAGGTAGTCGGCCACCTCGTAGTCGGCCTGGGCCAGCTCGGCGCGGCCGTCCACCAGGAAGAGGACCAGGTCGGCCTCCGCAAGCGCCCGGTCCACCTTCTCCTTGATCTTCGGCTCCCAGGCGTCGCCCGACCAGAGTCCGCCGGTGTCCACCAGCTTGAACTTTCCGCGCTCGGTCTCGACCACCGCCTCCTTGAGGTCGCGGGTCACGCCGGCCTCGTCGGCCACCACCGCGTCGCGGCGGCCGAGGATGCGGTTGTAGAGGCTGGACTTGCCCACGTTGGGGCGACCGACGATGACGACCTTACGCATGATCCTGGGACTCCCGGCCCGAAACCTTAGTCTAGCGTACGGGCGCGGCGTTGCCTAGGGGCGGGAGCTACGGCATCGGGTGCGCCAGCGCGAAGGCGCGCACCCCTTCGCGCAGCTCTTCCGCGGGCCGGGTCCCGCGCAGCGCCGCGTCCATGAACTCGGCCACCTGCGCCATCTCCTCAGGGGAGAAGCCGCGGGTGGTAATCGCCGCGGTGCCCACACGAATGCCGCTGGTGACGCGTGGCGGCTGAGGGTCGAAAGGGATCCCGTTCTTGTTGACGGTGATGCCGGCGCGGCCCAGACGGTCTTCGGCCTCGGCGCCGGTCAGGCCGGCGGGGCGCAGGTCCACCAGGAAGAGGTGGTTGTCGGTGCCGCCGGAGACGATGCGGTAGCCGCGGTGCGCCAGGTGCTCGGCGAGCGCCTGGGCGTTTTCGACGACGGTACGGGCGTAGCTGCGGAACCCGGGCTGCATGGCCTCGAAGAAGGCCACGGCCTTGCCGGCGATCACGTGCTCGAGCGGCCCCCCCTGGATGCCCGGGAAGATGGTCTTGTCGATCTTTTTGCCCAGCTTGGGGTCGCGCGAGAGGATGAGGCCGCCGCGGGGGCCGCGCAGCGTCTTGTGGGTGGTGCTCGTCACCACGTCGGCGTAGGGTACCGGGTTGGGGTGCACGCCCGCGGCCACCAGCCCGGCGAAGTGGGCCATGTCCACGACCAGGTAGGCCCCCACGGCGTCGGCGATGGCGCGGAAGCGCTCGAAGTCGATCGTGCGCGGGTAGGCGCTGGCCCCGGCGACGATGACGCGCGGACGGTGCTCGCGCGCCAGGCGTTCGACCTCGTCGTAGTCGATGCGCTCGCTTTTGGGGTCCACCCCGTAGCTGACCACCCGGTAGAGCTTGCCCGAGAAGTTGACCCGCGAGCCGTGGGTGAGGTGCCCGCCCGCGGCCAGGTCCATGCCCAGCAGGACCTCGCCCGGCTCCATCAGCGTGAAGTAGACGGCCATGTTGGCCTGCGAGCCCGAGTGCGGCTGCACGTTGGCCCACTCGGCGCCGAAGAGCTCGCGGGCGCGCTCGAGGGCCAGGGTCTCGATGCGGTCAACCACCTCGCAGCCGCCGTAGTAGCGGCGGCCGGGGTAACCCTCGGCGTACTTGTTGGTGAGGACGCTGCCCACGGCCTCGCGCACCTGGGCGCTGGTGAAGTTCTCGCTGGCGATGAGCTCGAGGCCTTCCGCCTGGCGGTGCGCCTCGAGCTCGATGAGCTGGAACACGGTTTCGTCTCGGGGGCTCATGTCGAGGCGATTATAACCGCCGGGCGCGTTATCATGAACGCATGGAATCCACGCCGTGGTGGGTGCAGGTCCGGCTCTACCTGACCCTGGTGGTGCTGCTCCTCTTGGCCGTGGTGGTCGGCCTCAACTTCGCCCAGCGCACGCGCTTCTGGTGGTTCGGGGTGCACGAGGTGGCCACCGCCTGGTTCCTGCTGGCCGCGCTGGCCCTGGGGTTCGTCCTGGGGTTGGCTGCGGCCTGGTGGTGGGGGCGGCGCCGTGCGGGTTAACCTCTACGCCACCTTCCGCGACGTGGCCGGGGTGAAGCACCTGGAGCTGGACGGGACCACCGTCGGGGAGGTGATCGAGCGTCTGCTCGCGCAGCACCCCGAGATGCAGGACGAGCTCTTCGAGGCCCCGGGGGTGCTTTCGGAGCGGGTCTCGGTCTTCGTGAACGGCCGCGACGTGCGCTACCTCCAGGGCCTGGCCACGCCGGTGGGGCCGGAGGACGTGCTCGACCTCTTCCCGCCCGTGGCCGGCGGGGCGCTCGGCTTCTCGGGGCCCGACCGCGAGGGGGTCTGGCGCGCCGAGCTGGGCGGCGTCTCGCCCTGGCTGCTGGCGGACTACCTGCGCCGCTGGGGGGCGTTCGAGGCGGACGACGGCTGGTGCGTGGACGGGGCCTGGGTGCGTTTCCGCGCGCTGCCCCCGCGGGTGGTGGGCGGGCTCGTGACCGGCCGGCTCGAGGTCGAGGTCGGCGGCCCAGCGGCGCGCCGCTGGGCGGAGCGCATCAGCGCCTCGGCGATGCGCGGTGGGGGTTAGGCGTGGGCGAGCCCGCGGACGCGCAGGACCGGACGCCGCCGCAGACCGCCGAGCTGTGCATCTGCTGCGACGCCGAGACGCTCGAACGCCACCCCTTCCATCCCGAACTCGATGTCTTCCGCCCGCCCGAGCGGCAGCACGAGGCCCTGGTGGGGCTCGTTCGCTCGGGGGAGGGGTGCGTGAGCGCGGCTTTCGCGGAAGGGGTGACGGTCGGCTACGTGGCCCTGCAGAAGCCTGAACGTTTCGAGCGCTGGAGCTGCGACCCGACCTGCCGTATCTGGGAACTGGGGGCCGTCGAGGTGGCCCCCGGGTGGCGCGGGCGGGGCCTCGCCCAGAAGCTGCTGGAACGGACCTTTGCGACCGGTTTCTTCGACGACAAGGTCGTGATCGCCCAGCTGCTCTCCTGGCACTACGACACCGAGCGCACCGGCGTGAGCCCCTTCACCTACCGCGAAGCCCTGATCCGGCTCTACCGCAAGGTGGGCTTCCGCGTCTGGCGCACCGACGACCCCGAGATCGCCGGCCACATCGAGAACGCGCTCATGGCGCGCATCGGGCCGGGGGCGCCCCCCGAGACCGTTGAGCAATTCCACCGGCTGCGCCTCAAGGGCACCGCCCCTTGGGACTTCCCCTTCTAGTCCGGGCGGTAGACTGGGGAAAACGGAGGTACGATGCTCGTACGCGATGTGATGCACTCCCCGGTGATCACCGTCTCCACCGGAGCCACGCTCGAAGAAGCCAACGCCCTGATGTGGGAGCAGGGCATCCGCCACCTGCCCGTCGTCGAGGGCGGGCGGATCGTCGGCATCCTTACCGACCGTGACGTGCGGCTCGCGACCAGCGAGCTCTCGCCGATGCCCTTCACCCCTCAGGCACGGGTCGAGGAGGTGATGACCACCCCGGTGCTCACCGCCGACCCGCTCGACCCCGTCGAGGAGGCCGCGCGGGTGATGCGCGACCGCAAGATCGGCTGCCTGCCGGTCGTGGACGGGCGGGAGCTGGTGGGCATCATCACCGGCATCGACCTGCTCGATGCGCTGGTGGCGCTTACCGGGGCGCGGCTGCCCAGCGGCCGCATCGAGGTTCGCCTGCCCGACCGGCCCGGGAAGCTGGCCAAGCTGGCCGCCTTTTTCGCCGAGCGGGGCGTGAACATCCACTCGCTGCTCACCTATCCGGACGAGCCGGGCTGGGTGCGCAACGTCCTGCGCGTGGGCAGCCTGGAAACCCGCAAGCTGGCCGGCGAACTGCGGGAAGCCGGGTTCGAGGTGCTCTGGCCGCCCGAAAAACCATGGTCCCGGTAGTCTACAGGCCCGAGTACCTGACCTACGACTTCGGGCCGCAGCACCCTTTCAGCCCCCAGCGGCTCGCCATGCTGGCCGAGCTGCTCGCGGAGCTTGACCCCGCCTGGGGCCCGGTTGCGCCTGTCCAGGCGCGGCGCGAGGACGTGCTCACGGTCCACGCCGAGCGGTTCGTGCGCCGGGTGGAGGCGGCGAGCCGGGGGGCGCCGCCCGCCGACCTGGACGACTACGGTCTGGGGACGAGCGACACCCCGGTCTTTCCTGGCATGGACGCCGCGGCGCGCTGGCTGGTGGGCGGGACGCTCACCGGGGCGCGGCTGGTGAGCGGCGGGACCGCCCGCAGGGTGTTGCAGCTGGGCGGCGGGCTGCACCACGCCCAGTTCGACCGCGCTTCCGGGTTTTGCGTCTACAACGACCTCGCCGTGGCGATCCACCACTTCCTGGAAGCGGGGATGCGGGTCCTCTACGTTGACGTCGACGTCCACCACGGCGACGGGGTGCAGTGGATCTTCTACAAGGATCCACGGGTGCTCACCCTCTCGCTGCACGAGTCGGGCCGCTACCTGTTTCCGGGGACGGGTGGCGTCTTCGAGCTGGGCCAGGGCGGCGGTACCGGATACAGCTGGAACTTGCCGCTCGAGCCCTACACCGGCGACGCCTGCTACCTCGAGGGCTTCGAGCGGGTCTTCGAGAAGGCGCTGGCCTGGTTCCTTCCCGACGTTATCCTGGTACAGGCCGGGGCCGACGCCCACTTCCTCGATCCGCTGGCCGACCTGATGCTGACCACCCGCGCCTACGAGCGGATCTTCACCCGCATCCTCGAGGGAGCGGAGCAGTACACCGAAGGCCGGGTGCTCTTCACCCTCGGCGGGGGGTACTCCTTCGACGCCGCGGTGCGGGTCTGGGCGCTGCTCTACTTCCTGCTCAAGGGGCAGCGGATCCCCGAGCGCCTGCCCGAAGGCTGGCGCAGCCGTTGGGGCCAGCGCCTGGGGCAGACCCTCGGCACCGAGCTGCACGACACCCACGGGCCGCCGCGGGTGCCGCGGCGGCCCGAGATCGAGCGCTACAACCGCAGCAACGTCGACCGTCTGCTCGACGTGGTCAGCAAGTACCTGACGCCGGGTTGACGCCTTCGAACGCGAGCAGCCAGGCTTTGACGCCTTCCATCCCTGCGAAGCCGCCCACGCGGCCGTCCGCGTGGATGACGCGGTGGGCGGGCACGGCCAGCAACCAGGGAACGGCGCGCATTCCGGCGCCGACGGCCCGGGGGTGCAGCCCCAACGCCCGCCCTACCTGGGCGTAGCTTTGGGTGCGGCCGTAGGGAATGGTTTGCACGTGGCGCCACAGCGCCGCCTGCCGGGGCGTGGCCCCGCTCAGGTCGAGGGGGCCGGTGTAGCCGGCGGGTTCGCCCGCGAAGTAGCGCTCGGCGAAGTCGAGGAAGCGCGCCACGTGCGCCCAGCCGGCGCCTTCCGCCTCGTCCTGGGGCGCCCCCGCCAGGTGCACACGCGTAAGGCCCGCGGCGCTGGCCTCCACGCGCAGCAGTCCGATCGGGGTTTCCAGGAAGGCCCAGGAGCGGTTCACGGGCGGGCGAGCACGCCCTCGAGGACGATGGTCAGAAACTTCTGCAGCTCGCCGGCGAGGCTGCGGTCGGGGGTATGCCCGGCCCAGCGCAGCACGGCGAGCAGGAAGGCGTCGGCGATCGAGTTGGCCATGCGGTCGAGGGAGAGGTCGGTGCGCAGGCGGCCGGCGCGCGCCAGCGGGCGCAGGATCTCGGCGACGAACTGGGCCAGGGGCAGGGCTTCGTAGGCGGCGTGCGCCCGCTCCGGATCGGGGTTGACGAGCTCGTAGGCCAGGTGCGATAGCAGCTCACGCCCCAGCTCCTGTTCGCTCAGCTCGGCCAAGCGGTTCCAGAAGGCCTCGAGCACCTCCACCGGGGGGACGCCGTTTTCGAGGGCGGCCTTGGCCTCGCTCCAGGCGAGCTCCAGCAGTTCGGCGCCGTAGTCGAGCAGCACCGCCTCCTTGTAGGGGTAGTAGTTGAAGAAGGTGCCGCGGGAGACGTGGCTGGCCTTGGCGATGTCCACCGCGGTGGTCTGCTGAAACCCGCGCTCCTTGAAGAGCTCGACGGCGGTGCGCAGGATCCGCTCGCGGCGGCGCTGTTTTTGGCGTTCCCGAAGGCCCTGCATGCAGATAGTATACCCGATTCAAAAAGTGGTCATGAAGGCGGCGCCGGGGTGCGCTCGAGTTCCCAGGTCAGGTCCCGCAACAGCCAGCCGCGGCCGGGGAAGAGCAGGTCGCCGGCGGCGATACCTTCGATAAGGTAACGCCGCAGCCGGTTCGGCTCCACGCCCGCGGCGACCAAGTCGCCCAGGTTGGCGCGGCCGTCCATCAACCGGCTCAGGTCGCCGTCCTCGGGCGGTTTCCTGCGCGCCTGGGGGTGGCGGATGCGCAGGCCGTACCAGGCGTAACGCCCGAGCGGGCTGAGGTCGCCGCTGCGAAGCGCCGTCCAGACGCGTTCCATGGCGATGATCAACGGAACGCCCCAGGCCTTGGCGGCACCGCGGACGCTGCGCCCGCCCACGAAGACGTCGTAGGGGGGCTCGCCGCCCAGCCCCTCGTAGACGCGCGAAGGGGAGTCGATGACCTCGAGGAAACGGCGGCATTCGTCGTTGAGGCGCGCCCATTCGCCCAGGAGCGCCTGCATGGGGCGGATCACCTTTCCCGACTGCAACCCCGGCTCGAAGTGGAAGGCCCCTTCGGGGGTGTGCAGGTCAAAGGCGGCGATGGCCTCGAGCCCTTCCCAGTCGAGGATACCGCCGCCCACCACCTCCCCGGCTTGCAGGCGCAGCACGAGCGGGGGGCGGCCCTCGATCCGCAGCACGCCGGACTTGCGGCCTGCGTGCAGCAGTTCGAGCAGGTCCACCAGCGGCATCGTGCTCAGGTTGCCTTCCACGTCAAACCCCCTCCTATGCTAAGGGTCAACAGCCGCCCCTCGGGTCCGGCGTAGTCCGCGAGCGTGCGGACGACCTCGGACGCGGCCGCGCGGGTCAGCGCCGCCACGCTGGGCCCGGCGCCGGCCACGAAGGCGGCGAGCGCGCCCGCGGCGCGCGCGGCCTCCAGCGCTTCGGCCGCCCCCGGCATCAGCTCGAGGCGGTAGGGCTGGTGCAGGCGGTCGCGGGCCGCCTCGGCGAGCAGCTCGAGCCGGCCTTGCGCCAACGCCGCGGCCCAGAGCGCGGCCCGCGCAAGGTTGTAACGGGCGTCGGCATGGGGCACCTGCGCCGGCAGGGCGGCCCGCGCCTGGGCGGTGGCCAGCGGCTGTCCGGGTACGGCCACGACGAAGCGCAACCCGTCGGGGTGCGTGAGCGGGACGTGGGTCAGCGGCCGGGCGAGGGCGAGCTGAAAGCCGCCAAAGACCGCGGGCGCGACGTTGTCGGGGTGGCCTTCGAGCTCCGTAGCCACCGCGAAGACGCCCTCCTTCCCGAGACGGCCGTCCAGCAGGCGGTCGGCGAGCGCCGCGCCGGCGACGCGCGCTGCGGCGCTCGAGCCAAGGCCGCGCGCCAGGGGAATGGGGTTGAAAAGGCGGATCTCGACGGACGGTGCGGCCTCCCCGGCGCGGGTGAACGCCGCGCGAAAGGCCTCGTGCACCAGGTTGTCGGGGGTGTCGGGGACGTAACCCTCGCCGCTGTAGTGGAAGCGGTCGCTTTCCGCGGGTTCGGCCTCGGCCTCCAGGTAGAGTGCGAGCGCGACCCCAAGCGCATCGAAGCCGCTGCCCAGGTTGGCCAGCGTTGCGGGGACGTAGACGCGCTCCATCTCTTAGGAGTTTAGCCCAACGCCAGGGCCAGGAAGTCGAGGACGCCGTCGGCGATGTACTGCACGGCAAGGGCGGACAGCAGGACGCCCAGCACCCGGGTCACGACGTTGACGCCGGTGCGCCCGAGCAGCCGCGCCAGGCGGGAGGCGAGCACCAGCGCGGAGTAGGCGAGCAGCAGCACGGCCACCACTGCGCCCAGCACGATGAAGAAGCCGCCGGGGACGTCGCGCGATTCCGCGGTGAGGATCATCACGCTGGTCATGGCCCCGGGGCCCGCGAGCAGCGGGATGGCCAGCGGGAAGACGCTGATGTCCTCGCGCAGGCTGGCCTCGGCCTTTTCCTCGTCGGTTTCGCGCTCGCGGTGCGCGAAGACCATGTCGACGGCGATCTTCAAGAGCAGCAGGCCGCCCGCGACCCGGAAGGCGTCGAGGCTGATCCCCAGGTATTCGAGCAGCGCCGGCCCGAAGAGGGCGAAGGCCAGCAGCACCCCACCGGCCACCCGGACGGCGCGCCGGGCCATGCGCACCTGATCCGCGGCGGGGCGTCCCCCGGCGAGCGCGACGAAGACCGGCGCCAACCCCACCGGGTCCATGACGACGAAGAGGGTCAGCAGCGCCTTGGCCGCGAGCAGGGTCACGCGAGGAAGGCCGCGAAGTCGTCCACGAGCTTTTCGGCGTCGTCCGAGGT
>JALSIA010000196.1 GCA_026981865.1 Thermaceae bacterium
CATGGGAATGGCCCAGGCGTTCTGCACCACGAGCAGCTCGGGTTTCAGCTCCTCGAAGACCGGCTCGAGCCGTGCGGCGAGTCGCACCCCGGCCTCCTCGATCTCGCGGGTCAGGTGCGGGTCGAGCCCCTCACCGGCGAAGGCGCGTTCGGTGAAGGCCCGCACCTCGGGCCGGGCGAAGTGCATCTCGGGCACGAGCACGCCCTGCTCCTCGTCGGGGTCGAGCTCGCCGGCCAGGTACCAGACCTCGTGCCCCGCCGCCCGCAGCACCTCGCGCATCTTGGCCGCCTCCAGGCTCACCCCGTCGGTGCCCGCCAGACGGGTGGACGCCATGACGATGCGCACCTTAGCCCTTCACCCCTCCCGCGGTCAGGCCGCCCACCAGGTACTTCTCGAACCAGAAGAAGAGGATCATGATGGGTACGGTAACAATCACCGCGCCCGCCATCAAGAACTGCCGCGGCACCTCCTGGCTGTTAAGCCCCACCATCCCGCGCGAGAGGGTGAAGAGCTCGGGGGTGTCGAGGAACATAAAGGCAAAGAGGAACTCGTTCCAGGCGATCATGAAGACGTAAAGCCCCACCGAGGCCAGCGCCGGCAGCGCCAGCGGCAGGGTGATGCGCCAGATCACCTCGAAGCGGCTGCAGCCGTCGATCAACCCCGCCTCCTCGAGGCTCGCGGGGATGGTCTCGAAGTAGCTGCGCAGCATGTAGAGGGCCACGGGCAACGTCTGCGCCAGGTAGACGATGATCAACCCGATCAGGTTGTCGCGCAGGCCCAGTTGGGTGAAGATCGTGTAGAGCGGAATGGCCAGCACGATCGCGGGGAACATGTAGGTGAGCAGGATGGCCCGCTCCATCAGCGCGCGCCCGCGAAACTCGAGCCGCGCCACCGCGTAGGCCCCCAGCACCGCCAACGCCAGGGTGATGAACATCGTGCTGATCGAGACGAAAGCGGTGTTTCCGATGTAGCGTAGGAACTTGAAGGTGACGAGCACCTCGCGGTAGCCCACGAGCATCTTCTTGAGTCCGGGCCAGAAGCCTTCCGAGAAGACGGAGAGCGGCAGGCCCAGGTTGGCGGGGTCGGCCAGGAACTCGGCGCGGGGTTTGAGCGAGGCCGCCACCATCGCCCAGAAGGGGAAGACGACCATGAAGACGAAGACCAGGAAGGCCGCGCCGCGCAAGAGCCGCAGGCCCACCAGCTCCCAGGCTTCGCTGTCGGGGCGCTCGAGCCGCACCTCGCGCAGTCCGTAGGCCGCGGCGAGCCCCGCCAGGCCGCCCGCGGTCAGCGGGGCGAGCCCGTTCCAGAAGGCCCCCAGGCCCAGCCGGTAGGGGTCGCCGCCCGCGGTCAGCGCCCAGACGAGGGCCAGCCCGATCCCGGCGAGGACCATCGGCAGGGACCCCAGGCGCCTGCGGCGCGCCAGCGCCCAGGCCAGCCCCCCCAGCAGCAGACCGCCGGCGAGCGCCGCATCCAGCGGGAAGACGGTCTTGAGCCCGCCCCAGAGGACGAGCAAAAGCGATACGCTGCCCAGGCTGGCGAGCGCCGCGCTCAGCCCCACGAGCAGGGTCAGCACGAGGGCCACGTCACACCTCCCCCTTGGGCGCGTAGCGGAAGTAGACGATCAGGAAGAGGGCCAGGATGGCGAAGAGGACCACCGCCTGGGCCGCGCCCTGCCCCAGGTTGGCGCGGGCGAAAGCGAAGTCGTAGACCTTGATCGTGATCGTTTCGGTACCCGCCGCGCCGCCGGTGAGCAGGAAGATGTCGTCGAACTTGTTGAACGTCCAGATGAAGCGCAGCAGGAAGAGGGTGGCGAGGATGCCCACCACCTGCGGCAGGGTGACGAAGCGGAAGCTGGCCCAGATGCCCGCGCCGTCCACCCGCGCCGCTTCGTAGAGCTCGCTGGGAATGGCCTGCAGCCGGGCGAGGATGAAGAGGAAGGCGAAGGGGAAGTAGCGCCAGCCCTCGAAGAGGATGACCATCGTGAGCGCCAGCGGCACCTGGACCGTCATGCCGAAGAACTGCACCGGCCAGTACCTTTGCGATAGGAAGGGGATCGGGTCGTGAACGAACCCGTACTTTAATAAAAGGGCGTTGATCGTGCCGGCGAAGGGGTCGAGCAGGAAGACCCAGGTGAAGGCCACGGCGATCACCGGGGCCACGTAGGGGAAGAGGAAGAGGCCCCGCAGCACCTGGCGGCCGGCGAAGGGCGGCGAGAGCAGCTGGGCGGCGAAGAGGCCCAAAAGGATCGAGAGCACCGTCCCAAAGACGGTGTAGGCCAGCGTCACCTTCAGCATCGGCCAGAAGTCGGGGTCGCTGAGGACGGCGCGGAAGTTGTCGAGGGTGAAGGGGCGCGCCAGGATGGGGTTGGGGGCCCGGCTTTCCACCGCGGGCCGGGTGTCGCGCGGGTAGGGGGCGCCGGCGGCGAAGTAGGCGGGGCCGGCGGTGAAGCGGAGCGTCAGGTTGACGGTTTGCCCCGGTTCGAGCCCGCTCGCCAGCTCACAGACGATCTTTGCGCCCTGCACCCGGCAGGCCTCGGGAAGCTCGGCGGGGGTGAGGCCCGGGGGCAGCGCGTCCTCGATGCGGGCCCAGGTGATGGGGTTGTCCGTGCGGTTCTGAACGCGGTAGCGCACCACCAGCGCCTCGCCCACAGCGGCCGGCTGGGCCCGTACCGATTCGCGCACCGCCGGCCGCGGCGGCCGCAGGTCCCCCAGCTGGATGGGTTTGAAGGCGATCCAGAAGTTGGCGATGACCGGCAGGATGACGATGGCGATGACGATGCTGAACGTCGGCAGCAGCATCCAGAACGCCAGCCGGGCTTCCCGCGCCTTGAGGCCTTGGGGCATGTCGCCTCCTGGGGAGTAGGGGAGGGGCCGGGGCGAGGCCCCGGCCCCCGAGGGCGAAGGTTACTTGAGGGCTTCGACGGCTTTCTGCATCTCCGCGGCGGCCTGTTCGGCGGTCAGCTCACCGTCGAGGTAGCGACGCACGATCTTGGGGATCGTCTTCTCGCCGTAGAGCTTGCTGACCAGCTCGCCGTAACCGGCACGGAAGCCCCAGCGGTCGGCGACGTCGAGGCCTTCGAGGATCGTCTTGATGACCTCGGGCGGGTAGATGTCGCCGAGCGGACGCTTGCGGTCCACGCCCACCGGCAGCTTGGCCCAGCCGTTCACGAACTTCTGCGGATCCTCGGGGGTGCCGCGGCGCACCGGGAACTTGCCTTCCGGCGCGACCGAGAGCCACTCGAGGTAGCCGTCGGTGAGCAGGAACTTGACGAACTTCTTGGCGTTCGCGGTGTCGGCGTCCACGGTGATGCCCATGTAGCTGATCTGGGCGTAGCTGGCGCCGCTGGGGTTGTCGGGGCCGGCCAGCTTGGCCAGGAAGCCGGTGCGCCTGGCCAGCTCGTCCGAGGTGGGGTTGCCGAAGGCGGTCACCGGAACCGAGTCGCGCAGGCCCGCCAACTCGTCGAGGATGAAAGGCGACCAGACGATCTGCAGCGCCTTGCCCGCCAGGTAGAGTTCACGCGACTGCTTCCAGTAGAGGTTGCCCGGGGGCGAGGCTTCGGCCAGCTTCTTGTAGAACTGCAGCGTGTGCACCATCGCCGGGGTGTTCAGGGTGACGTTCCCGCGGGCGTCGACCAAGCGCACCCCGTTGGCCAGGGCGATGTGCTCGAAGACCTGCTGGAAGTAGGTCTGGCTGGGGTCGGTAGCCGCCACGAAGCCGTACATCTGGGGCGGGTTGTGGAAGGCTTCGATGCCGCCCAGCACCGCCGCGAAGGTCCTCGGCGGGTAAAGGCTCTTCTGCTTGAAGAGGTCCTTGCGGTAGACGATCAGCTGGGTCCAGCCGTCGGTCGGTACCGCGGTGTAGTTGCCTTCGTAGCTGGCCAGCTCGAGCGCCCCCTTGGCGAAGGTGTTCTCGCCGAGCTCGCGGACCACCTCGGTGGCCGCCTCGGTGTCGAGGATGCCCTGAGCGGCCCATCCCACGGTGTAGTCGAGCGGGTGGAAGATCACGTCGGGCAGCTGCCCGGCGGCGAACGCCGCGGTGATGCGCTCGGAGAGCTGGTTTTCCTCGACGGGGACGACCTCGACCTTGATCCCGGTCTTGGCGGTGAACTCGGCGGCGATCTGCCGCTGCACCTCCATGCGCTTGGGCTGGTTCTCCGTCGTCCACCAGACCAAGCTTTGCGCGAGGCCCAAGCTTCCTAGCGCCAATGCGAACAGCACCATCCAGACTTTTCTCATGGCCCACCTCCGTATTCCATTACCGACGCGCGAGGGATGAGCTCGCACGACAGCACCACGTTTTCGGGGCGTTCGCCCCGGGTGACGGCCAGCGCCGCGCGCGCGGCGGCCTGACCCAGCTGCTGCGCCGGCTGGCGCAACGTCGTGAGCGGGGGATCCAGGTAAGCGCCGAACTCGAGCCCGTCGAAGCCGACCAGGCTCACGTCCGCGCCCACCCGCAGCCCGGCCTCCCGGAAGGCGCGGTAGGCGCCCAGCGCCATGCGGTCGCTGGCGACGAAGACCGCCGTGAAGCCGTCCCGTTCGATCAGCTCCTGCGCGGCGCGGTACCCGCCGGCCTCGGTGAAGCCGCCGTCGACCACCGGGCCGGGGGGCAGGCCGTGCGCGGCGAGTGCCCGCCGCCAACCGGCGAGGCGTTCGCGGCCCGCGCGGCGGGGGCCGGCGATGTGGGCGATGCGTTCGTGGCCGTGCTCGATCAGGTAGCGGGTCGCCCGCTCGGCGGCCGATTCGTTGTCGATCGTGACCATGGGTGCGGCCAGTTCCGCGCCCTCGCGTTCCACGAGCACCAGCGCGGGCAGCTCGCCCTGCATCGCCGCCAGCGCCTGGGGGCCCAGACCCGAGCCGATGAGGACGAGCGCCTCGACGTCGCGGGCGGAGAGGTCGCGCAGCACCTGGCCTTCGCGGCCGGGGTCGCGCTCCGAGCTCTCGACCAGGTAGGTGTAGCCCGCCTGGGCGAGCTCCAGCCCGATGCCCCGGAGCATACGACCGTAGAGCGGACCGGTGGCGTCGGGGATGACCACGCCGATGGCGCGGCTCTTGCCGGTCGCCAGCACCCGGGCCGCGGGGCTGGGGGAGAAGCCCAGCCGGCCCGCGACCTGCAGCACCCGCTCGCGGGTGGAGGGGGCGACGCGGCCGCCGTTGAGGGCGCGCGACACGGTGGCCACGGAAACCCCGGCCGCCTCCGCCACCTCGTAGATCGTCACCCTTCTCCGCAAAGCGTTTTCCCCTTCCCTATCGTTATGTAAGCGGTTACATAAGCACAGCGTCAAAGCATGGTTGCCGTTGATGTAAGCGTTTACACGTCTATACTTAAGCTAGTCGCCCTGCGTGCGGCTTGTCAAGGGTATACCGGAGGACGGGATGCGCGACCTGCTGGAAACCTCGTTTCGAACGGCCCTCGAGGCCACCGATCCGGCGCGCCGGGTGGCGGCGGAGGCGGACCGGCTCGACCCCCCGCCCACCGCGGTGCTGGCCGTGGGCAAGGCGGCCGGACCGATGCTGGCCGGCCTCGAACGCGCCGGGCTGCGCCTGCCCGGCTTCGGCGTCACCCGCTACGGCCACGGGGTGCCGCTCGCGCACTACGAGCTGCTGGAGGCGGGGCACCCCGTACCCGACGCCGCGGGCGTCCGGGCCGCCGAACGGGCGCTCGAGCTCGCCCGCGCCCTCGGGCCCAAAGACCACCTGCTCGTCCTCGTCTCCGGCGGGGGCAGCGCGCTGTGGTGCGCCCCCTGGGGGCTCGAGCTGGAGGAACTGCAAGCGCTGAACCGCGCCCTGCTGGCCTCGGGCGCGACCATTTCCGAGATGAACGCGGTGCGCAAACACCTCTCGCGCATCAAGGGCGGGCGGCTGGCCCAGGCCACCCGCGCCCGCGTGACCGCCTGGCTCGTCTCCGACGTGCCCGGCGACGACGTCAGCACCGTCGCTTCGGGGCCCACGGCCCCCGACCCCACGACCTTCGCGGACGCCCTGGCGGTTCTCGAGCGCTACCGCATCGACGCCCCCGCCGCCCGCGCCCAGCTGGAGCGCGGCGCCGCCGGGGAGCTGCTCGAGACCCCCAAGCCCGGCGACCCCCTCTTCGCGCGGGTGACCAACCGCATTCTGCTGGCGAACGCCGACCTGCTCGAAGCGGCCGCCGGCTTCTGGCGCGAAACGGGCTGGCGGGTGCTCCTCCTCTCCGACCGTTTCGAGGGGGAAGCGCGCGAGCTGGCACGCTTTCACGCGGCCCTGGTCGGCTCGGCCCGGGCGTACGGCTTTCCCGACCGCCCCCCCTTCGTCCTCATCAGCGGCGGCGAGGCCGCGGTGACCGTGCGCGGCCCCGGCCGCGGCGGGCGCAACCAGGCCTTCCTCGCCTGGCTGGCTTACTTCCTGGGTCCGGAGGGCGTGTGGGCGCTCGCCGCCGACTCGGACGGCATCGACGGGAACTCCGAGGCTGCCGGCGCCGTCCTGCGACCCGACACCCTGGCCCGGGCCGCCGAGCTGGGCCTCGACCTGCGCGCAACCCTGAACCGCGACGACAGCCACGGCTTCTTCGACGCCCTGGGCGACCTCGTCGTCCCCGGCCCCACCCACAACAACCTCAACGACTTGCGCGTCGTCGTCGTGGAGCCGTAGTCTTCCGGGGGATGCCTGTCCCGGACTTGATCCGGGAACTCATAGGTGCCGCGCAGTTGACCCTAGCGACGGTTGCGCACGCCTCGAGGTTCCGGATCGCGCAGGTCTTACGACCTGCTCGTCCGGAACGACGACCGCTCTTTTTGACCCGTGTATTCCCTTCTCCCAATCACCACGCCGGACGGGCGTTCGAGGCACGGAGCCGCAAGCTTATCGCACGACCCCGCCAGACCCTCGTCACCCCGGACGAGCGCGGCGGGATCCAGGGCCCCGGGGTACCGCCGGCCCCCACGCGAGAGCCGGAGCTGGCGGTCGATCGGATCCGGAGGCGTTCGGAACTTCAAGTGCGCGTGCGGGGTTCCGGATCGCGCGGACCTGCGGCCCCGCTTATCCGGAACGACGAACCCCTTCGTTAACCCGTAGGCCCCCCTTCTCCCGATCGTCACCCCGGACGAGCGCAGCGAGATCCGGGGTCTCGGGGGCGCCGCTTGTGCAAGACGTTCGGCAGGTTTGGCCTGCGCAGCGGGCTTCCGGCTCGTCCCGGACCCGATCCGGTACCCTGTGGCACGAACGGGATAAGCCGGGCCGCCGAAGGCGGCTTGCCGCAAGCCGCGGGCCACCAGCGGCAGGCTTTGCGCCTGCCGCACCTTCGTCAAAAAGGCCGCGCGCTACCGGACCTGTGCTCAGCTCAGGAAGCCGGCCCGCTTCAGTTCTTTTTCCACCGCCGCCAGCACCAGCGGGTAGGCCTCCTCGAGCGAAACCCCCTCCAGGGTCGCGCCCGCCGCGGGCACGTGGCCCCCGCCGCCCAACTCGACGGCGATGTTCTGGGCGCTCACGCCCGCGCGGCTGCGGATCGAGACCTTGGTAGCCCCCTCGCGCTCCTTCAGGAAGACCGCCACGTAGCTTCCCTCGGCGTAGCGGATCACCCCCACGAAGTCGTCGGAGTCCTCCTCGGTGCTGCCGGCTTCCTCGGTCATCTTTCGGGTGACGTGGGCGCTGACGGCCAGGCCCCCGAAGTGGAACTGCACCGTCTGGAGGACCAGCCCCATCAGCTTGAAGTACTGCGGCGGCCGCCACTGCAGCCGGTCGGTCAGCTCGGCCAGTTTGACCCCGTGGGCCACCAGCTCGGCGGCGGTCTCGAGCACCTCCGGGGTGGTGTTGCCGAAGCGGAAGTTCCCGGTGTCGGTGATCAGGCCGGTGAGCACCGGCGTGGCGATCTCCTCGGTCCACTCCACCTCGAGCGCGTCGATCAGGTCCTTGACCATCTGGGCGGCGGCGGCCTTGGTCGGGTCCACGATGTGGATCTGGCCGAAGCGGCTGTTGGAGCCGTGGTGGTCGATGTTGATCACGAACCCCTCGACGGGAGCCCCCACGGCGCGGTGGCGGTTGCCGGAGTCGAGGACCACCAGGACGGCGTCGTCGGGCAGCTCGTCGATGGGCTCGTGGTACTCGTCCTCGCGGGGCAGAAAGCGCAGAAAGCGCGGCGGCTCGACGATCCACCAGACCTTCTTGCCCAGCTGCCGCAGCGCCCGCGCCAGCCCCAGCGTGCTGCCCACGGCGTCGCCGTCGGGGTCTTCGTGGGCGATGACCACGACGGTGGCGTCGGTGGCGCGCAGCACGTCGGCCACCAGACGCATCTTCTCCCAGTAGTGGGGCTCGGGTTGGTTGTTGATCGTCTCCATGACCTTCCAGCTTACAACGCTTCGACGTGAAAACCGAGGCGTTCCAGGTAGTCCCAGTAGCTCGGGAAGGTCTTGGAGGTGGTGCCGGGGTTGGCGATCTCGAGACCGGGGGCGGCGAGCGACAGCAGCGCCAGGCTCATGGCGATGCGGTGGTCGTCGTGGGGGTCGAGCCGGGCCGGTCGCGGCCGGCCCGGCCAGACCGTGAGGCCGTCGGGGCGCTCCTCGACCCGCAGGCCGAGCCGACCCAGTTCGCTGGCCATCGCGGCGATGCGGTCGGACTCGTGGTGGCGCACGTGGGCCACCTCGGTGATCGTCACCGGGGCGTCGGCCAGCGCGGCGAGCGCCGCCAGGGTGGGGGTCTGGTCGCTCATCGCCTTCAGGCTCACCTCGAAACCGCCGCGCAGCTTTTCGGGGCCGCGCACCGTCGTGTGCGTGGGGCCGACCTCGACGCGTGCACCCATGCGCTCGAGCACGTAGACGAAGCCCAGGTCGGGCTGCAGGGTGGCCGAGCCGATGTTGCTGACCGTCACCTCGCCCCCCGAGGCGGCGGCCAGAGCAAAGAAGTAAGCGGCGCTCGAGGCGTCGGCTTCGAGCGCCAGCGTCCGCCCCCGGTAGCGGCCCGGCGCGACCCGGATCGCGCTCAGGTCGTCAGCCGCTTCCACTTCCGCGCCGAAGACGCGCATCATCGCCAGGGTGATCCGCACGTAGGCGGGTTGGACCATCCCCCCCGCCACCCGCACCGTCACCGGCCGGCGGGCGTAGGGTGCGGCCAGGAGCACCCCGCTGGTGAACTGGCTGGAGACGTTTCCGGGAAGGGTCACCTCGCCTCCGGCGAGGCCGGCGCCATGGACGACGAGGGGGAAGCGCCCCTCCACGTCGGCGTAGTCCACCCGCGCGCCCAGCGCCCGCAGCGCCTCGACCAACGGGGCGATGGGGCGCTGGCTCATCCGCCGGCTGGCGCGCACCCAGAACCGCCCCTCGGGCGCGGCGGCCAGCGCCGGCGGCAGGAAGCGGCCCAGCGTGCCGGCGGCGCCCACGTAAACCTCGGCCTCGCCCGCGGGCCAACGCCCGCCGCCGCCGCCGATGCGGGCGGTCCCGCCCGCCACCTCCACATCGAGCCCCAGCGTGCGCAGCGCCGCGAGCGCCCACCAGGCGTCGTCGCTCCTCAGGATCCCCGAAAGCTCCGAGGTACCCTCGGCCAAGCCCGCCAGCACGATGGCCCGGTTGGTCACGCTCTTGGAGCCGGGCACGGCCAGCTCGGCGCGCACCGGCTCCGCCGGCGGCACCAGCCGTACCGCAGCAACGCCGGTGTAGGCGCTCCAGGGGCTGCGGGCTTCCAGGTCGGCCTCGCTCATGGCCTCTTATTCTGCCACGCGGTGACCGCGCATCAAGGCGCGCGCGCGCTCGGCCTCGCCGCCGGGGCCCCGGATGGCCGGCCCGGTTTCGGGGTAGCCGGGCAGGAAGGCCCCCAGGCGCTCCTCGAAGCTGGGCAGCTCGGCCTGCCAGAAAACGCCGGTGGGGATGCGCTCGCCCCACTCGGTGGCCCTCAGGGTGAAACGGGCCATCCGCTCGGCACGCTCGGCGTCGCCCATCTCGCGCGGCACCCGCGGGTCATAGCCTTCGGCCTGGATGTCGTAAACGCGCGGCGCAAACCACTCGCGGGTGTGCAGGTTGTTGTAGGTGGGGCAGGGTTGCAGGACGTCGATCATCGCCAGGCCCTTGTGTTCGATGCCCTGCTGGATCAGCCGCGCCAGGTTCTTCACGTCGTAGGCGTAGCCGCGGGCAATGAAGGTGAAGCCCGCGGCGAAGGCCAGCATCAGCGGGTTGACCTTGCTCTGAAGGTTGGGCCGGGCCAGGCTCTTGGGTTGCGCCCCCAGCTCGAGCGTCGGCGAGGCCTGGCCCTTGGTCATCCCGTAGACCTCGTTGTTGAAGATCAGGTAGAGCAGGTCGGGGTTGCGCCGCCCCACCCCGACGAAGTGGCCGGCGCCGATGCCCATGCCGTCGCCGTCCCCGGCCATGGCGACGACCGTGAGCTCGGGGTTCGCCAGCTTGACCCCCTGGGCCACCGGCAGCGGCCGGCCGTGCAGGGTGTGCACCCCGTAGGCGGCGGCGTAGTGGACCGTCTTGGCCGAGCAGCCGATGCCGCTCACCAGCACCGCCCGGCTGGGTTCGATGCCCAGCTTGTACAGCGCCGTCTGCAGAGCGCTGAGAATGCCGTAGTCGCCGCATCCCGGGCACCAGTCCGGCGCCAGGTCCGACTTGTAGTCCGCGAGTTTGAGCTCCATGCCTCCTCCTAGACGCCGGCGCGGAGCACCGTATGCGCCCCCGCCTCGCCGTTCAGGACCGCCTCGAAGGCGGCCCGCACCTCTTCGATCGTCATCGGCCGGCCGTTGTACTTGACGATGAGGTGGTCCGGCCTGCGGCCCGTCTCCTGCGCCAGCAGGCGGGCGAACTGGCCCGACTGGTTGTACTCGAGCACCACCAGCCGCTTGCCCTCGAGCAGCGCCTCGAGGTCGGGGAAGGGCAGCAGGAAGCGCACCTGGACGTAGCCCAGGTCCAGCCCCTCCATCGCCTCCAGCGCCACCCCTTCGGTCGAGCCCCAACCGAGCACCAGCGTTCCGGCCTCGGGGTTGTGGGCCCGGTACATCGCCCCGGGGCCCAGCCACTCCCCGAGCGCGGCCAGCTTGGCGGCGCGTTTTTCCATCATGGCGTCGCGCAGCTCGGGGTCTTCGGTGATGTGGCCGACCTCGTCGTGCTCGTCGGAGGTGATCCAGTACCCCGCGCCCGGTGTGCCCACCGGTATGCGGGGCGAGACGCCGCCTTCGGCCGCGAGGGAGAAGCGCGGGAAGACGCCCTCCGGTGCCTCGGCCACGACCCCTGGGTCGAGCTCGACGGAACCTACGTCGAAGGGCTCGACGACGCGCGTGGTCGCGGCCAGGTGCTTGTCCATCAGGTGCACCACCGGCAGCTGGAAACGCGCGGCCAGGTTCATCGCCAGCGCCGCGTCGGCGAAGGCGTCCTCCACATTCGCGCTCGCCAGCACCGCCCGCGGGTAGTCGCCGTGGCCGGCGCCGAGGGCGAAGCGCAGGTCGCCCTGCTCGGTGCGCGTCGGCAGGCCGGTGCTGGGCCCGCCGCGCTGGTAGAGGCTGACGACCAGCGGGGTCTCGGTGATGCCGGCGAAACCCAGGGCCTCGGTCATCAGCGCGAAGCCGGGGCCGCTGGTGGTCAGCGCCGCCCGCGCCCCCGCCATCGAAGCACCGATGGCCATGTTGACCGCGGCCAGCTCGTCCTCCACCTGAACGACGAGCACGCCCGCCTCGGGGTGGGCCTCCAGGTAGAAGGGCTCGTCGGTGGCGGGGGTGATCGGGTAGTAGCTCATGAAGCCCAGCCCCGCGGCCACCTTGCCCATCGCCGAGGCGTGGGAGCCGTTCAGGTAGATCCGCTCGCCGGGCGTGCCGGCCGCCGAAACCCTCCAGCCCTCCAGCGGCTCCACCCGCCGGTAGACCTCCGCGGCCACCTTGCGGTTGAGCTCGGCCACCCGCGGCTTGGCGGCGAACTGGTCCGCGAGCGCGGCGTCCAAAAACTCCAGCGGGTAGCCGAGCAGCGCCAGCGAAGCGGCCACGGCGACGGTGTTCAGGGTTTTTCTGGCGGTGAGGGCGTCGGCGCCCACGGCTTCGGCCACCTCGCGGGCCAGGGGCGCGAGTGCCAGCGGTACCGGGCGCACGCCGGCCGTGCGGTAACGCTCGAGCGCCCGCTCCAGCGGCGGGTCGCCGCCGCCCAGCCGTTCGCTCAGGCGCTTTTTGGCGGCGTCGTCGAGCATGGCCAGCTTGGAAAGCGGCGTGCGGGCGGCGCCTGGGTCGTAGACGAGCACGCCGCCGGGTTTCACCTCGTCCAGGTGGCGCACCAGCGTCTCGGCGTCGAGGGCGGCCAGCAGGTCCACCCGCTCGAAAAAGGCCCGGGTGGGCCTTCGCGCCGCACGGACGTCGAGGTAGCTGTGCCGCCCCATGATGTTCGAGTGGTACTCGCGCCGCGCACTCACCCACCAGCCGCCCCGGGCCAGCGCCTGGGCGAAGAGGGTGGCGGCGGTCTCGATGCCGCCGCCTTGCGGGCCGCCCACCCGCCAGGTGAAGTCGTCCAGTTTGGGACGTTCCATACCGCCCATCTTAAGTCGAACCACGCCCCGGTAAAGGGGCGTGGGTACCGGTGGGCGGTTTCTAGTTGCCGGTACCGGGCGGGGCGCTGCGCGGGATGGCCCGGGCGAAGAGGTTGCGGCGCTCCTGCTGCAGGGGTTGGCCGCGGTAACGGATCCCCAGGCTGACCACCACGTTGTCGATCAGGGCGAGGGCGTTCGTGGGGTCGCGGGTGTCGCTGGCCGAGAGCAGCAACGAGTCGATGGGCTTTCGCGAGGTCTGCGAGAGCGAGTTTGCCGTATAAACGACGGCGGTCTGCGCCGGCACCACCGCGTCCGCCACCACGCCGACGCTGGAGCTCAGGCCCGAGAAATCGCGGGTGGGGAGGGTGTTGACCGGCCAGTTGACCCACTTGATCAGGTGCTCGACGAGCACCCGGTTCCCCGCCTTGGGGTTTTCGCCGAGGACGCCGACGAAGTCGGAGCGGTTCCCCAGGGTGTAGACCACCGCGCAGTAGCGGTTGCGGTTGCTGCTGGTGCTGTCGTAGGGGTTGCTCCCTCCCTCGTTGCAGTAAGGGCTGCCCCAGGGGAGCAGCATGGCCAGGGTCTGGCCGCCGGTGGTGACGCGGGTGCCGTCGGGCAGGGTGAGTGCCTGACTGCCCGGGTAGATGTAGGCCGCGCCCGAGAACAACTCGCTGACGCGCAGCAACGCCAGGCGGGCGTCCTCGCGGGCCTGCTGGGCCACGATCTGGCGGTTGGCGATCTCCTGATTCTTGACGATCATGCTGGTGGTCAGGATCAGGATGACGCCGAAGACCGCCATCGAGATCATCAGTTCGATCAAGGTGAAGCCGTTGCGTTTCATCTCTGCCGCCCGTCCTTAGTTGGGGTTGCCGATCAGGGTGGCGCCGCGGGCCAGGGTGCGCCCGCTGCGGGTGACCGTGATCGAGACTTTGCGCATGGGGGGTGGGCTGGCGGTTGCGGCGCTGCCGTTGAGGTCGAGGTCGTCGGCACGGATCCTGACCGTAAAGGTGGAGGGCAGCATGCGGTTGAGGTCGGAAAGCCGCGGTGGAGTCGCGGCGGCGTTGTAGTTCGCGGCGCTCTTCCAGTAGATGCGGTACTGCTCGAGCGCGCCGTTCACGTACTCCATGGCCAGGCTTTGTTCGTTGGTGCTCGAACTTACCCGCAGGTTGTTGGCCATGCTTCCGGCAACCGCGACGATCACCACGCCGATGATCGCGAGCGAGATCAGGATCTCGACCAACGACAGACCTTTTGCGTTTTTCACGGCAGGATCACCTTCCCTGTGGGCAGCACGACCACCCTACGGGTCTTGGGTCCGGTGGTCACGGTAAACACGTACTGCTGGTCTGGCAGCCCCCGGCCGCTGAAGTTCAGCGTCGTGGGCGGCGCCACCGCGGCCCGGTGGGGCAGCCGCCCCTCGCGCACGAGGTTGCCGGCGGCGTCATGGATCTGGACGCGGTTGCCCGCGAGGGTAACGCTCATGGCCTCGCTGCGTTTGAGGGCGCGGTTTCGTGCCTGGGTGATGTAGTTGGAGAAGCTGCGGGCGCTTTCGTTCACGCGCAGGGCCTTGAGGTAGTTTTGCAGGTTTGCGGCGGTGATGGCGCCGATGATGCCCAACAGCGCGAGTACGAGCAGCAGCTCGAGCAGCGAGAAGCCGCGGCGGCGTTTCATTGCCCCTCCCCCCGTTGGTAATCGAGGCGGAAGCGGATGCTCTCGGGCAGTTGCTCGTAGACGAAGTCGTTCACCAGCAGCTTGCTGCCGTCGCGCAGCACCAGCACGGTGAGCCCGTTCTCGCTCGCGTACTCCTTGACGTCGGTGAGGGCCAGCTCCGAGGGCGGCCGGGTGTTCAGGGGGGCGACCGGCTCGGCCTTCGGGGCGTCCTGCGCCTCGGCCGCCAGGCTGCCTTCCAGCATGATCGTCGCTCCCTGCTCATTAACCATCGTGCGCCCCGGGCCCGAGTCCGGCGCTTCGACGCCGGTTGCGGCCGCAGGGGGCGCGGCCGGGGCGGTCGCGGGCTGCGCGCGTTCCCGCAGCTTGAGCACCAGCCCAGCAACCAGCACCAGGGCCAGCACCACGATGAGGAGGTTCAGCGTCCTTCCGTTCATTGCACGTGCTCCGTGGTGCGGTCGGAAACCCGCCACGACATCGTCTGGCCGACCGCGCCCTTGACCAAGTTGAAGCCGAAGCCGCCGTTGCGCAGCCGGAAGTCGTAGTTGATCGTAAAGGCACAGTTTTCGGTGCCGGGGACGTAGTAGGGGTCGCCCGGCTGTCCGCAGTCGCTCGCGGAGGCGCTGGGGTTGCCCAGGAAGTCGTAGCGGCGGCTGTTCACGTACCAGCGCTTCATCCACCAGGCTTGGTAGCGCCCTGGGGCGAGGATGCCCAGCTCCTTGGCGATCAGGCCGCCCGAGATGGCGAGCGGCTTCATGCTCGTCTTGCCGGCGATCCGCTGGTTGGCGTAGAGGAAGGCGTCCACGGTGGAGACCTGCGTTTCGTAGTCGCGCTCGTTGTCGACGATGATGCGCAACGTCTTGCCGTCGATGCGCCAGAAGCCGCGCAGGCCGCCTTCGTTGAAGTTGCCGTAGCCGCTGTTGCGGTTGTCGAGCCTACGCGCCAGACGCCGGGCCAGACGGGTAGGCAGGCCGGAATCGATCAGGTCCTGGCGGATCTCGCTGCGCGACATCCCGTAGTACCCTCCGCGCCAGCTGTTGTAGGACATCCGCTCCTTCCCCAGCAGCTGCTTGTAGAGGGCGTCGTCCATCCAGGGCTTGAAGTTTCCGTTGGAACGGATGGTGCCCGGCCGGAAGGCGTAGCTGTAGGCGTCGCGGCTCACCGAGGCGGAGCGGTTGGCGCGGCGGCAGACCACGTTGCCCGACGACACCGCCTCGCCGTCCACGTTGACGTAGCCGCCGCCCTTTCGCGTCAGCTCGTCGCCGTTGCGCTTGTCGAAGCAGCGGGTGCCGCTGTGGAAGCCGAACTGCGAGCGGTAGTAGTCGGCCGACTGACGCTCGGCGGTGGGGAGGAGGTTGCCGCTCGAGTCGCGCTCGGTGTAGTCGCCGATCACGATGTTGCCGCGTGCGGCCAAGCGCAGCTCGTCCTTGCTGGCGGCGATGTTGGCGCGGGCGCACTCGTCCGCGTCGCTGATGCCCGAGCAGACGCCGCGCCCCGGCGGGTCGGGGGGGTTGGCCACCTGTACGTTGCCCGCGGTGTAGAGGTTGCGCCCCGCGTAGATCGCGCCCTTGCCGGTCACCACGCCCTTGATGATCACGTCGCCTTCGACGAAGATGTCCTCGTCGATCACGATGGGGTTGCTGGGGGTGCCGATGAGGACCAGGTTGCCGTTGTAGACCCGGTTGACCCGGCTCACGTTGGAACCCGTCGGCAACGAGGTGATGCGTCCGCCGATCGGTACGCCGTAGATGATGCCGCCGCTCAGGCTGCCCATGGCGTTCTGCCGGGCGATCTCACGGTTGATGGGCGGGAAGTCGGGGACGCCGTCGCCGTCGGTGTCGCTGGGCAGCATGTCGCCCGAGTAGTTGGTGGTGACGCTGCCGGTGACGAGGGCCCCGTTGATCTTTTTCGGGCTGCCGTTGAGGTCGAGGTCGTCGCGGGTGATGTTGCGCGCCGCGTAAACGCTGCCGTAGATGGTCGAGCCGCCCTCGTGGGCGCCGCTGCCGATGCCGCTGCGGCCCTCGGTGCCCCAACCGGGCCGCATGAACTCGAGCGAGCCCACGTCGCCGCGCACGCGCAGGTGGCAGTAGATGCAGTTCGTCGTCTCCGAGAGCATGGCCAGCTTGAAGATCTGGCTTTGGCCGAAGCTGACCCGCCGGACCACCGTCTGCTTGTCGCCGCCCTGGGACGCGGTGGCGGCGACCTCCACCCAGCCGTAGGGGTCCGAGGGGGGCGAGACGCGCAGCACCCGCCACTTGCCGGTGATGCCGCCCATGACGTTGACGGTGTGCACCTGGGTGGTGTCGAGGGTGCGCAGGTAGTTGCGTACCGAATAGTTGTTGTTCTTGAAATCGCTGATCAGCTTCAGCCGGGCTTGTTCCGACACGCCGTCCGCCGCCTGGACCAGCGCACTGTGGGATTTCACGGTCTTGACGCTGCGGATCTGGTTGACCGTGCTGGCCGTAAAGATCATCACGATCATGAAGGCGATGACCATCGCGAAGATCGTCGTGATAAGGGCGATGCCCTTTTGTCTAGATCCTTTCCCCATGCTTATAGCGTAGGTGGAAGGACCTTCCCCGAGTACCCTCAAACGGGGGTGTAGGGAACCGCTCCGGCCCGGGAGGGCAGGGAGCGGTTCGGGGGTCAGAACTCCTTGTAGGTCAGGCGCTTGACCTCGACGTCGTTGAGCTGGAAGACCCGCGTCGTCGGGAAGTTGGGCGGGGTAAGGCGGCTGTTCTCGAAACGACGGTCGTACTCGAAGGTTTCCAGGTAGCCGCTGCTGATGCTGCCGCCGCCGCCGATGACGCCGCGCAGCTGGTCCTGCCACTGGATCAGCCCACCGAAGAGGCGCATCTTGCCCTGAGGGCCGCGGGTGTTGTAGTTCTCCACCGCGAGCCCCTTGCCGTTCGCCGCCGAAAGGAAGGATCCCCAGAGGTAGATGTCGTCGACCGCGCCGACGCGGATGGTGATGTCGTCGGTTTCCGAGAAGACCCCCAGCACCGTCCGCAGCGGCCCGCTGGCCGACGCGCAGCGTGGGTGGCTGGCCAGGTAGCTGCCGTTCGCCATCTGGGTGGGGTCGCACTCGTAGACCAGGTCGGTGAACAGGCCGATGCCCCCCACCGCGGTGATGTTGAGCTGGGTCTCCAGCGAGAGCGCCGGGGGGATCGTGCTCGGCGGAGGGTGGTCGGGCGAGTCCGTGGGGACGGGGCCGGTGCGGTCGGGGGCGCGCAGGGCGTCGATGATGCCGTTCACGTAGATCTGCCCCGTGGGACCTCCGGTGCCCAGCGGCGCGGGGCCGTTGGGCACGCCCAGCAGATTGGTGGCGTTGCCCGAGGGGTCGGTGATCGTGGTGGTGTCGGTGTTGTAGTCCACCAGGATCGTCCAGGTGTTGCCGCCCTGGGTGATGCGGTAGGTCTGGGTGCCGTCGCCGCCCGCGGCCACGAGCAGCTCGTCGACGTTGCCCTCGATGTAGATCCCGCCGGTGACGCGGCTGCCGTCGTTGATCAGGTAGACCCCGTCGGGGATCGGGTTGGCGCCGATGCAGGGGCTGATGCCCAGCACCGCGCAGCGGTCGCTGTTGGTAACCGGATCGGGGATGCCGTCGCCGTTGTTGTCCTCGGTGGGGTCGAGGCCCAGCGCGGCCCGCTCCTGCGAGAGCGCGTTCGTGGGCAGCTCCACCCGCGGTGCGTTCCAGTCGTACCCCTGGTCGAAGACCGGCTCCGTGCAGGGGGGCCGCGAACCCGCGTTCAGGAACCTGCGGTAACCCAGGCCGTCGTTGCAGGAGTTGAAGATGTCCCAGAACCACGCGCCGCCGTCGGAGGCGGTGATGCGGCCGCGAAAGACCGGCGTGCCCCAGAAGCCCCAGTTGCTGTTGGCGTGCACGGGGCCGTCGAAGACCGATCCGGTGGGGAAGAAGCCTTGATCGCCGCCGGCGTCCTCCACCAGGAAGAGCCATTGCGAGAGGCTGGCGCGGCCGAGTTTGACGGTGAGGAAGCCTTCTTCCTGGATCCGGCGCTTCCCATTCCCCGAGGTGCCGGTGGCGATCACCTTGTACTCGGCGGTGTAGGTCTGGAACTGGCCGCCGCCCCCGGCGGTGGGCATCGAGGCGATGCGGAAGTTGCGCACGTCGTAGCTGAGGCTGGCGCTGCCCACGCCCGCCAGCTGGCTGGCCGGGAGCGAGGCGTAGTTGGTGTTGAGTTCGTTCGTGATCTGCGAGGCCACCGTACCCCAGGCGCTCTCGGGGATGACGTAGTCGCTGGTGGGATCGCCGCCCCCGACGATGAAGCTGGTCGCGTAGCCGTTGACGATGGGTTGCAGCACCGAGAAGAGCTGCGTGTCCAGCACGTATCCGGCGTAGGTCGCGCCGGCCTCGGCGACGTTGCGGGCGCGGCTGCTGAGCAGGTTGTTCTTGTTCTGGCGGATCTCGCTCAGGGTGTCCACCGAGAGGATCGCGATCACCGCGACGAGCACCATCATCAAGACCAGTGCGGTGACGAGGGCGATGCCTTGTTTTCTCCTCATGCCTTGCCTCCTAGTTCAACCGCAAGTCCACGGTCTCGGTGATCTCGTACCGCCCGGGGCCGCCGCCGGCGTTGAGCGGCTTGGGGGTGGTTCCTGCGAGGTAGACGCGAACGGCGCGTACGAGGCCGCCCACGTAGACGCCGCTGCTTTTGGGGTCGTCGGTGTAGGCCGAGCCCAAGGCGGTCGCGGCGGCGGTCAGGGAGTCGTAGAAGCGCAGCTGCTGGATCGTGCTGCTGGCGGCGGTGGGGTCGATAGGAACGCCGTAGCTGATGCGCAGCGTGTCGACGTCGAAGGCCACGATACCGCTGTAAGGGCCCTCGCCGGCGCCCAAGCCGGTTCGGCGGTACAGCACCGAGCGGGTGGCGTCCTGGGGGTCGGGGCGCAGCTCGTAGGTCACCAGCTGCACCTTGAAGGCATAGGTGTTGGGCTGCCAGGTGCCGCTGAGGCGGTCGTTGTTGTGCTGGATCTTGTCGTGGTTGGGTGGATTTCCGCCCGCGGCGGTGGTGGCCGGGCGGCAGGGTTGGGAGAAGTCCCGCAGGTTCTGGATCTGGGTGATGGTGACCAAGTCGGCGGCGCTGCCGTTGGTGATCAGCACCAGGTCGCCGGTATCGAAGCCCGAGGCGTCGCAGACGGCCGTTTCGACGGAGTTGGTGTAGCTGTTCCCGGGGGCCTCCGCGACGGCGGTGTAGAAACCCTTGGAGACGAGGATCGCCAGACGGTCGCGCGCCGAGCAGGCGTCGCCCGCGGCGCTGCACCCCGAGGCGGGATCGTTCCACAGCCCCAGCTGCGAGGCCGAACGCAGGTCCTGGGTGATCTGCTGCATGGCCACGCGCAGGTTTTGCTGCAGCTCCACGTAGACGCTCTGGCTGTGCTTGGTCTGCAGGCCGCGGGTCAGGGCCACCGCGACGATCCCGATGAGGACGATCAGGATCCCGATGGCCAGCAGGGCCTCGATCAGCGTGAAACCCCGCCGCATGCGCCTACTGGCGAACGAGCGAGACGAGTTCGACACGGCCCTCACCTCCCCGCTTCTTGTAGTACCCCGTCACCAGCACCCGCCAGATGATGGGGTTGGTGGAGTACGCCTCCGTCTTGACCACGAACTTGAACCGCCCCCACTCCTGGGCGATCTCGGCGAAGTTGGGGTCGCCCGCCGCCGTGAAGACCGAGTCGCTCGTATAGTCGTAGCCGTAGTCGTAGGTGCGGGGGGCCGTAAAGTAGTTGAACGGAAGGCTGCGGCTGCGGAAGCGGTCCATCCAGGCTTCGGTGGCGGCCACCGCCTGGGAGCGCACGCGGTTGTCGGCGTTGTGGCGCATGCTGGAAACCATCGTGGTGACCGCGGCGAAGCTGACGACGGTCACCACCACGAGGGCGATGAGCACCTCGATCAGGCTGAAACCTTTGCGCGTCCTCATGGTTTCACCACCCGGGCCGCTCCGGTCATGGAGGGCACCACCTTGAGGGTGTGGTTCCCGTCGGTAAGCGTGATCTCGTAGGGGCGGGGGCTGGCCGGGAAGTCGCCGAACCCCCTGGAGTCGAAGGTGATCGCTTCGCCGGCCGACCAGCTCGGCGTGATGCGGTTCGGAAGGTCGTAGCTGCGCCGCGTTGTCCAGTTGGTTCCGTCGGTGGAGAAGTCGAGGTCGTAGCCGCCGGATTTGAAGCTAAGGCGGCAGCTGCCGCTTTTGGATACCGCCTGCGAGCGGCAGCTTTGCAGGTCCTGGGCGATGCGGTGGGCCACGCCCTCCAGGTCGAGCCGCTGGCGGGCGTTGCCAAACGAGACGGCCACGATGCTCATGAGGGTAGCCAAGACGGCCAGTACGATGAGCAGTTCAATAAGTGTGAAGCCGATTGGATTAAATGCAGTTTTCTTTGACAAGGCCCCTCCTTTTAAATCCTACGGCGCAGCCAAAGGTGCGGTTACCCCCAAGTGGGGGTAACCGGGTCTGCTGAAGGTTGTATTAAGGTAGGAACCGTATCAGCGATTGAGGATATGGATGGCCCGGCCGTGCAGGTTTTCGGCGGCCTCCATCAGGTTCTCGGCCAGCGTGGGATGGGGGTGCACGGTCAGGGCCAGGTCGCTGGCCGTCGCCGCCATCTCCAGCGCCAGGGTGGCCTCGGCGATCAGGTCCGACGCGCCCGGCCCCAGGATGTGCGCGCCCAGAAGCAGGTCGTTCTCGGCGTCGGCGACGAGTTTGATCAGGCCTTCGGTCTGCTGCAGGGTGAGGGCGCGGCCCGAGGCCGAGAAGGGGAAGCGCCCCACCCGCACCTCGAGGCCGCGCTCCTTTGCCTCGGCTTCGGTCATGCCGACCGTGGCGAACTCGGGCTGGCTGTAGACGACGCTGGGGATCTGCTGGTCGAAGGCCGCGGGCCGGCCCGCCGCGTGCTCGGCGGCCACCAGCCCCTCCTTCATGGCCTTGTGGGCCAGCAGCGGCGGCTTGGTGACGTCGCCGATGGCGTAGACGCCCGGCACGTTCGTTTCCAGATGCTCGTTGGTGGGAACGAAACCGCGCGCGTCGGTGCGCACGCCCGCCGCCTCGAGGTTCAGGCCTTCGGTGACCGGCACCCGGCCGACGGCCAGCAGGATCTTGTCGGCGTCCAGCACTTCCTGCTCGCCGCCTGCGGCCGGCTCGACGGTGACCCGCAGCCCGCTCCCCGCCTTCTCGTAGCCCACCGCCTTGGTGGCCGTCTTGACGGCGATCCCCTGCTTCTTGAGGCTGCGCGCCAGCAGCTTGACCAGCTCGGGGTCGCTGCCGGGTAGGATCTGCCCTTCGTATTCGACGACGGTCACCTCCGCGCCCAGCCGGGCGTAGATCGAGGCGAACTCGAGCCCGATCACCCCTCCGCCGATGATCAGGAGCTTTTCGGGCACGCCCCGCTCCACCTGCAGCATCTCGGTGGAGGTGAGCACGTGCTCGCCGTCGGGTTCGAAGCCCGGCAGCACCGCAGGTTTGGATCCGGTGGCGACGATGATCTTCTTCGCCTCGAGCTTCTTTCCGTCCACCTCCAGCTCGCGGGGGCCGGTGAAGCGGGCGAAGCCCCTCACGAGCTCCACCCCGTTACCCTTCAGCAAGCTGGCCACGCCGCCGGTGAGCTTCTTGACGATCTGGTCGCGCCACCGGCCCATCTTGGCCAGGTCGCGCTCGGGTTCCGAGAAGACCAGGCCGAACTCGGAGGCCTTCGCGGCGTGTTCCAGGGTCTCGGCCGCGTGCAGGAGGGCCTTGGTGGGGATGCAGCCGACGTTCAGGCAGACGCCGCCCACCGCGCCCGCCTCGACGGCGGCGACCTTGAGGCCGAGCTGGGCGGCGCGGATCGCGGCGTGGTAGCCGCCCGGCCCGGTGCCGATGACGATCAGGTCGTACATGGTTTCTCCTTAGACGGCGTGCAGCAGCAGCCAGTAGGGGTCTTCGAGGCGGGCGATGACCTCGCGCAGGAAGAGCGTGGCCTCGGCGCCGTCCACCAGGCGGTGGTCGAAGCTGAGCGAGAGGTAGAGCATCTCACGGGCGACGATCGCGTCGTCACGGACGACCGGGCGCTTCTGGATGGTGTGCACCCCCAGGATGGCGGCGTCGGGCACGTTGATGATGGGGAAGGAGAAGAGGCCGCCCAGGTTGCCCACGCTGGTGATCGAGAAGCTGGAGCCGCTGACCTCCTCGGGCGTCAGCTTGCCCGCACGGGCCCGCTCGATCTTGTCGGTCAGTTCGGCGGCCAGCTCGAGGAGGGCCTTCCGATCGACGTCGCGGATCACCGGGACGACCAGTCCCGCGTCGGTGGCCACCGAAAGGCCGAGGTGGTAGTACTTCTTGAGCACCACCTCGCCGCGGGCGTCGTCGAGGCTGCTGTTGACCGCCGGGAACTTTTTCAGGGCCTCCACCGCGGCCTTGAAGACGAAGGGGACGTAGCTCAGCTTGACCCCTGCCTCTTCGGCGCGCTCCTTGAGCCTCCGGCGCAGCGCGACCAGCTCGGTGACGTCGGCCTCGTCGACGACGAGGGTGCGCACCGTGTGCAGGTGGCTGGCCATCATCTGTTGGGCGATGATGCGGCGCATGCCCCTGAGCGGCACGCGCTCCTCCAGCTCCTCGTAGCCCGCGGGGGTGCGGTAGGGCACGGGGGGCGGGAAGCCGGTGGGCGCCGCCGCGGCCGGGGCCGCGGCGGCCTGTTCGGCGTAGGCGCGCACGTCCTCGACGCGCACCCGGCCGTTGGGGCCGGAGCCCGGCACCTGGGCGATATCGAGACCCAGCTCGCGGGCCAGCTGGCGGGCCGCGGGCACCGCGAGCACCCGGCCGTACTTGTTCACCCCGGCGCGGGGGCGCTCGGCCACCGCGGGGCCGGCGGGCTTCGGCGCGCCGGAGGTGAAGGGGTTCTTGACCTCGGCTTCGGTCTTGTCGGGTTTGAAGAGCGAGAGCCGCTCGCCGCGGTCTTCTTCTTCGGCCGGAGCGGCTGCGGCCGCAGCCGCTCCGGCGGGTGCCGCCGCGGCCTCGGCGCTCTCGTCGATCAACGCGATCGGCGTTTCGACGGGGACCACGTCGCCCTCGCCGACGAGCTTCTTCACCAGCACGCCCGCGAAGGGGCTGGGCAGTTCGACGGTGACCTTGTCGGTCATCACCTCCACCAGCGGCTGGTCCTTGGCGACGACGTCGCCCTCGTTCACCAGCCACTTGAGGATCTCGCCTTCCACCACGGACTCGGCGAGTTCAGGCAGGAGCACTTCCTTGGGCATGGCACCTCCCGGGCGCTAGTAGTCGAGCAGCTTCTTGGCGGCGCCTAAGATCCGCGTCACCGTGGGCATGTAGAGCTTGTCCTGAGCGTAGGGGTAGGGGGTGTCGAAGCCGGTGACCCGCGCCGGCGGGGCCTCGAGCTGGTCGAGCACCTCCTCGGCGATCGTCGCCGCCACCTCGCTGGCGAAGCTGGCGTGGCGGGGGGCGTCGGAGACGATCATGACGCGGCCGGTCTTGCTTACCGCCTCGAGCACCGCCTCCTTGTCCCACGGCATCAGGCTGCGCAGGTCGAGCACTTCGGGGTGCACGCCCACCTTTTCCAGCTCGTCCGCGGCCTGCAGCACCTCGGGGGCCACGGGCCCGTAGTAGACGATCGTGAGGTCCGAGCCCTGGCGGCGGGTGACGGCCTGGCCCAGGGGGATGGTGTAGTCCTCGTCCGGCACTTCTTCCTTTACCGCGCGGTAGAGGCGCTTGGGCTCGAGGAAGACGACCGGGTCGTCGTCGCGGATCGCGGTCTTGAGCAGCCCCTTGGCGTCGTAGGGGGTGCTGACGGCCACCACCTTGAGGCCGGCGGTGTGCACGAAGTGGGCCTCGGGGCTCTGGGAGTGGTGGTGCCCGCCCTTGACGCCGCCCCCCGAGGGCATGCGCACCACCATGGGGGCGGTGAACTGCGCGCCCGAGCGGTAACGCAGCTTGGCCGCCTGGCTGACGAGCTGGTCGAAGCCGGGGAAGACGTAGTCGGCGAACTGGATCTCGGCGACCGGGCGCAGTCCGTGGGCGGCCATGCCTACGGCGGCGCCGATGATTGCCGCCTCCGAAAGCGGGGTGTCGATCACCCGGTCGGGGCCGTACTTCTGCTGCAGGCCTTCGGTGGCCAGGAAGACGCCGCCGCGCTTGCCGACGTCCTCACCCAGCACCACCACCGCGTCGTCGCGCGCCATCTCTTCGTCGAGCGTGCGTGCGATCGCCTGCACGAGGGTCATCGTGGCCATGGTTACCTCCCGGTCAGGCGCCCAGCTCTTCCTCGAGGAGCCGGCGCTGTTCGATCTGGGGCCAGAGGGGTTCTTCGTAGACGTCGTCGAACATCCAGACCTCGGGCACCGGACCCGCGGCCTCGGCCGCTTCGAGCGCGCGCGCCAGCTCGGCCTCGGCGGCCTCGCGCAGCTCGGCTTCCCACTCGGGCGTCCAGATTTCCTGGCGCTCCAGGAAGCGGCGGTAGCGCTCGAGCGGGTCGCGCTGCTTCCAGTGCTCCACCTCTTCCTTGGGGCGGTAGAGGCGGTCGTCGTCGGCCGAGGAGTGGGGGCCGTAGCGGTAGACCACGGCCTCCACGAGCGCCGGCCCCGCGCCCGCGCGGGTGCGCTCGATGACCTCCTGCATCACGTAGTAGCTGGCCAGCACGTCCATGCCGTCCAGGTAGTAGCCGGGCACGCCGTAGGCCTTGGCCTTGACGGCCAGGTTTTCCGAGCCGGTCTGCTTCTGCAGGTCCACGCTGATCGCGTAGCGGTTGTTCTCGATGACGAAGACGATCGGCGCCCCCTGCGCCGAGGCGAAGTTCACCCCCGCGTGCCAGTCGCCCTCGCTGGTGGCGCCGTCGCCGAAGGTGGTGACGACGACCTGGCCGGTGTTCTGGATCTTGGCGCTGATGGCCGCGCCGGTGGCCGGCGGGATGTGCGAGGCGATCGGCGAGGCGACGGTAAAGGCGTTGAGCGGCTTCGAGCCCGGATGGTTGGGCATCTGCCGCCCCTTGGCGGGGTCGGCGCGGGTGGCCAGGGTTTCGCCGAAGATCTCGACCGCGGGTACGCCCAGGGCGAGGATCAGGCCGTGGTCACGGTAGTAGGGGAAGAGCCAGTCGAAACCCCGCTTCACCGTGTGGGCGATGGCGATCTGGATCCCCTCGTGGCCCGCGGCCTCCATGGCGAAACTGGTCTTGCCCGAGCGCTGCAGCAGGAGTAGTCGTTCGTCGAGCAGGCGGGCGGCGACCATGTCGCGGTAGAGGGCGCGCAGCTGCTCCTCGTCGAGGTCGAGGTCGAACGGCCCCACCCACTCCCCGTGTTCGTTCACCAGCGCGATTGGGTCGCGGGTGAACGGCTCGAAACGTTGGGTGTCCTTGATCATACGGTCCTCCTTGGGTCAGGGGCGTAAAAAACCCCGGCCACGGCCGGGGGCGGTCCGCCACGGCGTACCGATAATCACTAGCGCGAGAGCGTTTTCGCGGTTTGGCATCTCTACCCCTTTGGGCTCCATTATAAACTACCCGGCGGGGAGGCCGATTGTGCGCTGGCGCATCGTTGGGGTGGGCAAACCCAAACTGGCCTACGCCCGCGAGGGCGTGCGTCTTTACCTCGAGCGGCTCGCGCCGATGGCCCGGGTGGAAACGGTCTTCGTCCGCCCCGGCCGCCGCGAGGCTGCGGCGCTGCTCGAGGCCAGCGAGGGCTGGTACCGCGTCGTCCTCGACGAGCGGGGCCGGACCCTGCGCTCGCACGAGCTGGCCGAGCGGATCACGGCCCTGGAGCTGCGGGGGGTGGGGAAGGCGGCCCTGATCGTGGGCGGGGCCGAGGGGTTGGCACCGCAGGTGCGCGCCGCCGCCGACTGGGTCTGGAGCCTCTCGCCGCTCACCCTGCAGCACGAACTCGCCCTGCTGGTCGCACTGGAACAGCTCTACCGGGCTTATACGATTAAGAGAGGATCGGCCTATCACCGCGAATAAGAAAAGCAATGACGCCAGATATACTGGAACAATAGGTGAAACTGGTACCGTCCCACGTTGCGGTATACTGGACGGGTGAACGTCATGACGAGCGAACCAATCGAGACGGCGCTGGCCTTGTTGGGGCGCCAGGGGACGTACCGCGTGCTGCGCGCGCTGCTCGACGGACCGATGCGTTTCGGAGAGTTGCAAGGGGTCACGCGGTTGCTGCCCCGAACGCTATCGCTGCGCTTGAAGGAGATGGACGCCATGGGCTGGGTCGTGCGTGAACAGTTCGCCGAGGTGCCGCCGCGGGTGGAGTACCGCCTCACCCCGGCCGCCGTGGCTCTGGAGCCCTTGCTGCGGGCCGTCGAAGCTTGGGCGGAAGAGCACGCCTGAAGGGCATAACGAACGCGCGCGGCCCCGGGGCCGCGCGCGTTCCGCGTAAAGCGCGTTTTAGAAGTCCATGTCCGGCATGCCGCCCGCACCGGCGGGAGCGGCTTCCTTCTTCTCGGGCTTCTCGGCGACCACGGCCTCGGTGGTCAGCACCAGCGAGCCGATCGAGGCGGCGTTCTGCAGCGCGCTGCGGGTCACCTTGGCGGGGTCGACGATGCCGAACTTGAGCATGTCGCCGAACTCGCCGCTCTGGGCGTTGAAGCCGTAGTTGGGGTCTTTCTTCTGCAGGATCTCGTTGACGATCACCGAGCCCTCGA
Source organism: Thermaceae bacterium (assembly GCA_026981865.1). Lineage (GTDB taxonomy): Bacteria > Deinococcota > Deinococci > Deinococcales > Marinithermaceae > Oceanithermus. The sequence continues at coordinate 26,765 of JALSIA010000196.1, forward strand.
AGCCGGCGTTCTCGGCGATCTGGCGGGTGGGCTCCTCCAGGCTGCGGCGGACGATCTTGGCGCCGGTGGCCTCGTCGCCCTCCAGCTTGGCCAGGACCTTGTCCACGGCCTCGGTGATGCGCAGCAGGGTCACGCCGCCGCCCGGGACGATGCCCTCCTCGACGGCCGCGCGGGTGGCCGAGAGGGCGTCCTCGAAGCGGTGCTTGCGCTCCTTGAGCTCGGTCTCGGTGGCCGCGCCCACGCGGATCACGGCGACGCCGCCCGAGAGCTTGGCGAGGCGCTCCTGCAGCTTCTCGCGGGCGTACTCGCTGTCGGTGGTCTCGAGCTCGGCCTTGATCTGGTTGATGCGGGCCTCGATGTCGTCCTTCTTGCCCTTGCCGCCGATGATGGTGGTCTCGTCCTTGGTGATGCGCACCAGCTCGGCCTGGCCCAGCATGGAGAGGGTGACGTTCTCGAGCTTGAGGCCCAGCTCCTCGCTGATCACCTGGCCGCCGGTCACCGCGGCGATGTCCTTGAGCATCTCCTTGCGGCGGTCGCCGAAGCCCGGCGCCTTGACCGCGGCGACGTTGAGGGTGCCGCGCAGCTTGTTGACCACCAGGGTGGCCAGGGCTTCGCCCTCGACGTCCTCGGCGATGATCAAGAGCGGCTTGCCGGTCTGGGCGACCTGCTCGAGCACGGGCAGCAGCTCACGGATGTTGGAGACCTTCTTCTCGACGATGAGGATGTAGGGATCCTCGAGCTGCACCTCCATCGCCTCGGGGTTGTTGACGAAGTAGGGGCTCAGGTAGCCCTTGTCGAACTGGTAGCCCTCGACGACCTCGAGCTCGGTCTCCAGGCCCTTCGACTCCTCGACGGTGATGATGCCTTCCTTGCCGACCTTGTCCATCGCGTCGGCGATCAGCTGGCCCACCTCGGGGTCGTTGGCCGAGATGGTGGCGACCTCCTCGATGGCCTTGCGGTCCTCGACCGGCTGGGCCATCTTGTGGATCTGCTCGACCGCGGCCTCCACGGCCTTGTCGATGCCGCGCTTGAGGCTCAGAGGGTTGGCGCCGGCGGCCACGTTCTTCAGGCCCTCGCGCACGATCGCCTGGGCCAGCACGGTGGCTGTGGTGGTGCCGTCACCGGCGACGTCGTTGGTCTTGGAGGCCACCTCCTTGAGCAGCTGGGCGCCGATGTTCTCGAGGTGGTCCTCGATCTCGATCTCCTTGGCTACGCTGACGCCGTCCTTGGTGATCGTCGGCGAGCCGAACTTCTTTTCCAGCACCACGTTGCGGCCCCGGGGGCCGAGGGTCACGCGCACGGCGTTGGCCACCGCGTTCACGCCGCGCTCGAGCGCACGACGGGCTTCTTCGTCAAAAACGAGGATCTTTGCCATGGTCTACCTCCCTTATTTCTCGACGACCGCGAGCAGGTCGCGCTCGGACAGGATGATGTACTCCTCGCCGTCGATCTCGATCTCGGTGCCGCCGTACTTGGCGAAGACGACGATGTCGCCCTCCTTCACCTCGAGCGGAACGCGCTCGCCGTTGTCGAGCAGCTTGCCGCTGCCCACGGCGATCACCTTGCCGCGCTGGGGCTTCTCCTTGGCGGTGTCGGGCAGCACGATGCCGCCCTTGGTGGTCACTTCTTCCTCGATGGGCTCAACCACGACCCGGTCTGCTAGGGGTTTGATCATTACCTTGACCTCCGATGCCATGATTGCCTCCCTTCGCCCCTTTGACACTTAGGGGTCCAGAGTGTCAATCCACCGCACATTATGGGGGGCGCGGCGGAGGCTGTCAACCCCGTACCCGCGTTTGCCTACAAGCAAGTTGAGCGGGTGATTGTCAACCCCGGCGCTGCTGGCGCATTCCCTCGTAGAGCAGGAGCGCGGCGCTCACCGAGGCGTTCAGGCTGTCGGCGGCGCCCTCCATGGGGATGCGCACGATCAGGTCCGCCGCATCGAGCCAGCCCGGGGGCAGCCCCCGGTCTTCCGCCCCCACCGCGAAGGCCGTGGGCGCCGCCAGGTCGGCGTCCCAGTAGACCCGCTCGGCCGCGGGCGCGGCGGCGACGATCTGCAGGCCGCGTTCCCGCAGCCAGGCCCGCGCCGCCCCGTGGTCCACCGTCGCCAGCGGCAGCGTGAATACCGTCCCGGTGCTGGCCCGGATCACGTTGGGGTTCTCCGGATCCACCCCCCGGCCCACCACCAGCACCGCGTCCGCGCCGCTGGCGTCGGCGCTGCGCAGCATGGCCCCGAGGTTGCCGGGCTTTTCGATCTCCACGGCCACCAGCACCCGCCGCGGACGCGCCGGCAGGTCTTCGAGGCGGCGCGCCGGACGTTCGAAGACGCCGATAAGCGCCGGCGGGTTCTCGCGGTAGCTGACCTTGCGCATGGCCGCCTCCGAAAGTTCATAGACCGGCGCAGCGGCGAGCAGCGCCGCCTCTTCCGCGCCCGCCCGCTCGGGCCAGACGAGCCAGGCGTGGGGCCGGATCCCCGCCGCCCGCGCCCGCGCCGCCTCACGCGCGCCCTCCACCAGGAAGCGGCCCTGGTCCGACCGCCCTCGCCGGGTCTTGAGCTCCGCCCAGGCCCTGACCTTAGGGTTACGCGCGCTCGTGATCCGCACGGGTTCATTGTATGCTCCGCTGTGGCGTACGCCCTGGCGGCTGCGGGTATGCTGGGGAAAACGCAAAGGAGCGTCCATGCCGCCTGCCAAACGACTGCGCGTACTGGGGATGATCCTCGCCGGAGGCCAGGGGAGCCGGCTCTACCCGCTGACCGCCAAGCGCTCGAAGCCCGCGGTGCCCTTCGGGGCCAAGTACCGGATCATCGACTTCGTGCTCAACAACTTCATGAACTCGGGCATCTACTCGGTCTACGTGCTCATCCAGTACAAGGCGCAGTCGCTGACCGAGCACATCCAGCGCTACTGGCGCTTCGGCGCGTTTCTGGACGATCACTTCATCATCCTCGTGCCGGCGCAGATGTACCGCTACGAGGAGCTGGGGCCCGTCTGGTACCGCGGCACCGCCGACGCCATCTACCAGAACCTGCACCTGATCGACAACAACGAGCCCGAGGTGGTGGCCGTCTTCGGCGGCGACCACATCTACAAGATGAACATCCGCCACATGGTGGACTTCCACCAGGACGTGGCCGCCGACGTGACCATCGCCGCCTACACCGTGCCCATCGAGGAGGCGAGCCGCTTCGGGGTCATTCAGGTGGACGAGCAGTGGCGCATCGTGGACTTCCAGGAGAAGCCGGAGCATCCGAAGCCCATCCCTGGACGCCCCGGCGAGGCGCTGGTCTCGATGGGGAACTACCTGTTCGACAAGGAGCCGCTGGTCGAGCTGCTCGAGCGCGACGGCAAGGACCCCGAGTCGTCCCACGACTTCGGTAAGGACGTGCTGCCCGCGGCGCTGGCGGGCGGGCTGCGGCTCTTCGCCTACGACTTCCAGAGCAACCCCATTCCCGGCGCGGAGGGCGCCAACACCTACTGGCGCGACGTGGGCACCCTCGACTCCTACTTCGAGGCCAACATGGACCTGGTCGCGGTGCTGCCGCAGTTCGACCTCTTCAACCCCGACTGGCCGCTGCGCACGGCCAACCTCTTCAGCCCGCCGGCCAAGTTCGTGCACGAGACCGGCGAGCGGGTGGGGCAGGCCTTCAACAGCCTGCTCGCGGGCGGCGTGATCGTCAGCGGCGGCACGGTGCGCGAGTCCGTGCTCTTCCGGCGGGTGCGCGTCAACTCGTACAGCCTGGTGGAGAACGCCGTCCTCTTCGACGACGTCGAGGTGGGGCGGCACGCCAAGATCAAGAACGCGGTGATCGACAAGAACGTCCGTATACCCGAGGGCCTCGAGATCGGGTACGATTTGGAAACCGACCGCGCGCGCGGCTTCACGGTGACCCCCGGCGGGGTGGTGGTGGTGCCCAAGGGGTATCGGTTCGACCTATGAAGAAGAAAGACTTCGGACACGCGTTTCTGGCCTACACCCGGCTGAGCCCCGGGCAGGCGTTGCCCGGGAACGGACCGCGCGTGCCCACGGCCAAGGTATACGCGAGTCCGCTCGAGACCGTGGACCTGCCCGAGGCGCGCAAGAGCGGGGGACCACAGACCTGGCGGCTGATGGCGCAGCTGCGGGCGCAGACCCCGGAGCTGGAGCTGACCCTCACCCCCGGCGATTTGGCGCAGATGCTGCTGCCGCTTTCGGACCGCGACGGGCGCCGGGGCTACCTCTCGAGCGCCGGGGCGTACCCGGTCGAGGCCTACCTGGTGGTGCGAAGGGTGCAGGACACCTTCCCGGGCGTCTACCACTACGCGGTCAAGGCCCATCAGCTCGAGCAGATCGCCCCCTGCCCCGACTGGGCGGCCTGGGAGGCGGCGCTCGCGGATGCGGACGGCGTCGCCCACGCCGGCGTCTACCTGGTCCTTACCGCGGTGCCGGCGCGCAGCGTGGCGCGGCTGGGGCCGCGCGGCTATCGGCAGGCGCTTTTGGAGGCGGGCAAGGCCGCGCACGCCACCTTCACCGCGGCGGTGGCACTCGGCCTCGCCGCCCGCGAGGCCGAGTGGTTCTACGACGAAAGCGTGGCCCAGGTGCTGGGGCTGCCCGAGGGCGAATACCCGGTCGCGGTGGTCATCGTCGGGCGTTGATGGATCCGGCGGGCGTCTTCGTCTACGGCAGCCTGCTGCCGGGCGCGCGCCACCACGCGGTGGCCCGCCGTGCGGGCCTGGTGCGGCGCACCCCCGCGCGGCTCGAGGGGTACCGGCTCTATGCGCTGCCCGCCGGGTACCCCGTGGCGGTTCCGGGGACGGGGGCGGTAGAAGGGGAGCTTTTCGAGTTCCGCAACCTCGAGGCCGCGCTGCGCGCCCTCGACCGCTTCGAGGACGAGGGCGGGCTCTACCGCCGGGTCGCCGTTGTCGTAAGGACGCCCGCCGGGATGCGGCGGGCGTGGGCCTACGCGGCGGACGCCGCGGCGGCGACGCGCCGCGGCGGGGTGCCGTGGCCTAGCGGGCGCTGGCGGGGACGGCGCGCTTGAACGCGCGCGGGTTGAGGAAGCGGATCCAGCGGGGGCGCGGGTGGTAGGCGCGGCGGTAGGCCTCGAGGGCCTCGAGCCCGAGGGTGAGGCGGGCCGCCTGGGGATGCCCGGCCGCCTGCAGGCGCGCGAGCGCCGCCTTGATCTCGTCTTCGAGCCGGTCGAGGCCGGCGCGCCCCTCGCGGTTGTCCACCTCGATGAGCAGGTTCAACATGGCGGCGGGCAGGGCCTGGGGCGGGGTGCGAAAGAGGCGCTGGATTCTTTTCATCGTGAACAACCTCCCTGTGATTATGACTGTACCATAACGATATGGTAAGCTGCAAGTATGAAGAGTGAATTACGTATTGACCGTATCACTACCGCGCGGTACCCTAACGCTAAGGAGGTGCCATGAAGCTGGCCGAGCGGTTTCGTGAGTTGCGCAAGGAGCGGGGCTGGCGGCTGAAGGACGTGGCCGAGGTCACGGGCCTCTCGATCCCTTACCTCTCCGACCTGGAGCGCGACCGCACCAACCCCAGCCTGGACACGCTGCGCACCCTTGCCGAGGCCTACGGGATGAGCGTGCACGACCTGATGGCCCCCGTCGATTTCTACGGCGAACGCACGCCCGCGGCACTGCCCCGGGGGCTGGCCGAGCTCCTGGAGGACCCGGTGCTGGGCGCGGAGATCACCCCCGACTGGGTGGAGACCCTCTCGCGTATCGAGCTGCGCGGCAAGCGGCCCGAGAACAAGCGCGACTGGTACGAGATCTACCTGCACCTAAGGCGCGTACTGGAGGGCTAGGCGATGACGGCGGCCGAGACGCGGCGGCTGCGCGCGACGCTGGAGGCGCGGGTGCTCGAGCGGGCGGCGGCCTTTCGTGAGCGGCACGCGCCGCTCACGCCCGACCGCATGGCCGCGGGCGTCGGTTTTCGCTGGCGCACCGCGGCGATCGCCGGCCGCGACGGCCTGCTCGACGCCGCGAGCGGCACGATCCTCGTCGCCGAGGGGCAGAGCCCGCGGCGCCAGCGCTTCACCCTGGCCCACGAGGTGATGCACCGGCTCATCGAACAGGACGGCGAGCTGCTCTCCGATCTGCACGAGGCCTACGAGGGGGCGGCGCTGGAGCGGGCGCTGGAGCGGCTTTGCAACCTGGGGGCGGCGGAGATGCTGCTGCCGCGTGCCGAGGTGGAGCGGGCGCTGGCGGCCGGCCCCAACCCGCGGCTCGTCTGGGAGCTGGCGGCGCGCTTCGCCGTGAGCGAACCGGCGGTGGCCGTGGCGCTCGTCGGGGCCCTGGGGCCGGGGGCGCTGGCGGCGGTCTTCGGGGGCGACCCGCTCGCCGTTTACTTCGCCTTCGGCACGGGAGCGCCAGCGCGGGGCACGGTCCTGCCGGCGGGACACCCGCTCGTCGCGGTGCGGTCGGCAGGGCTGCCCCACCGGGGGAGGCTCATGCTGCCCGGGGAGGTGCGCGTCGAGCGCGCCTGGGCGCGGCCCCGGCGCGGCCGCGTCTACCTGCTGGCCACCGGGGTGGGGGCCGCGGGTGGCTGAGGCGCCGCGGCTGGCCGACGGCCTCAAGCCCCGGCCCGCGGAGGAGGTGCTGAACCGGCTCGTCTTCCGCCCGCTGGGGCACGGGGTGGTGCGGCTCGTTTGGCGCACGCCGGTGCGCCCCGAGCACCTGGTGCTGGCGCACGGTCTGCTTGGGCTGCTGGCGGCGGGGGCGATCGCGTCGGGCCGTGACCTCACCGCCGCGTTGCTGTTGCAGCTCGTCACCGTGCTCGACAACGCCGACGGTCAGCTGGCGCGGGCGCGGCGGCAGGTCAGCCTGCTGGGCCGCTTCCTCGACAGCGAGGTGGACCTGCTGGTGCACGCGGCCCTCTTCGGCGCCCTCTACCTGCGCACGGGGGACGCGGTGGGGGCGTTCATGGGCTTCGCGGTACTGACGCTGGTGCTCTCGCTCGACTTCAACCTCGCGGCGCTGGCCGCCGGCGAATCCGGGTCGGAGCCGGCGCCGCGCCCGGGGCTGGAGACGGCGCTGGCGCGCGTCTACGCGGCGGTCTTCGGTTGGCAGGACCGGGCGATCCGCGCCGTCGAGCGCGCCCTCCAGGGTCGGCTGGGGGCGGGCGACGCGGACTGGTGGCCGCGGCCCTTCCTGGCCTTCTTCGCCAACCTGGGGCGGACGACCCAGTTCGTAGTTCTGGGGCTGGCGCTGGCGCTGGGGCGGCCCGAGGTCTACTTGGGGTTTCTGCAGCTCACGGTCTTGGCGCTGCCGCTGGTCTATGCTGTTCGCATATGGCACGCTATCCGATCCCCACGGTAGGCGCGCTGGTGCGCGGCCCGAGCGGGCGCGTGCTGATCGTGCGTACCACCAAGTGGAAGGGGCTGTGGGGGGTTCCGGGCGGCAAGGTGGATTGGGGTGAGCGGCTCGAGGACGCGCTGCGCCGCGAGTTCCGCGAGGAGGTGGGGCTCGCGCTCGCGGACGTGGAATGGGCGCTCTTCCAGGAGGCGATCTTCCCACCCGACTTCTACAAGCCCATGCATTTCCTGCTCTTCAACTACTTCGCCGAGAGCGCCAGCGAGGCGGTGGTTCCCAACGAGGAGATCGTCGAGTGGGCCTGGGTGACGCCTCGCGAGGCGCTCGGCTATCCCCTGAACATGCACACCACGCCGCTGGTGGCGCGCTACCTGGAGGTGAAGGGTGGCTAGGGCGGCGCTGGTGACGGGGGCGGCCCGCGGCATCGGCCGGGCGGTGGCCCTGGGCCTGGCCGAGCGCGGCTTCGACGTGGCCGTGCACTACCGCTCGAGCCGCGCGGCGGCCCGTGCGGTGGCGGCCGAGGTGCGGCGGCGCGGGCGCCGGGCGCGGCTCGTGCAGGGCGACCTCACCGACCCCGAGGCGGCGCGGGCGGTGGTGGAGGCTGCGGCGCGCGGGCTGGGCGGGCTGGCGGTGGTCGTCAACAACGTGGGCGACTACCTCTACAAACCGGTCGAGGAGGTGACCCCCGCCGAGTGGCGCGCGGTCCTCGACTCGAACCTTAACAGCGCCTTCTACGTTACCCAGGCGGCGCTCCCCCAGCTGCTCGCGGGAGGCTGGGGCCGGGTCGTCTTCCTCGGGTACGCGGGGGCGGGTCGGGCCGTGGCCAAACCCCACATCGCCCCTTACTTCGTGGCCAAGACCGGCGTGGTGCTCTACGCCAAGGCGCTGGCCGCGCGGCTCGCCCCCCACGGCGTGACCGTCAACGTGGTGGCCCCCGGCGTGGCCGAAAACTCGGTGACCCAGCCCTTGCGGGAGATCCCCATGGGTCGCACAGCCTACCTGGGGGAGCTGGTGGACGCGGTAGGGTACTTCGTAAGCGATGCGGCCGGCTACGTCACCGGGCAGGTGCTCGAGGTCGCCGGCGGCTGGAACCTGTGAGGAGCGGCATGAAGAAACGCATCGAGCTGGAAGACACGGGCATGACCTTCGAAACGGCCTACGACCTGGAGGCGATGAGCCGGCTGGCACGGAGCTGGCTCGAGCAGATTGGCGAGGACCCCGCGCGTGAGGGGCTTGCCGATACCCCGGGCCGCGTGGCCCGCGCCTGGGCCTTCCTGACCCGGGGCTACCAGCAGAGCCTCGAGGAGGTCACGGGCGGCGCGGTCTTCGAGGCCGAGGGCTCGGAGATGGTGGTGGTGAAGGGGATCGAGTTCTACTCCATGTGCGAGCACCACCTGCTGCCCTTCTTTGGTCAGGTGCACATCGGCTACATTCCGGACGGCAGGATCCTGGGGCTTTCCAAGTTCGCGCGGCTGGTGGACATGTACGCCCGACGGCTGCAGCTGCAGGAGCGGCTGGCCACCCAGATCGCGGAGGCGCTCGTGCAGGTGCTCGAGCCCCGCGGCGTGGGGGTCGTCGTCGAAGGGGCCCACCTGTGCATGATGATGCGCGGCGTGGAGAAGCAGCACTCCACCACCGTCACCTCGGCGATGCGCGGCGTCTTCAAGGAGGACCTCAAGACGCGCGAAGAGTTCCTGGCGCTGCTGCGCTCGCAGCCCTAGCGGCCGCGGCCCGATCCGCGCCCTCAGGGCGCGGGCGGCGCCGGCAGCTCGCAGCCGGGTACCGCGTTGCTGGCCCCCGCGCCCGAAGCGGTCGTGACCGTGAACTCGGCGTCGCCGACGCCCTCGACGTGCAGCCGCACCGTGCCGCTCTGGGCGCCTGCTGGCACGACGAAGAACAGCGTGGCGGGGTCCTGGGCGCGGGTCAGCTCCACGCGTTCGGGCGCGAGCCCCGGTTCGGGCGGGAAGAGGATGTAGTTGGGGCCGTCGTCCCAGTCCGCCTGGGTGCCGAAGTTGTTGCCGGTCAGCGCCATCCAGTCGCCGGCGCGTACCGGGCAGCCGGCCGTCACGTCGGGGACGGCCGACAGCACCTTGAGCGCCCCCGTGGTGCGGATGCCGCCCGTCTGGGTGGAGCAGGCCCCGAGCACCAGCAGGGCGAAGACTCCCAGCAGCGTTCCTATACTTTTCTTCATGGCCGTTCCTCCTTACTTTTCTCCGGTGCTCGCGGGAAGCACCGTGATCCGGCTTTGCGAGAGCGCCTCGCCGTCCGCGACGACGTAGGCCTCGAACGCGCCCGCCCGCTCGGGCGTCCACTCGGCGAACCAGCGGTAGCCGTCCTTGCTGGTGAACTCCACGCCGGCCTCTTCGCCGATGACCAACCGCACCGACGTTGCCCGGAAGAGGAGCGTGAGCTCGAGCCGGCGCGGCTGGCCCACCTGGAACTTCACCGGGTCGAGTTCGTAGAGCGGCCGCTGGACGACCGTGGCCACGGCCACCGTCTCCGCGACCTCCGACCCCCGGCCCGCCCGCACCTTGAGCATCAGCGGGCCCGTAGGAGTGGATGGAGGCATGCGCACGCGCACCGTGTAGGTGCCGTCGTCCCGCCGCTGGAGCGGGTAGCTGGTACCGTCGAGCACCAGCCAGACCTGTTCGGGATCGCCCTGGGCGATGGCGCGCAGCTCGAACTCGGCCCCCGCGGCGACGATGGGCGAGGGCAGGGTGGCGAAGACCGCCAGCTTGCCCGGGTCGTAGGTCGTACGTACCTGCTTGGGGGGCGGGGCCGCGCCGATGCGCACCACGCGGCTGCTCTTGCCAGACTGCAGCTCGACGCGGGTCGGGGCCGAGGTGGCCCGGAAGCGCGGGGGCAGCAGGTCGGGATCAGGCGCCACCTCGTAGACGCCGGGGAGGAGTCCGGTGGCCAGGGCGCGGCCGCGTTCGTCGGTGCGGAAGCTGCGGGTAGACGGCCCGACCAGGCGGACGCCGCCGTAGGGGATGCCCCGTTCGCCCTCGTCCTGGACGCCGTTGTGGTTGGCGTCGTGAAAGAGCACCAGGAGGATCTGGGCCGTCGGCGCGAGCGGGAGGTCGAGCAGGTAGCGCCGGCCCTCCTCGACGCGCAGCTCGGTGGGCCGGTAGAGGTCCAGGGTCGCGGGCAGGCCCTCCAGCTGCGGCGTGTGCACGCCCGGGCGGGCTTCCAGCACGTAACGACCGTTTTCGTCGGTTTCGGCACTGGCGCCGCCGAGGCGCACGGTCAGGCCGGGCACGGGCGGCTCGCCTTCGTCCTGCACGCCGTTGAGGTTGCGGTCGATGAAGGCGACGCCGCGCACGCGCCCTACCTTGCGCCCGCCGAAGGCGCTCACCACCGCCTCGGGCGTCGGGAACCGCCAGGCGAAGTCGTAGCCCAGCTGCACGCTGAACCGGTGCGACAGGCGTGCCGCGCCCCGTCCAAGCCCGTCGGAGTCGCTGACGGCGTAGCCGACGAGGAGTCCGATGGGGCTGCCGAAGAGGCTCTTCTGGGCCAGGTAGAAGCTCAGGCGGTCGGCCTCGCCGCGCTCGAGGTCGAGCTCGCTGGCGAAGCCGGCCCCCCAGTACTGCTGCCAGCCGACCCCGAGGGTCTCGCTGTAGGCGTCCGCAAGCTTGACCGCGTACGTCGCCCGCAGCACCGTGAGCGGCCAAGGCCGCCAGCGCACGCCCAGCTGAGCGCCGTAGGCGTGCGGACCCACCAGGGTATAGTTCCCGCTGACGCTCAGGCCGAAGTTGCCGTAGCCGAGCCGGGCGCTGAGGGTGGCGACCTGGTGCGCGGACCCGTCCGCCGGGACGTAGCGCAGCTTGTAGCCCACGCCGAAGCTCGAGCGCACCCCCGCCAGGTTCGGAGGGCGGACGGCGAGGGAGGGGTTGAGGCTGAACTCGAAGGGCCGTCCCGCTGCCTGCTCGAGTGTCGTGGTGACGCGCAGCGAGGTGCGCGGCATCGGGGTCGCGAAGACCGAGCTGCTGGCCTTCCAGCCCAGACCCTCGGGGCGCTGCTGCAGGTGGGCGGTTCCGCGCACCCCCAGGGGGTAGACGCTGCGGGTGCCGCCGGTGAGGGTCAGGGTGTAGAGGCCCAGCTGGGGGCTGGCCGACAGGGACTGGAGGACGCTGAAGCGCGCCCCCTGCCAGAGCAGCCCCTGGCGCGCCGTGCCGATCAGGGTGTACCCCCCCGAGAGGATGCCGTTGAGCCGTCCGCCCAGCCGCAGGCTCAGCGAGCGGTTGAGCGTGCGGCTGTAGTCGATGCCGAAACGGTCCTGGCGCGACCCCTGCGCGGCCTCGACGCTGGCGTTGAGCTGCAGGTTCAGGGACCTGCGGGTGCTGACCGCGCTGACGGCGAAGCCGCCGGCGCCCAGGTCGTAGCGGCCGTTCAGCCCTACCCCGTAGCGCCAGCCCTCGGCCTGGAACCCCGTGCGCAGGCCCATCCCCGTGGTCGTCGCCGAGAGCGCGGCGTCCCACTTCGGCCCTTTCAGCCCCAGCGCGAGGCTGGACGGGGCCTCGGGCCACCAGCGGGGGCTCCGGCCTCCGAAAGCCGAGGTGCTGAGCGAGGTCTCCACAAAGTCGGAGAGCCGGCCGCTCAGGTTGGGCCTGATGCTGTAGCGGAAGACCGGGGAGGCGAGCTGCCCTGCTTCGAGGAGGGCGCCCACGCCCACGCTGCCCGAGAGGCCGACGCGCAGCGTGGGGTCGGGCCCTCCTGCACCGAGCGCGTACGGATCCAGCCAGCGGGTGGTCACCCGCACCTTGCGTTCCAGGCTGCCGAAGCCAGAGCGGGCCCGCACCCAGGTGATCATCGTGTAACCCGGCGACACCCGGCGGTCGTCTCCGATCTGCAAGGTGAGGACGGCCGTACCCTCCTGACCTGGGTTGAGCTCCATAACGGTGGGCCGCAGGTAGGCCTCGCCGGTGTTGGCCTCGGCTTCGAGGGTGATCCGGTCGCGCAGGTTGCCGCGGTTGATCACGGTGATGCGGTAGGCGATCGGCTCGCCCATGCGGGCCTCCTGTTTGTCCTCGGCGTAAAGAATGAAATCGGCCTTCGCCAGCACGGTAACGTCGGCGGAGGCTTCGGCAAGCAGCCGCTCACCGCCCCAGATCCGCAGCGTTACCGGGTGCACGGATCCGGCCGGGGTGAGTTCGGGCACGCGCAGCGTCACCGCCACCAGCGTCCTTTCGCCCAGACGCAGCCGCTCGGGCAGGGGGAGGACCTGCCAGCCTTCGGGCGTCACCACCTGCGGCCGCACCTCGCCCTCGCCCGACAGGGTGAAGAGCAAGGTGGCGTACGCTCCGGGCCCGACCTGGGTGCCTGTGGCGGGCTGGATCTCGACGCCGCTGGCCCAGGCCGCCCCCAGCAGCAACAGGCAGGCGGCCCAATACCTCATGGTTAGGGTTCCCGGATGGCGCTGACCACCACGTTGACGGCGTAGTTTCCGGGCGGTTCGTTGCCCTTCAGCTCGAGGGCGAACTCGAGCCGGATCTCCTTCCAGCCTTCGGTCGCGCCCACGTCGGTGTAGAACACCTGGGGCGCGCTGCTGCCACGCAGCCAGGGGCCTTCGTTGACGCGGAAGAGGATCTGGTCCGATGGGATGAGCCGGTTGCCGCTCTCGTCGAGCAGGTCGGGGATCTCGAGCAGCAGGCTCCAGACCCCGGGCTGGTTGACGAATACCTGGACGGGCAGAACCCCGTCCTCGGGGGTGGTGGCCGCGTAACGCGCCGGAAAGCTCGGCGGCGGGTAGTTCTGCAGGTTCAGCTCGAAGCCGATCGTGGTGGTGGGCGTGCGCACCGAGATCACCTCGGGGATTACCGCCTGCACGAACCAGGTGGCCTGCGCGTGGCCGATCGGCGCCAGCAGGACGAGCAGGACCAGGATGTTTTGGACGGTACGTTTCATTTCGCCTCCGTCAGGGTGTGCCCTGTTGCGTCTCGGGCTCCGATTTCGCAGCCGGAGCCGGTTTGACCAGGTCGAAAGGAAGGCTTACCACCGTCTGCCCCGCAACGTCCACGGTTTCGCTTCCGTAGTTGAGCACCGCGAGGATAACGTAGTCTCCTTTTTTGATGGGTCCGAAAAAGTTGGCGAGCAGCACCCGGGTCGCTCCGGGCAGCACGACGGTCCGGTCGATTTCGGCCTTGCCCACGACGTTGCCGCCGGCGTCGCGCACCTCGAGCCGGCCCGTCACCGCGTAGGCGCCGTTGCCGGTGTTGGCGTACTGGATGGCGATGGCGATCGGCTGGTCGGGCTCGTCGGGTGGTACCGCGGCGATGCCCAAAATCTGGCCGTCCCACTCGATGGGGGGGACGTTGACGTAGATCGTGTGGGCCACCCGGATCTTGAAGGTGGCGATGTTGGCGCCGGGCTGAGCGCTCGGGTCTTCCCCTTGGAGGAACAGCACGCTCCAGTGGGTGCCCGCCGCGGCGTCCTCCGGCACCTTGATGGTGTAACGGACGATCTTTTTCTCGCGGCCCGCGAGCATGAACTCGGCGGGCGAAAACGTGATCCAGGAACTTGCGCTTTCGGGCAGGCTGCCGGGGTCCAGGTAGACGGGCTGGCCGTCGGGCTGGTACGTCCAGTCGCCCAACGAAACCCGCACCCGCGTCGGCTCGGCGCCGGGGTTGGCGATCAGGATGCTGGCGGTCTTTTCCTCCCCGGGCCGGGCGGTGAAGATCGTGGCCGGTGGATCGATGGCCACCGCGGTCTGCGCCCAGGCGGGGGAGGCGATGCAGGCGGCGAGAACGGTGAGCAGCGGTGCGATCGCCCGTATGCGCATGGTTGCCTCCAGAATCAGGTAAGGTGGGGCCCTGGCCCCACCTTACCGCAAAGGATGCTATTGAGGGGTGCCGAACTGCACGTCGGCGGACTGCAGGGTGTAGGTCAGGTCGGCGCGGCTCTCGCCCCAGGTGTCCGAGTTGATCTTCACGGCCACCACGATCAGGGTGTCGAGCCAGCTCTTGTTCTTGCAGCTTTCGGGAATGTTGTTCCCCAGTACCTGGTCGCCCGTGGGCCCGAAGTTGAGGCTCTTGGGGATCAGGTGGCGGGTCGCCCCGTCGGGCAAGTCGTACAGCCCCGTCGCCTTGTTGTTGGCGAAGCTGTAGCAGGTGTTGCCCTGGATGTAGAGGTGTTCGATGCTGGGGTACTCGTCGTCCAGGTCGTTGCGGTTGGCGGTCAGGTCCCAGTAGCTCCAGTTCGAGAAGAGCTGGAGGACGAAGGTCTTGTAACAGACGAAGTAGCCCTTCGAACCTTCGATCAGTTCACCGTCGTCCCCGATCTCGATCGGTGGGTAGGAGTCGACGACGCCGCCTCCCTCGATTGCAATCTCGGGCCAGGTGGTGGGGCTGTAGAACGTTCCTCCGGGCAGGACCTGGGTCTGGCTCCAGAAATTATCGCCGAGCTGCTTGGTAGCATCGGGGCCCTTCGCATAGACGCAGGCGATCGTCGCGTCGCTTGCGAGCGGGTCCGAGGCGTGGGGCCAGCCCGACCCGTCGAGCGCGCTCAGGTCGAAGGTGAGCGTGGTGGTGCTGAGGTGCAGCGCGGTCGCCTGCGGCAGGATCAGCTTGACCGTCTGGTTCACGCTGGCGCTGTCGGCGCCCTTGTCCACGGCGTCCGCGCCCTCGTCGGTGGGCCCGATCACGGGCGTCTGGGCGAAGGCGAACGCCGCCACGGCAAATAGAGAAGCGACAATCCACTTCTTGTTCATGCGGTCCTCCAATTCATAACGCAGTCTTGGGGTCTAGAGCCTACAGTGAATCGTTCCGTCTAAGTTTCCTCACCTCCCTCTCTCTTGATGCTCACTCTAATGGCCGTCACACGTTTGGCCGTTAAGTCGAGGTAAGCTGTAAGAGACAGAGCGAAGCAACGTAGCGTTATCGATTTGGTTAACGACCGCGGACTTCTTAACGCCGAATTAACGCTTCGGTTAACGTTTTATCCGTGCATTCGGAGGGATTGTATGGCGCAAATTCAATCGGCTATCGCGCAACTTACCCTGTTCGGCGCCGCGGGGCTGTACGTGGACGGCAAGCGGGTTCCGCTGCGGAACAAGTCCCTGGCCATCCTTTACTACCTGGCCATCGAGGGCCCGATCAGCCGCGCGGCCATGGCCGAGTTGCTCTGGGAGCATGCCAGCGCGCGCCAGAACCTCAGAGTCGAGTTGCACGAACTTCGGCACACGCTTCGCAAACTGGGCATCGTGGCCTTCGAGGGCCGCCGCGATCCGCTGGTGCTGCCCCCGGGCATCGTCCTCGACACCACTCCGCGCACGGGTCAGATCCTGGAGGGTTTGGAGCGCGTCTCGGACAGTTTCCGTGAGTGGCTGGCGGGCCTGCGCGGGCGCACCACCCAGGTCGACGAGCAGCCTGCCGAGCAGATTCACGCCCAGGCCTCGGAGCTGGCCCGCGAGATCGATCCGCCGTTCCTGCTCATCGTCAAGGGCAGCCCCCTCGCCGGCTTCAAGACCTTCGCGCTGCAGCTGGCGCGCGAGATGGGCCTCCCCTTCATCGAAGGCGTCGAGGGGGGCGCCACCGCGGTGCGCTACCTGCCGCTTCCGCAGACGGAGGCCCAGGTCAAGAAGGTGCTCAAGGACGACAAGTCGGTCTGGATCCTGCCTACCGCCCCTTTTGGCGAGGACCACAGCACCTTGCTCGAGCTGCGGGCCCAGTGGCCCGCGGACCGCGCGCGCTTCGTGACCCTGAAACCCCTTTCCTGGCCGGCGGTCGTCGAGGGCCCCCTGCAGGACCTTCCCTTCGAGCGTGCGGCGGAGATCTACCTGCGCTCGGGCGGCGACGCCGCCCACCTGAAGCACCTTCTCGAGCTTTACCGTTCCGGGCAGGAGGAGCTGCCGCTGCCCCAGCAGGTTCGCGCCGCCTACCAGCGGGAGAGCCGCTTCCTCAGCTACCCCGCGCGTCTGGCGCTCGAGCGCCTGTCGGTGCACCCGGGCACCCTCTCCGACGGCTTGATCGAAGCGCTGGAGGCGCACGAACACCTGGACGAGCTGGAGCGGCGCGGCTGGCTTGCCTACGACGACGACTGGTACTTCGCCAGCGAGCCCGCTCGGCGCGTGCTTTACCAGGCGCTCCAGCCGGGGCGGCGCGCGGAATACCACCGGGCCGCAGCGCGGTACTTCGCGGCGAAAGGGGACCTGATCGCGCGCTACCACCACGAACTCGCGGCCGACCCGGAGCGCCGTTCCATCGAGCCGCCGGAGAACCTGTCGCCCTGGGCACGAGCGGTGTGGGGCCTCGAAAAGGGCGACGACGCTGGGGGCGCTCCGCAGGTCGCGGGACTCGAACCCCTCGAGGAGGTTTTTTCCGAACCCCCCGAGATGCGCGGCGACGGCTGGGGGGTGTACGACAAGCGGTTCTACTTCGTCCGCAACGGCCCGCCGTACCGCGACAACGAGCTGGTCTTCCCGGGAGCCGACGAGCCGGTCCTGATCCGGCTCAGGGGCCGGGGTTACGTGGAGAACGTGCTGGGCATCGGGCTGGACGGCGAGCGGAGGCCGCTGGTGCTCCAGGTGGGGCGGAGGCCGCTGGTGATCTTCGCGCCGGTGAACCGCGAGGTGCGGCTAAGCGGCGCGACCCTGCTGCCGGTGCGCCGGTTCGAGGTCTGGGTCGTGGTGCCGCAGGGGCAGAAGCTGCGGTTCACCAGCGACGCCGAGCGCGCGGTGGTGGAGTTCAGCCTCGATGTCTACCGCGTGCGCGGTGCAGCGGAGGAGGCCGGGTTGGCGCGGGTCTCGGCCTAGAACCCGGCGTCGATTTCCCGCAGGCGCGCTGCCCAGGGGCTCGTCCCGGCATGGTGTTCGCCAACGATGCGGGCCACGCAGGGATCGGCGATGCGGTCGGCCGCATAGCGCGGGTGGTGCCGCCGCACCTGCCAGGCACCGGTCAGCCCCCCGCGCAGAGGGTAGGGTTCCACCTCCGGCGCCCAGCGTTCGAAGAGCGCGGTGAGGACGCGTTCCCAGACGATGTAGGGGCGGACCGCCTTGCCTGCGTCGTGGACCAGGGCGGCGCGCACGGCGCAGTCGGGGGCGTCGGGCCAGCGCGCCAGCAGTTGCTTGGCCACGGCCACCGCGTGCTCGCGGTCGCGTACGTCCATGGCCCGGTAAAGCGCGGCCTCGTCGGGGGCCAGGCGCGCCAGCGCCCAGGGATCGTCGGGGCGGCAGAGGGTGGGAAAGAAGCCCTTGGCGAGCCGTACGAGGCGCTTCTTGCTGACGAGGGCCATGCTAGCCGATTCCTGCGAGCGCCTTCGCGCGGGCGAGGACCGCGTCGAACATGGCCGCGGTGAGCCGGCCGGTCTGGGTGTTCTGGCGGCTCACGTGGTAGCTGTCCTGCAGCACCCGTCCACCCGGAAGCGCGTGCTCGGCGCCGTGGGCGAAGGGGAAGCGCGCTTTTACCAGGCCGTGCAGCTCGAGCAGGGCGTCGTGGGCGAGCCGGCCCAGGGCCAGGTAGACCCGGACCTCCGGGAGAAGCGCCAGCTCCCGAGCGGTCCAGAGGCTGCAGGCGGCGAATTCGGCGCGGGTGGGCTTGTTGCCCGGGGGTGCGCAGCGCACCGCCGCGGTGATGTAGACCCCGAACAGCTCGAGCCCGTCGCCCGGGCGTTCCGAGCGGGGCTGGTTGGCGAGCCCTGCCCGCCACAGGGCGGGGTAGAGGAAGTCGCCCGAGGCGTCGCCGGTGAACATGCGTCCGGTACGGTTGGAGCCGTGCGCTCCGGGGGCCAGGCCGAAGATCAGCAGCCGCGCGGCGGGGTCGCCGAAACCGGGCACCGGTTTGGCCCAGTAAACCTCGTCCAGGTAAGCCCGGCGCTTTTTTCGCCCTACTTCCTCGCGCCAGGCCGCGAGCCGCTCACAGCGGCGGCAGGCGGTCAGCTCGCGGTAGAAGTCTTCCAAGCGCTCCGGCGTCACGCCCGCCATTCTAAGCCTAGAGCGGAATGTTCCCGTGCTTCTTCCAGGGGCGCTCCTCGTACTTGTCCTCGAGCATGCGCAGGTGCCGGATCAGGTGCCGGCGCGTCGTTTCGGGCGGGATCACGTCGTCGATGTAGCCCCGGCCCGCAGCGGTCCAGGGGTTGTCGAAACGCTCCTTGTACTCCTTGATCTTCTCGGCGCGGGTAGCCTCGGGGTTGGGGCTTTGCTGGATCTCGCGCCGATAAACGATGTTGGCTGCGCCCTCGGCGCCCATCACCGCCACCGCCGCGGTGGGCCAGGCGAGCACCACGTCCGCCCCCATGTCGCGCGAGTTCATGGCCAGGTAAGCGCCGCCGTAGGCCTTGCGGGTGATCAGGGTGATCTTGGGCACGGTGGCCTCGGCGTAGGCGAAAAGCATCTTGGCACCGTGGCGGATGATGCCGCCGTGCTCCTGGGCCACGCCCGGGAGGAAGCCGGTCACGTCCACGAAGGTCACGATGGGCAGGTTGAAAGCGTCCATGGTGCGGATGAAGCGCGCGGCCTTATCGGCGGCGTCGATGTCGAGCGCGCCCGCCATGAAGCGGGGGTTGTTGGCCACGATCCCCACCGGCCGCCCGCCCAGCCGCGCCAGGCCCACGATGATGTTGCGCGCCCAGCCCGGGTGGATTTCCAGGAAGTCGCCCTCGTCGACCAGCGTCCGGATGACCTCGTGCATGTTGTAGGGGCGGCGCGGGTCGGGGTTGACCATGTCGAGCAGCTCCGGCGCGGCGCGGTCTTCTGGGTCGTCGGTGGGCCTGAGTGGGGGCTTTTCCTTGGCCGAGGAGGGCAGGAAGCCCAGGATCTTGCGGATGAGCGCCAGCACCTCCTCCTCGTTCTCGCCCTCCAGGTGGGCCACGCCGCTCTTTCTAGCGTGCACGTCGGCGCCGCCCAGCTCCTCGAAGCTCACCTCCTCGCGGGTCACGGTCTTGATCACCTCGGGGCCGGTGATGAACATGTAGCTGCTCCCGCGGCTCATGAGCACGAAGTCGGTGATCGCCGGGCTGTAGACCGCCCCGCCGGCGCAGGGGCCCAGAATCGCCGAGATCTGGGGCACCACCCCCGAGTAGACGGCGTTGCGGTAGAAGACCTCGCCGTAGCCCGAGAGGCTGTCCACCCCCTCCTGGATGCGGGCGCCCGCCGAGTCGTTGAGCCCGACGATGGGCGCGCCCACCTTG
>JALSIA010000197.1 GCA_026981865.1 Thermaceae bacterium
CTCGAATTCGGCCGTGGCGCGGTCGAGCTGGCGGTCAAGGTGTTCCAGCGGCGAGGTCAAACCAAGCTCCAGGCGATGCGCACTTTCCTCTTCGGTTCTGCGCGCGTTTTCCAGGGCGCGCTCGGCGAGCGCGACGGCGCGGGTGCGTTGCTGGATAGCGTCCCGGTAGCGCCGTACCTCGATTTCCGAAGAGCGCAACGTGCCCTCGAGCGACCTTCGGGCCGCTTCGACCAGCAGCCGGGCGTTTTCCATCCCCGCCCAGGTATCCACGGAAAGGTCGAGCCGGGCGCCAATCTTTACCTCGCTTTTGGTGCGGGAACGGGCAGGATCGGCGTAGGAAGCGTGATCGAAGTAGAACCGCGTTCCCAGCGTTCGCGACTCCACGGCGACCCCAAGCAGGTTCTGCTCGTCGAGCTGCCTCCTGTATTCCAGCTGGACGATGGGCCACGCGTCCCGCCGCGCGTTGGAGCGGGCGATCCGGGCGCGTTCGAGTTGCATACGGGCCCGCTGGACGTCGGGCGGTTCCGCGCGGGGGAGGGGGCTGCGGAACCAGGGGGGGTCCGGTGGCGCTTCGTCGGTAAACGTTCTGAGGGTGGCCTGCGCCAGCTCGAGCCGCTCTTGGCCCGTGCGCACCCGCTCCCGGGCTTGGTCCAGTGCCAGTCCGGCATCGCGCAGTTCACGCCCGCTGGCCGCTCCATTTTGGTGGCGCAGGCGGGTAGCGGCCAGCGCTTTTTCCGCAAGGAGCCGGGCTTCACTGGAGAGCGCCAGACCCCGCTCCGCCTCGATCACCCCGAGGGCGGCCCGCAGGGCCGAAGCCTCCATCCTTGCCCGGGCCAGACGAAACTCCAGTTCGGCCTCGCGGTCGTCAACGGATCGCTGGCGCTGGCGGTCGGCGTAGTCGCCGAACGGCAACGGCCTCAAGGTGATGCCGATCTGGGCTTGGGTAAACTCGTCCGGGAGGTCGGGGGTGAGGAAGCTGCAAAGTACGTCGTTCGTGGGGTCGGGGTCGCGCAGGAAGGGGCACGGCGCACCCTCGTCGAGTTCCCGCCGGCTCCAGCCGCCGGAGGCGTCGAGCTCGATCCAGTTGGGGCTGAGCCGGGCGTTCAGCGCCGTGGCGGCTCGGCGTGCCTCGGCCGCCTTCCACGCCGGATGATCGCGCAACGAGAGCAGGAACGCCGGCTGCGCCGCGGCGGCAGCGAAGAGGAAGCCCAGGAGAACGAGCCTTTTCATCGCGCTTCCCCGGGCCCTGCCCCGCTCCTGGTTTCCGCCAGCTCCGCTTCCTTTTCGAGGATGCGCCGCAGGAGGTCGCGCAGCTGTTCGATTTCTTCGGTGCTTAGATCGACCAGCACCTGCGTCGTGTACATGTGCCAGGTACGCTTGGCCTCTTCGAGCAAAGCCCGGCCCTTGTCCGTGATGCGGACGTTGGTCCGTCTGCGGTCGTCGGGGTCGAGGCTCCGTTGGATCAGGCCCTTGGCCTCGAGCTTGGACAGGTAATGGCTCAGCAACGGGGGATCCCACTGCATCGCTTCGGCGATGGTCTTGGGCCGGGCGAGGCCGCGTGCGATCATGCCGAGGAGGAGCATTTGATCGGGCTTCAGGCCGGTCGGCTTAAAGAGCCGCGCCGTGCTTTCCTTAACCTTCCATAGAAAGTAAAAGTATTCTGCTTCGAGCTGCCGCAGCGCGTCCTCGCGGGCTTCGTCCATGCCTGTTATTTTAAACGTTAAACTATTGCGGACGTCGTCAAAGAACGTCGCGTGCGCTGCCGCGGGTGCGCCAGTTGACCCAGCTCTTGCGCAGCCGCAGCACGGCCTGCACCGGCCCGTAGAGGGGCGAGAGCGGTTTGACGTAGCCGGGGAAGCGCACCCTCTTGCCTCCAAAGCCTTCCTTGAAGCGGTAGATGCCGTAGGCGTGCGACTCGGGGGTGAGCACCCGCGGCACCCCCCAGAGGTCGTAGACGCGGTGGCCGTGCTCCATGCCCCAGCGCATCGCCGCCCAGTGCATGGCGTAGGGGGCCATCACGTTCTTGTGTTCGCGGCTCGAGCCCCCGTAGAGGTAGTCCACCCGGCCGGCGAAGGCGACGAAGAGGCCAGCGGCGAGCGGCCTTCCCCGGTATTCGGCGAGGCTTAGGAAGGCCGCGCCCCCGGGCTGTTCCATCGCCCGAAAGACGGTCTCGTAGTAGCTGCGGGCGTGTTGCAAGAGCTTTGCCCGCCGGTTGGTCTCGGTGAACAACGCCCAGAAGGCCTCGAAAGCCGCCGCGGCGTCCTCGTCGTGGGGGCGCACGATCCGCGCGGTCACCCCTTTGCGGGCCGCGAGGCGGATGTTGTAGCGCGTCTTCGACTTCATGCCCGCGAGCACCGCCTCCTCGCCGGGGCCGAGGTCCACCAGGATCGAGTACTCCGGTTGGATCGTGGCCGCAGTCCTGAGGCCCGCGTAGGCCGGCGTCTCGTAGGGCTCTTCCAGGGCCAGGGGCGGCTCGAGTTGCAGGTAGAGCGCAGCGCCCGCCGCCCGTGCCAGCTGCTGGGCCGCGCGCGGCAGCAGCTTCGCCTCGGCCAGCGCCGGGCCGCGGGGGGCGTAGACCATGCGCAGGGGGCCGGCCAGGCGGCGCTCCAGCAGCTGCGCCGCGGCCACGGGCACGCCGTCGTCGTAGAGCGCAAGGCGCACCGGCTTCCAGCCGCTCGTACGCTTCACCTCGCCCCAGCCCCACGACTGCAGGGCGCTCGTCAGGGGCAGCTCGGCGACGATGCGGTTCCAGGCTTCGGGGTGGTCGATTTCGCGTCGTTCCATGGTGAGGGCGGCCAGGCCGCACCTAGCCATTATGCCCTACCGGAGCTCGCGCAGGGCCAGGCGGATGAGCTCCTCGGCCCCGGCCTCGGGGTGCTTGGCGGCCAGCTTCTGCACCACCGCGTGCACCTGGGCCTCGCGGAAGCCCAGCGTGGTCAGGGCCGCGGCGGCCTCGCCGGCGGCGGGGTTCTCGATGGGAGCGGCGCTGGGGGCGAGGCCGGCCAGGTGCTCGGGGAGCTTGGTCTTCAGCTCCAGCACGATGCGTTCGGCCAGCTTCTTGCCTACGCCGGGAGCGGCGGTAAGCAGCTTGGGATCGTCACCGGTCACCGACTGGCCCAGCAGGTCGGCGGGCAGGGCGCTGAGCAGGCCCAGCGCCACGCGCGGTCCCACGCCCGAGACGCCTACGAGCAGGTCGAACCACTCGAGCAGCATCGGGTCGTGGAAGCCGTAGAGGGTCAGGCTGTCTTCGCGCACCACCAGCCGGGTGTGCAGGCGTGCGGTCTCGCCTGCGCGCAGCCGTCCCAGCGTGCCGGTGGGGCAGAAGACCTCGAAGCCCAGGCCGTGCAGGCTTACGATCGCGCGGTCCTCGGTCACCTCCAGCACGACCCCTTCGAGAAAGCGCACCATGCGGCCAGTATACTGTTGGCTATGTCGAAGAAGGTCGCCTACCAGGGGACCGCCGGCGCGTTCAGCGAGGAGGCGGCGCTCACCGTCACGAGCGGCGCCGAACCGGTTGGCCTTCCCACCTTTCACGAAGTCTTCGAGGCGGTTACCTCCGGAGCAGCCACCTGCGGCGTGGTGCCGGTGGAGAACGCGGTGGCCGGGAGCATCAATCAGACCTACGACCTCCTGCTCGAGTCCGACCTGCACGTGGTGGGGGAGGTCTACCTGCGGGTGCGCCACAACCTGCTCGCCCCGCCGGAGACCCGGCTCGAGGACGTGCGCAAGGTGATCAGTCACCCTCAGGCGCTCTCCCAGTGCGACGGCTTCCTGGCCCGCCACAAGCTCGAGGCGGTGCCCGTCTACGACACCGCCGGGGCGGCCAAGCAGCTGGCCGAGCGCCCCGAGCCGGGCCTCGCGGCCATTGCTTCGCGCCGCGCGGCCGAGGTCTACGGGCTCGAGGTGCTGGCCGAGGGGATCGAGGACTTCGATTTCAACTACACCCGCTTCTTCGTCATCGCCCGCGAAGAACGTCCGCGCACCGAGGGCCCCTACAAGACCAGCGTGGTCTTCGGGGTGCGCCACAAGCCCGGGGGCCTGCTCTCGGCGCTCGAGGCCTTTGCCCGGTCGCGGGTGAACCTTACCAAGCTCGAGTCACGCCCGCGCCGTGACCGCGCTTGGAGCTACGTTTTCTACCTCGACTTCGAGGGGCACGTCGAGGACCCCGAACCTGCCGAGGCCCTGGTGACCCTGCTGCGCCGTGCCGCCTTCGTGAAGGTGCTCGGCTCCTACCCGGCCGCACCCATGAACGGCGGCTAGGCTTCGCCGAACAGCTTTTCCAGCGCTTCGCGCACCCGGCTTCCCGAAAGCCCCGCCCGCCTCAGCGCTTCGGCGTAGGCCTCCCGTTCGACCAGCCCCGAAAGCGCCAACCGCTCGCTCGCGCTAAGTGTACGCGCATTCAGCACGTGTTCTTCGTACGAGCGCCACACCAGGGGCACCCGCGCCTTCACGAACTCGGCCACCGCCCGGGCGTAGGCGCGGATCTCGGCCTGAGCGTGGCGGTCGAGACGCAGCTTGAGAAAGTGCAGCAGATTGTGCAGGTCCTGCTTCCAGTAGAACTCGGTGTAGATGCCCACGGGCAGGACGCTGCGCGCCTGCTCGCGGGCCACCCCCAGCTCCAGGAGCTCCCGGTAGCGGGCGTAGACGTCGCGCTCGGCCGCGGTCAGCAACTCGGCCGCCCGTTCGGCCTCGGCCGCGGGGAGCCGGCCCTCGCCCGCCTGTTTGTTGACCTCGCTCTGGGTGCGCAACTCCTCGGGGGCGGGTTCGTAGAACTCGTCTTTCAGCACCGAGTAGCGCGCCGAAACCTCGTTGACGCTGGCGGTGCGGTGGCGAAACCACTGGCGCACCACGAAGATGGGCGCCTTGACGTGGAAGGTGAACTCCACCATCTCGAAGGGGCTGGTGTGCCGGTGGCGCATCAGGTAGTCGATCAGGGCCGCGTCCTCGCGCACGGACTTGGTGCCCTCGCCGTAGCTCACGCGCGCTGCCTGGACGATGCGGCGGTCGTCGCCCATCGCGTCCACCAGGCGCACGAACCCCTTGTCGAGCACGGGTATCGTCTGCGGTTCCGCCATGCCCCAATTCTAGCCTGCGGGCGCTTGACAACCCCCGGGGTCGCCTGTACCCTAGGTCTTGCGCCCAGCGGGTGCGGGGATCTTGAAAGCACGGATCAGGGAAGGCGAAGAACGCAGGCCAGACGAGGGTAAATCCCACAGCGGTCTGCGTAAATTCAGCCTGCAGCACACCTAAAAGCAAGCGCGCGGGCGCGGGGGTTCATTCCTTCGCTACGCCCGCGACGCCATGCGCGAACCCGCAGAGTTTCTGCGGATCTTCTCTTCGAGTGTTAGGCCTCAGGGCCTAGGACTGTGATGGAGAGTTTGATCCTGGCTCAGGGTGAACGCTGGCGGCGTGCCTAAGACATGCAAGTCGTGCGAAGCTTCCCCGGAGTCTTCGGACACTGGGGCGGCTTAGCGGCGGACGGGTGCGTAACACGTAGGTGACCTACCCGGAAGACGGGGACAACCCGGGGAAACCCGGGCTAATCCCCGATGTGGACCCGCCCCTTGGGGCGTGTCTAAAGGGCTTCGGCCGCTTCCGGATGGGCCTGCGGCCCATCAGCTGGTTGGTGAGGTAAAAGCTCACCAAGGCGACGACGGGTAGCCGGTCTGAGAGGATGGCCGGCCACAGGGGCACTGAGACACGGGCCCCACTCCTACGGGAGGCAGCAGTTAGGAATCTTCCGCAATGGACGCAAGTCTGACGGAGCGACGCCGCTTGCGGGATGAAGCCCTTCGGGGTGTAAACCGCTGAACAGGGGACGAAAACCCCGCAAGGGGAATGACGGTACCCTGCTAATAGCACCGGCCAACTCCGTGCCAGCAGCCGCGGTAACACGGAGGGTGCGAGCGTTACCCGGATTTACTGGGCGTAAAGGGCGTGTAGGCGGCCCGTTAAGTCCGGTGTCAAAGCCCACGGCTCAACCGTGGAAAGGCGCCGGATACTGGCGGGCTAGACGGACGGAGGGGGTAGCGGAATTCCCGGAGTAGCGGTGAAATGCGTAGATACCGGGAGGAACGCCGATAGCGAAGGCAGCTACCTGGACGTCCCGTGACGCTGAGGCGCGAAAGCGTGGGGAGCAAACCGGATTAGATACCCGGGTAGTCCACGCCCTAAACGATGAGTGCTGGGTGTCGGGCTTTGGCTCGGCGCCGTAGCTAACGCGTTAAGCACTCCGCCTGGGGAGTACGGCCGCAAGGCTGAAACTCAAAGGAATTGACGGGGGCCCGCACAAGCGGTGGAGCATGTGGTTTAATTCGAAGCAACGCGAAGAACCTTACCAGGCCTTGACATGCCCCGAACCCCCTGGAAACAGGGGGGTGCCCTTCGGGGAACGGGGACACAGGTGCTGCATGGCCGTCGTCAGCTCGTGTCGTGAGATGTTGGGTTAAGTCCCGCAACGAGCGCAACCCCTGTCGCTAGTTGCCAGCGGTTCGGCCGGGCACTCTAGCGAGACTGCCCGGGAAACCGGGAGGAAGGCGGGGATGACGTCTGGTCAGCATGGCCCTTACGGCCTGGGCGACACACGTGCTACAATGGCCGGCCCAAAGCGCAGCGACCCGGCGACGGGAAGCGAATCGCAAAAAGCCGGTCCCAGTTCGGATTGCAGTCTGCAACTCGACTGCATGAAGGCGGAATCGCTAGTAATCGCGGATCAGCCATGCCGCGGTGAATACGTTCCCGGGCCTTGTACACACCGCCCGTCAAGCCATGGGAGTGGGTTCCACCTGAAGTCGCCGGGAGCCCGTCAGTGGGCAGGCGCCGAGGGTGGGGCTCATGACTGGGGCTAAGTCGTAACAAGGTAGCTGTACCGGAAGGTGCGGCTGGATCACCTCCTTTCTAAGGAGTTCTCGGTTCCCCCAGGGAACCCACTTCTTACGCTGCAAGCAAGCCTCCCCGATCCGTGCTTTCCCCCGCCCCCTGACGCGTGCGCCCCCGGCTTCGGCCGGGGGTTTTCGTTTGGGGTGTGGGGTGTGGGAGGTGGGAGGTAGGGGGTGGGTTCGCGACGGTGCGTGGTACGTAGTGCGTAGTGTGTAGTAGTGCGCGGTAACCGAACAAGGTCACAAAACAAAGCAACAAAACAAGCCCGTGGCCCGTGGTGGACCGGTCAACGCCCCCCAACCATGGCTTCTCGCCCGTTCGTCGGCAACGCACCCGGACGGGGGCAGGCCGACCTCCCGCTCACGCCGGAGCGACGACGCCAAGATCTTCCAGGGCCTCGGAAACCGAGCGGTAGGGTGCCCCCAGGCAGGCCCCCGGATCGAAGGCCTCCAGCAGGCTCTCGGCTTCGCGGCGGTTGTGTGCGCGCAGCTCGGGCAGCTCCAATGCCGTGCGCAGCAAGCGGCACGCGCGCCGCGGATCCCCCTGCGCCTGTTCCAGCCTTGCCCAGACGACCAGGCCGCGGGCCACCTCGGCCGCCTCCCCCACCTTCCACGCCGCCGCCAAACCCTGCCGCAGGTGCCGTTCGGCCTCCACCCACCGCTGCAGGTGCGCCGAGGTGAGGCCGAGGTTGATCTGGCAGCTCGCCTCAAGCACCCGCTCGCGGGAGTGCCGGCTCCCCTCGAGCGCCGCCTCGAACCGCCCCAACGCGTCCGCGTACCTGCCGGAGGCCAGCGCCAGCTGCCCCAGGTTGTAGAGCAGGAAGGGCTCGATCTGCCCCAGGCCCAGACGCCGCGCCCGGCGCAACCCCTGGTTCAGCAGGTGTTCCGCCTCGCCGCTCCGGCCCATGACCCGCAGGAGGTTGCCCAGGTTGTTGTACGTCTTGGCCATGTCGGCCTCGTGGCCGTGCGCCTCCTGGACGGACAGCGCCTCGAGGAAGAGCCGGCGCGCGGCCTCGTGGTCACCCATGGAAAAAACCGCGATGGCCCGGTTCTGAAGCGCCGCCGTGCGGGCCCAGGGGTCCGCACCTTCCCGGGCGAGCGCGGCCGCACGGCGCCAGTGCTCGGCAGCGGCCGCGAAGTCGCCCCGGCGGTAGGCCAGCATCCCCCGATTCTGCTCGAGGCGGGTGTTGAGGACCGGATCCGGCCCCACGGCAACGCTTTCCATCAGCCGCTCCGCGGCCCCGAGGTCGCCCAGGCGGATCCACAACCAGGCGGCGGCCAGGGCGAACGGGGCGCGCAGCCCACCGTCACCGGCCCGCGCAAGCACGGCCTCGAACCAGCGCCGCCCCTCCTCGAACCGTCCCTGGCGGTCGAAGAAACGGAGCAGCGGCTCGGCGAGCGGAGCCAGGCGGTCGTGCCAACCCAAGGCCGCGGCCCGCTCCCAGGCAGCCCGCAGGTTGGTGTGGTCCTTGCGCATCAACGCTAACGTCGGCTCGTCCCCACGGTTGAGCCCCTGCACGTGACGCAACAACCGGTCGAGGTAGTGGCGCGCGTGCGCAGCGTGCGCCTCGGCCTCCTCCCCGGGCCGCCGCGCGAGCCGGCGCAGGGCCAGCTGCCGCAGCAGCGGATGCAAGCCGAGCCGCCCGTTGCGGGCCCAGATCAGGGCGCGGTCGCTCAGGATCGCCAGTGTATCGATGTCGGCGCCCAGGACGTCCGTGGCGGCTTCGACGTCGAAACCGCCCTCGAAGACCCCCAGCCCCGGGAAGACCCTTTGGGCTGCGGAGGGAAGCTGTTCGTAGGCCTCTTCGAGGAGGGTCTCGAGATCACTCTCGCCGTTGCGCGGGCGCGGCAGGTTCGGGGGCGAAAAGCGCTGCGCCAGCTCCTCGGCCGGGAGCAGGTCGGCCCAGGACGCGGCCAGCTCGATGGCCAGGGGATGGCCCTGCCAGACCCGGCAGAGCTCTTCGACGGCGGCGGTGCCCTCCACCAGCTCGGCGTGTACCCTGCGGGCGCGCTCGAGGAAGAGGGCGACCGCCGGCGGTGGCTCCCCGGAAGCCTCGGGATCGACGCTCAGCCCGTCGAGGTAGAGGCAGCGCTCTGCGGCCGCCCCCAGGCGCACCCGGCTGGTCGCGAGCAGGTGTAGGCCCGGACAGCGGACGACGAGGCGGGCCAGCTCGCCGCCCTGGGCGTGGAAACGCTCGATACCGTCCAGAACGATGCAGACCGATCTCCGGTCGATGCGGGCGGCGAGATCTTCCCACCCTAAGCGGCGCGGATCGGGGGCCAGTTTGAGGGCTTCGGCGATACGCGCGGGGAGATCGGCGTCGGCGTCGGCGTCGAGCTCCACCCAGACCACCCCGTCGGCGAAGTAACGCCTGCGGCAGAAGCGCTGCGCCGCTTCGATGGCCGTACGGGTCTTCCCCACGCCCGCCATACCGACGAGGGTGACCCAGCGCTGCCCTTCCCGTACCAGCAGCCGCTCGATCGCCTCGAGCTCTTCGCGCCGGCCCAGGTGGCGGGTCACGGGCCGGGGGACCCGGCAGGGCACGGGCTCAGCGCGCCCGTGCTCGCGAACGAAGTCGTCGAGCAGCGGGCTGCCGCTCTTGCGCAAGAGTTCGACCACGGTGGCGGGGTCGCTCAGCCCCCAGGCGCGCTCCAGGACGTAGGCGGCCTCGGCGTGGTTGCGGGCGCGGTCGAACGCCCCCCGGTGGAGCGCCTGATGGCCCAGCTCCAGGTGGGCGCGCGCGGCCCAGACGGCCACGCGCTCCCGCATCTGGAAGACCCATTCCTCGAGCTCGTGTCCGAGGCGCAGGTCCAGCCCCTCAGCGAAGGTCCCGCCGTAGAGGCGCACGGCCCGCGCCCACTCGCCGCGGGCCACCGCGTCGATCAGCTCGTCTACGTCCGTGGGCAGCGGCGTGTACAACCGGCGGCCGTGCGTGCGCACCGCACCGGGATGCGCCTTGTTCAGCTGGGTCAGCGCCACCGAGAGGCTTCCCAGCGGCCGCTTGGCCCCGGGCCAGAACAGCTCGGCGAGGAAACGGCGCTCGCGCGAGCCCTCCAGGGCCAGGTAAGCGAGCAGCAGCAGGGGCTTGGGGCGGGTGAAGCGAACCCCTTCGAGTTCAAGGCTGCCAAGCAGGCGTAGGCGCATCGCTGCAGGACCCCCGTTAAGACGTTGTTAAGGGCATTGTGGCTAAGGTCGTGGGCAAATGCAAGCTTATACGCGTTCCTACACCCCCGCTCCTTTGCTCCTCCTCGGGCTCGTCGTGCTCCTCGCGGCCTGCCAGGAAGCGACGGCGCCCAAGTCCACGCTCGAGCTCAGCTTCTCGGGCAGCGGCAGCGGCAAGGTGCGGATGACGCCCCCGGACCTCGAGTTCACAACGGAGACCGCGCAAATCTACGCGGCGAGCACCCATGTCACCCTGACCGCGACCCCCGACGCCGGATCCACCTTTCTGGGCTGGAGCGGCGACTGCGGCGGCAGCGGGAGCTGCGTCCTGACCCTGGACACGGACAAGCGCGTGACCGCTTCGTTCAGCGCTCTGGCCAGCGGCGCGCTCACGGTCTACGGGCCCGCAGATTTCAGCGGCAGCAC
>JALSIA010000198.1 GCA_026981865.1 Thermaceae bacterium
GGCCCGACGAGCGCCTCGAGCAGCGCGTTCTTCGCCTCCTCGCTGAGCGGCTGGGTCTGCACCTGGGCGTACCCCGCCCCCGCGCCGGGGCCCTTGCCCTGCCCCATCTGCGCGAAACCGAACCCGAGACCGAGGACCAAGCTGCCGGCTGCCAGTGTAAGGATCATCGTTTGTTTCTTCATCGTCTTCCTCCCTTGGGCCCTGGGGGCCCGCTTGCTACGGTCCCCAGGGTAGGGGGCGGCCCGCGAAGGTTGCGCGAAGGAAGTGTGAACGAACGAAGAAGGCGGCCCGGAGGCCGCCTGCAGTCCGCAACGGACGGTTTACATCAGCCCGGCCAGCCGCTCCAGCGCCCGCTCCAGGTTTTCGTCCGAGGTGGCGTAGCTCATGCGCACGTGCCCCGGGGCCACGAAGTCGGTGCCCGGCACGACCACCACCCGTGCGCGGTCGAGCATGATCTCGGCCGCCTTCAGCTCGTCTTCGTGGATCCGCCGCACGTCGGGCATCACGTAGAAGGCCCCGTGGGGCATGGGGGTGGAGAGGCCCAGCTCCTCGAGCCCCTTCACGAAGAAGTCGCGCCGGCGGCGGAAGGCCGCCTTGGCCTCCTCGATGAAAGCCCGGCTCTCGGGCGCCTCGAGCGCGGCGATGGTGGCCCACTGGGCGAAGGTGGTGGGGTGGGTGACCGACTGCCCCTGGATCTTGGTCATCGCGGTGATGATCTCCTTGGGCCCCGCCGCCCAGCCGATGCGCCAGCCGGTCATGGCGTAGCTCTTGGCCGCGCCGCCCACGGTGATCGTCCACTCGGGCGCGTCGCGGCCGGGCGAGTAGGCCTCGCCCTCGTAGATCAGGTGCTCGTAGATCTCGTCGGAGACCAGGAAGACGCCGCGATCGTTCGCCAGGCGGGCGAGCCCCTGCAGCAGCTCGGGAGGGTAGACCGCGCCGGTGGGGTTGGAGGGCGAGTTGACCACGATGGCCTTGGTGCGCTCCGTGACCGCTGCGGCCACGCGCTCCAGCTCGGGCACGAAGCCGGTCTCGGCCGTGCTCTTCACCACCACCGGCACCCCGCCCGCGAGCTCCACCTGGGCGGAGTAGCTGACCCAGAAGGGGGCGAGCAGGATTACCTCGTCGCCGGGGTCGAGGATGGCCTGGAAGAGGTTGTAGAGCACGCCCTTGCCGCCCGCGCCCACGGTGATCTGGTCGGGCGCGTAGTCGAGGCCGTTTTCGCGCGCGAACTTGCGCGAAAGCGCCTCGCGCAGCTCGGGGATGCCCGCGGGCGGGGTGTACTTGGTCTTGCCCTCGGCCAGGGCCCGGCAGGCGGCGTCCTTGACGTGCTGAGGGGTGTCGAAGTCGGGCTCACCGGCGGTGAGGGCGATCACGTCCACGCCCTGGCGGCGCAGCTCGAGCGCCCGGGCGTTCATGGCTACGGTGGAGCTGGGCTTCAGTGCTTGTGCGCGTTTGGACAAGCGGCTCATGCTGCAAGTATATACGAAGGCCGCGGCCGCCCGCCGGACCCGGTGCAACGGCGGGTGCACCCCAGGCCGTGCTGGCCTTGCTTCCGCAGACGTCCACCAGCACGGGCGCTATTGAATATGCACGCCGTTCCCCTCGCGCCCGCCTGGCCCGCACGTGGACGCACAAGGCTTTCACGGTGCCGATCAGACCTCCAGCTCGGTGCGCCAGCGCTCCCAGTCGGAAACCTCGTCGAGCCGGGCCACCGCTTCGGGGGCCAGCTCGAGCTCCGCCGCGGGCAGCAGCCCGGCCAGCTGCTCGGGGGTGTTGGCCCCCACGATCGGCGCGGCCACGTAGGGCCGCGAGAGCAGCCAGGCCAGCGCCGCCTGCGCCGGCGTGGCCCCGTGGTCGGCGGCCACCTCCTCCAGCGCCGCCAGGATGCGCCAGTTCTTCTCGGTGAAGAAGCGGCGGCGGATCCCCTCGGCCCGCACCGAGTCGGGGGCGGGGGCGTCCGGCCGGTACTTGCCGGTGAGGAAGCCGCCCGCCAGCGGTGAGTAGGGGAAGACCCCCAGGCCGTAGGTCTCGGCCACCCGCGCCAGCTCCCGCTCGAAGTGGGCGCGCACCGGGTCGGCGATCGAATAGTGCGGCTGCAGCGCCACCGGCGCCACCAGCCCGCGCCGGTCGGCCGCCCAGAGAGCCTGCATCGTGCGCCAGGCCGAGAAGTTGGAGACCCCAATGTAGCGCACCCGCCCCTTCTGCACCAGCTCGGTCATCGCCGCCAGGCTTTCCTCGATGGGCACCCGGTTGTCCACCCAGTGCATCCAGTAGACGTCGATCCAGTCGGTGTTCAGCCGCTCCAGGCTGGCCTCCACCGCCCGCAGGATCCAGCCCCGGCCCAGCCCCTCCTCCTGGTAGGGCGAGTTCCGCCCGCGCCGCCCCTCCTCGCCCATGGGGCCGCGCACCTTGGTGGAGATCAGCACCCGTTCGCGCACGCCCGGGTTTGCGGCCAGCCAGCGGCCGACCACCCGCTCGGCCACCCCGCCGGGGTTGCCCGGCGCCCAGTTGGAGTAGATGTCGGCGGTGTCGATGAAGTTGCCGCCCGCCTCTGTGTAACGGTCGAGGATGGCGAAGCTCGTCGCCTCGTCGGCGGTCCAGCCGAACTGCATCGTGCCCAGGGCCAGGGGGTAGGTGAAGAGTCCGCTCGTTCCAGCTTGACGGTACATGGCCCCAGCCTAGCAGAGCGCGTGTAGAATGGAGCCGCTATGGAACGCACCTTCGCCATGATCAAGCCCGACGGCGTGCGCCGCGGCCTTACCGGAAAAATCATCCAGCGCCTCGAGGACAAGGGCTTTAAGATCGTCGCCCTCAAGAAGATGCGCATCGGCTTCGACCTCGCCGAGGAGCACTACGGCGAGCACAAGGAAAAGCCCTTCTTCAAGCCGCTGGTCGAGTTCATCACCAGCGGACCGGTGGTGGCCATGGTGCTCGAGGGCCCGGGGGCGATCGCCGAGCTGCGCAAGATGATGGGTGCCACCAACCCCGCCGACGCCCTGCCCGGCACCATCCGCGGCGATTTCGCCACCACCATCGACGAGAACGTCATCCACGGCTCGGCGAACGAGGCCGACGCCGAGCGCGAGATCGGGCTGTTCTTCACGCCCGAAGAGTTCGTGAGCTGAGCCGCAAGGCACGAGTGCCAGGGGGAGGGCCGGGCCCTCTCCCTTTCCTTGTCCTTCGCTCGGACCGTACACCCCGCCCCGAAGGGGTGCAAGGGGCAATGAAAAAGCCCCGGTTCCGAAAAAGCAGGCCGCAAGACCTGTGCGCTCCCGGGTCAAGCCCGGGACAGGCCCCGGATCAAGTCCGGGTCGGGCCCGGAACCTCGACACGTGCGACAAAAATCTGCAGTCGGTCGCGGGTCCCAGGACGAGCCCAGAACATCGATGTGTGGAAGCAACTGGACGCTTTCGCGGAGGGAGCCCGCAAATCGTTCGCGTGGCCAAAAGCACTTATGAGACCCCGGATCGCGCGCCCTTCGGGCGCTTGTCCGGGGTGACGAAAGAAAAACCTCGTCGTTCCGGACAGGGAGCCGCAAGGCTCCCGTGATTCCGGGTCAAGCGCGGGACAAGTCCGGAACCTCGCCGCGCGCGACAAAGCGCACGAACGACTCGATCAAGTCCGGGACAGGCCCCGGATCAAGTCCGGGACAGGCCCCGGAACCTTGCGCTGCCCCTTGGGGTTTAAGAGGGAGATACCAATCCTCGTCGTTCCGGACAAGCGGGTCGTAGACCCGCGCGATCCGGAACCTCGACGCGCGCGCAAGAATACGCGACCCGCCCGGCCAAGTCCGGGGTAGGCTCGGTACCTTGCCGCGCCCGCTCGTCGAGCGCGCGACCGGTGCGCACAGGCGCAACCGAACCGCGCCCCGCCCGTCACATGCTGACCACGCACTGCGTACTACGCACCCCGCACCCCTTAGTACCCCACCTCTCCGTTCGCCGCCAGCCGCCGCGCCGCCTCCAGAAACATCGCCGCCGCCAGACCCGCGGCGGTGTAGACCATGAGCATTACCAGGATCTGGTAGCGTGCGGCGATGAGCGGGCTCACCCCGGCCAGAATCTGCCCCGTCATCAGGCCGGGAATCGAAACGATGCCCACGGCGAAGAGGGCGTTGGTGGCGGGGATGAGCGCGGCCTTGTAGGCCAGCGCCCGGGCCCGCAGCGGGTCCTTGCCCTCCTTGCGTTCCGAGAAGAAGCGCTCGGCCGCCAGGCTGACCGCGTTCATGGCGTTGGAAAAGGCCATCCCACCCAGAGGGATGAGCACCGAGGGGTTGTACCAGGGGCTGGGCCTGAGCACCAGCTGGGTGGCCACCGCGAGCGCCAGCCCGCCCCCGCCGACCACGCCCAAAAGGGCATAGGGGTAGAGCCGGATGCGCTTCTTCGTCTCGGTGCGCAGGGCGATCCAGCCCGCCGCCAGGCTCATCAGCGCCAGCACCCCCAGCACCACCAGGGCGTGCTCGGTCTGGAAGATGTAGGCCAGCACGTAGCCCACCAAGAGGAGCTGAGCCAGCATGCGCGCCAGCCCCGCCCAGGGCGTTCTCCGGTCGCCCGACCAACTCACGTACCACCAGGCGACGAGTAGCGCCAACGCCAGCGGATAGAGGAGCCGCACCAGCGGAATCTCGACCATGCCCTCAGCCTACGCCCGCACCAGCGGAAAAATGACCTGCCGGGTATTCAGCTGCCAACTTTCTCCCTCCCCTCGGGGAGGGTTGGGGAGGGGGTTGTTGTCGATGCAACAGCCAAAAGCCGTTCGCCTGTGCATGGCCAACCCCACATCCCACCCCCTGCCTCCCAAACCCTAAGGACTACCCCCCTCCGGTTGCTTCGTAGCCATCTCCACCAAGAGGGAGGCATTAGCGGTGCGAGTACGTAGTATGTGGTAATTGGAAAGCCGTTAGCAAGGAGCTCGTGGCCTGTGGCGACAGTCAAGGGACTTCGCGGTAACCAACGCTTTAGCTTCGTTCGCGAAAATAGTTTTCTCCCTCCCCTGGGGGAGGGCCAGGGTGGGGGTGGTTGGTGATGCAACCGCCAAAAGCCGGTCGCTGGTACACGGCCGGCCCACATCCCACCCTCTACCTCCCAAACCCTAAGAACTATCCCCCTCCGGTTGCTGCGCAACCACCTCCCCCAAGGGGGGAGGCTTGTTCTACTCCAAACCCGGCCGCTTTTGGATCGGGAAACAAGTTCTTGCTCCCTCCCCTTGGGTAGGGCTGGGGTGGGGGTTGCAAGCGTTGGATCACCCGTTCACTCGCTCGGCCACCAGGCGGTGGATCAGCTCGCACACCCGCTCCGTCTCCTTCATGACCTGCTCGTTGGTAAAACGCACCACTTTGTACCCGTATTTGGCCAAGGCGGCGTCGCGTTCGGCATCTTTGACCCGGCTTGCTTCTTTCAGGTAATGGCTGTCGCCGTCGATCTCGACAACCAGCTTGGCGTTCCTCAGCTCAAAGTCGACGATGTAATGGAGCATCGGCCTTTGCCGGTAGACCTTCACGCCCTTAAGTTGTTTCAGCTGCCTCAAGCAGGCAAACCAAAGCTTTTTCTCCGGCTCGGTCGGGTTCTTGCGCAGCTTCCGGGCCAGAGGCACCAGGTCCTTGCGGTAGGGTACGGGCATTTACGTGGAGATTAACCTGTCAGGGGGAGAGCCTGGGTGTAAACATGAACGGCTTACGTTGTCTTGACGTCCTAACGACCCCCTCCGGCAACCGCCACCTCCCCTAAGGGGGAGCTCCCCCAAGGGGGAGGTTTGCTCCTTCTCAGAGCCGAGCCGATAGGGCATCGAGCGGCCGTCATTTTCTCCCTCCCCTTGGGGAGGGCTGGGTGGGGGTTGTGGGCGGTGCAGGACCTAGGTGACCGGCTTTGAGTTTGCAATTTGCAAGGGGTTTACTCTCCGCAGCCAAACTTCGCCTTAGCACCCAGCATGGACCCCGGATTAAGTCCGGGGCAGTCTCTCGGATCAAGTCCGGGGATACGAAATCGGGCGAACAACCCCCCTCCGGTTGCTTCGCAACCACCTCCCCCAAGGGGGAGGTTTGTAGTTCGCTCCAATAATTACGGCCGTTTTTGATAAGTTAAAAGCGGTTCCTCCCTCCCCTCGGGGAGGGCAGGGGTGGGGGTTGTGGGCGTCGCTAAAGCCAAATGTTCGCCACCTATGCATGGCTGGACAACGTCCCACCCCCTACACCCAACATCCCGCACCCCAAAAGAACAAATCCCCCTCCGGTAACTGCTACCTTCTCCAAGGGGGAGGTAGGCCGGTTCGATTAACCAAACGGCAACCGGCCTATCAAGCTACGGACAGAGGCCAGGTAGCGCTCGAAGCCGGGCGGCCAGGCGTCGCGGCCGGAGGCCTTGAGGCTGCGGCCGGCGTGCTTGATCCAGACGGCCCACTGGGTGCCGCCGCAGGTGGGGTATTCGGGTTCGTAGTAGGGTTCCCAGCTCCAGACGTCCAGCTCGTCGAGCGCGCGCCAGAAGGCGCGCCAGGATTCTTCGCTTGGCTGGAGCCGCTCTTCTTGCAGCACGTCGCCGGCGGCACTGGTGTGCTGCCAGACCAGCGAACCGCCGCCCCAGAAGACGCGGTGGCCGTCCACGCTGCCGATGCCGAGGTCGAGCCGCCGGGGCAGGTGGGGTTCAGACGAAGCGGGCGATCTCATCAAAGGCTTTCTTGGTAATGACGGGTACCCGAGCGTTCTCGGCCGGGTACCCGGTGACGACGAGCATGACCGGGCGCTCGCTCGCAGGCCGGTTCAGGAGGGTGCGCAGGAAGTTCATGGGGCTGGGGGTGTGGGTGAGGGTGGCCAGGCCGGCGGCGTGCAGCGCGGCGATGAGCAGGCCGGCGGCGAGGCCGACCGACTCCTGAACGTAGTAGTGCTTGACCTT
Source organism: Thermaceae bacterium (assembly GCA_026981865.1). Classification (GTDB taxonomy): domain Bacteria; phylum Deinococcota; class Deinococci; order Deinococcales; family Marinithermaceae; genus Oceanithermus. The sequence continues at coordinate 6,885 of JALSIA010000198.1, forward strand.
GTTGCCTTTGTCGTCCAGCCCGTAACTCTGGGCGAAGACGGCGATCAGCCAGGGGGCGGTTTCCAGGAAGGGCTTTTCAGGGCCGGTGCCCAGGTGGTCGAGGGCCTGTAGCCACGCCTTCGGGGCGCGTTCCTGGTAAAACCGGCGCTCTTCTTCCTCGGCGGCGAGGCGGATGCGGCGCTTGGTTTCGGAGTTGGAAACGGCCACGAAGAACCAGGGCTGCTGGTTGGCGCCGCTGGGGGCGGTGGCGGCGGTGCGGAGCGCCAGCTCGATGACCTCGCGGGGCACGGGCCGGTCCGAAAACTCGCGCACGCTGCGGCGGGTGCGCATCTGCTCGTAGAAGCTGCGGGCGCGCCGCAGCATCTCGTCCGGTTCGGGTGGAGCGTAGGCCAGCGGCTGGAAGCGGGCGGGCATGGCCCCATTAAAGCAGAGCCGGGCGCCAGGGGTGCCATACTGGAGGGCGTGGAAGGGGTCGTTGAACGCGCCTGCGCCAAGCTGAACCTGGGCCTTGCGGTGCGCGGCCGCCGGGAGGACGGCTACCACGAGTTGCACACGCTCTTCGCGACGGTGGACGTTTGCGACGAGGTGCGGCTCGAGGCCGCTCCGGGGGTCGTGGCCCTGCGCGTGGCGGGTGACGTGGACGCGCCCGCGGGGCCGGACAACCTGGCCTGGCGGGCGGCCGAGGCCTACCTTGGGGCTGCCGGTGCACCGGGCGGTGTGGCGATCGAGCTGACCAAGCACGTGCCCGCGGGCGCGGGACTGGGAGGCGGTTCGGCCGATGCCGCGGCGGTGCTGCGCGGCTTGGCGCGGATCTACGCGGCGGAGGTGGACCTGCCCGCGCTGGCGCTGGAGCTGGGCGCCGACGTGCCCTTTTTGCTGCGCGGCGGCTTGGCCGAGGCGCGGGGCGTGGGGGAGCACCTGGTGTATTTGAAGCCCGTGGAGGCCCACTTCGTGCTGGTCAAGCCGCCCTTCGAGGTGCCCACGGCGGCGGCCTACGCGGCGCTCGAGCCGCGCGATTTCGGCCCCGACCTGGACGTGGCCGCCATCGTGAAGGCCTTGAGGCAGGGGACCGTGCCCCCCTGGCGCAACGATCTGGAGCGGGCGGTCTTCTTCGCCTACCCGCCGCTGGCCGATCTGAAGCGGTTGCTCGAGGAGCACGGCCTTGCAGGTGCGCTGATGAGCGGCAGCGGCAGCACCCTCTTCGCCCCGGTGGAAACCCGGGAAAAGGCCGAGCGGTATGCCGACGCGCTGGCGCGGCGCTACCCGGGGTTCTGGGTGCGGGCGGCGTCGCTGGTGGGCGGGAAGGAGGGGTCGCCGGCTTGATCCGCCTGGGCGCGCTCGACCGCGAGATCGTGCGCCTGGCGCTGCCGGCGCTGGGGGCGCTGGCCGTCGAGCCGCTGGTGAGCATGACGGACACCGCTTTCGTGGGCCGGTTGGGGGCCGAACCGCTGGCGGCGCTCGGCATCACCACCGCGTTGCTGGGCCTCTTCTTCGTGGTCTTCAACTTTCTCGCCTACGCCACCACCCCGCGGGTGGCGCGCTCGCTGGGGGCGGCGGGCCGCGCGGCGGCGATGGAGCAGGCCGGGCACGCGCTCTGGCTGGCTTTGCTGCTGGGCCTTGCCGCCACCGCGGTGCTCGAGCTCCTGGCCCCCTGGCTGGTGCGCCTGATGGGCGCCGAGGGGTCGGTCTACCCGCTCGCCCTTGGCTACCTGCGGCTCAGGGCGCTGGCGGGGCTGGCGATCCTGTGGCTGATGGCCGCCCACGGCATCTACCGCGGCCTCCAGGACACCCGCACCCCCTTCTGGGTCACCTTCTGGGTCAACGCCGCCAACGTGGTGCTCGACTACCTCTTCATCTTTCCCCTGGGCATGGGGCTCATGGGCGCAGCCCTCGCGAGCGTGCTGGCCCAGAGCGCGGGCGCGGTCTGGTTTTACCTGAACCTGCGGCGCCTGGGGGCCGTGCGCCCCTGGCCGGGCCCGGCTCCGCTGCTGCCCTTTTTGAAGGTGGGCGGCGAGATGCTGGTGCGCACCCTCAGCCTGGTGGGGGCGATCACCCTGGCGGCGGCGGTGGCCGCGCGCGTGGGCACGGTGGCGGTGGCGGCGCACCAGGTGGTCTGGCAGATCTGGCTCTTCGTGGCCATGTCGGTGGACGCGCTGGCGATCGCCGCGCAGGCGCTGGTGGCGCGCTACCGCGGCGAGGACCCGGCGCGGGTGCGTGCCGTGGCCGACCGGCTGCTCGCCTGGGGGCTGGCGGTGGGCGTGGGGATCGCAGCGCTGCTGGCGCTGGGCGGGCCCTGGATCCCGCGGGTTTTCACCGATGACGCCGAGGTGTTGGCTGCGGTAGGCGCGGTATGGGCGCTGCTCTGGGCACCCCAGCCTCTGAACGCGCTGGTCTTCGTCTGGGACGGCATCTTCATGGCCGCCGAGCGCTTCCGCTTTCTCGCCGCGGCGATGCTGCTGGCCGCGGGCGCGGGGGCGGTGGAGATGCTGCTCGTGCTGCCGCTGGGCTGGGGCCTGGCCGGGGTGTGGTGGGGGATGATCCTGATCAATGCGGTGCGCGCGGCCACCCTAGGTTGGGCTTACTGGCGCACGCGCATGGTCTGAAGACCGGATCGCCCCGAGCCGGGCAAGACGCCGGGCTGGGCGCAGACCGGGTTGGCAAACCTTGTGGGCGGGTCGGGCGTTCCGTGGGTCCGCGGATGCGCTGCCCTTACGCCCCGTCTTCCCTCCGCTTACACTGGTCTTAGGAAAGAGGATGTATGAGAAAAACCTTTTGGGCGTGGTTCGTGATCTTGGCCGGTAACGTTTGGGCCATTGGTGGCGCGGGGCTGTACGGCGGCTGGCCCGAGGTCTTCGGCATCCAGTTCGTGACCCCCGAGGGCTGGCGCATGAGCGTGGGGCTGGCTCCGGAGCGCGGCGACGCATCGCGGTACTCGGTGGCCGTATCGCTGGACCTGGTGCTGGCCGCGGGCACGGTCTACTCCGACGGCGGGGAGGCGGTGGACCTGGCCTACTACGCCGGAGCGGGCGCGACGGCCAGCCTGCTGCGCGCCGACCCCGAGGTGAACGGGCACGCGATGCTTGGGCTCGAGGCCTACTTCACCGCGATGAAGAGCGTGGGCTTTTTCACCGAGCTGCAGCTGGGCCAGCGCTTCTGGTTTGCGCCCCTTGGCACCCAGCCCTTTCTGGGGTTCCGTGTGGGCCTCTCGCTGCGCTGACCGGGATATTTGACCCTGCACAATCTTGCAGCATAGAATCGGTCAAGGTGTCCGAGAAGGTAGCGGTGCGCTTGCTGGGGCCGCCGGAAGTGCTCGTGGGCGGCCGTTGGGTTGCGATGCCGAGCCGGCGGCGGGCCGCGCTGTTGGGGTATCTGGCCCTGGAGGGCGCGACCGAGCGCGCCGAGCTGGCCGCCCTGCTGTGGGAGAGCCCCACCGCGGCGGGCAACCTGCGCGCCGAGCTCTTTCGCATCGAGCGCCGTTACCCCGGATTGCTGCGCCGCGAGGGTACGCGGGTG
>JALSIA010000199.1 GCA_026981865.1 Thermaceae bacterium
ATGCGCTGCCTGTTTTCTTCGTCGAGGCGGCGGGCTTCGTCGGAGTCGAAGTCGATCTCGAACAGCGTTTCGGCCTCCTGATGGGCGTACTCTTGGTAGGTTCCGGGTTCTTGCATCATCGCGACCTCCTTCTTCCTTAACCCTAGGTTAAGGAGGCCTTCATGGGGACGGTACCCCCGAATGAGGGCCCCCAAACGGGGGTGTTCGCTTTTCTCCGACCGCACCCGGCTGCGCCTGCGGATGCGGCCGCGAACGGCAGCGTCCCGCCCGCGTTGCCGCCGGCCTTAGGAGAGGCGGTCCGCACGACCCCTTTCCCCGACTCCGAACGGCCGCGCTTTGGAAGCCGGGACAAAAGCTTTCTCCGGTCGGGGTACCTATGCCCCGGTCGACCGGGCTACCGTGGGTTGAGGGACCCCGAAGCAAGGGATTGGAGGAAGTCGCATGCACAGGTACTCAATTGCAGGTCTGGTTGCGCTGTTCACGGCGTTCTTGCTGGCGTCGTGCGGCGCCCCCCCCGTTCCCCGCGGCACCGCTACCCTAAGCGGAACCGTGGTGGACGCCACCACCGGTCTGGCGCTCGCGGGCGCGAAGGTGTGCTTCGTCTATCGGGGCAACGTAAGCGACATTTGCGACAACACCGATACCAACGGGGCATTTCAGCTAGCTCTGCTGCCTGCTGGAGACCACGCGGTCCAGGTGACCAAGGCCGGTTTCACCGGCGCCCGCGAGGGCGTGCAGCTGGCCGACGGGGCCACCGCTACGATCCGGGTGGCGCTCAGCCCCGGACTGAGCAGCGGCGAGCTGCGCATCGTCCTCAGCTGGGGTGCGGACCCCCGCGACCTCGATTCCCACCTCTGGGTGCCCCAGACGGCCGGCGACTACGAGGTGTACTTCAGCAATCCCGGGAGCTGCAGCGCCAACCCCTGGGCCTGCCTGGACGTGGACGACACCACCAGCTACGGCCCCGAGACGGTCACGATTGCCCAGATGCAGAGCGGCACCTACAGCTACGCCGTGCACTGGTACGCGGGCACGGGTTCCTGGGCAGGCTCCGATGCGGTGGTGCGGGTCTACGACGCCAGCGGCCTGGTGGCCACCTACGCCGCCCCCAGCAACGCCAGCGAGCCGGGGGCGTCCGGAGCGGCGTGGTGGTACGTCTTCGACCTGACCGAGAGCAGCCTGACGCCGAAGAACACCTTGAGTACGAACCCGCCGCGCACCTCCGCGGCAACCTCGCTCGGCGTCAAGTAGACCCCTCGGCCCTCGGCATGGCCCCGGCGCACCCGGGGCCTCGTTTTGCCGCCGGCGCCGCAGGCCGGTAGACTGGGAGGGCTGCACTTCTGGACCCGACGCCATGAACACCACGACGCGCTACACCCTCGCCAGCCTGATCCTCCTCTTCTGGCTCGGTTTCTTCGTGGCCACCCCGGGGGCGGTCCTCCCGTTTTGGCGCGCCGAGTTCGGGATCCTGGGCGAGATGGCCGCGTTCTTCAACCTGCAGCTCCTGGGCTTGCTGCTGGGCGTGGGCCTGGCCACGCGGTTGCGCCGCCGCCACCCCGTCGTGCCGCTCAGCGCTGCGGTGCTGGCCGCAGCCTACCTGGCCATGGGCCTTGCCCCCTCCTTCGCCTGGGTCGTGGCGGCGGCGGGGGTGGGGGGCGTGGCCCAGGGGGTGCTCAACGTGCACGCCAACGGCCTGGTGGGCGAGCTGCACCCGCGCAGCCGGGTGTTGATGCTCAACCGGGTGAACGCCGCCTTTGGCGTCGGGGCCGTCGTCGCCCCGCTCTGGCTCACCTGGCTGCCCTGGCGCGTCGGTTTCGTGCTGGCGGCGCTGGGCTGGCTGGCGGCCGCGGGGATGGCCTGGGGTGCGCCCGCGGTGCGCGAGCGCGTGGGCCGGCTCTCGCCCGTGCTCTTCCGGCGCGCCCTGCCGCTTCTGGGCGCGGTGGGGCTGTACGTGGCCGTCGAGGCCTCGATCTCGGCCTGGAGCGGGGCCTACCTGACCGAGCTGGGGTATTCGGTGCGGCTTGCGGGGGCGCTGCTCGCCGGGTACTGGCTGCTGCTCACGGCCAGCCGCCTGGGGCTGGCGCGCTGGGTGGCCGCCGACCCCATGGGCCGGCTCTACCGGCTCGTGCTGGCGAGCCTGGCCGTGCTCGTCGCCCTCGTCTGGCCGCCGCTGGCGCCGCTCTTTCCGCTGGTGGCCGTCTTCTACGGGCCGATCTTCGGCACCAGCTTCGCGGCGTTGCAGGGCCGTTTCGGTCAGGAGCTGACCGCGGGGATGTTCTATGCTGCGGCCGTGGGGGGGACGATCGGACCCGCGCTTTTCGCGGCGCTGCCGGGGCCGCGCTGGATCCCGCTGGGCTTCGTGGTGCTGGGGGCGCTGTTGCTCTTGGCGCTCAGGCGGGCGCGCGAGGTCTAGAGGGCCCAGCGGGCGAAGGCGGTTTCGCTGAAGCCGAGTTCGAGCCCCCTCCGCTCGAGCTCGCCCTCGCGGATGGGAGGGAAGGGGGCGAAACCCCCCGCGGCGAGCAGGTGGAAGGCCAGCTCGCTGGGCCGGGCGACGGCCGCGTGAAAGGCGAGGGCCGCGGCGCGGGCGGCGCCGAAGCGGCTCATCGCCTGGGAGCCGATCATCGCCTCCTTGCCAGCGGCCCGGGCGCGGTCCAGCATGGAAAGGCTGGGACCGAAGCCGCTGCGCGCGGGTTTGACGTTGAGGACGTCGAAGGTGTCCAGCTCGAGCTCGCGTTCCAATTCGCGCGGGGTGAAGGCCGAATCGTCGGCGATCAGGGGCAGGACGCCGCGCCCTCTGAGCTCCGCCCGGGCGCGGACACGTTCGACGGGCAGGGGCTCCTCGACCATCGTCACCCCCAGCTCCCGCCAGCGCGCGAGCACGTCCGCAGCCGAACGCGGGTCGAGCGTTTCGTTGGCGTCGACGTAGACCTCGGCGTCGGGGAAGGCCTGCGTCAGGGCGCGGATGCGCGACGCGTCCCGCTCGTCCTCCCCCGAGGCCTTGAGCTTGAAGACCCGCACCCCCCGCTCGTAAGCGAAGCCGGCGCTCGCGAGGGTCGCCTCCACGTCCCCCTGCCCCACGATGAAGCTCACCCGCACGCGCTCGCGGCCTGTGGGCAGGAGGTCCAGCGGGTCGCGCCCCAGCGCCGCGGCACGGGCCTCGAAGAGCGCCATCTCCAGCCCCGCCTTGGCGGCGAGGTTGCCGGGGAGGCGGTCGAGGACGCGGCGCACCGCCTCGGGCTCGCAGGCGTCGGCCTCGCGCAGGCGGGGCTCGAGCCATTCCAGGGCGGCGCGCACGCTCCCCAGGGTTTCGCCGTAGATCGTCGGGCGCACGGCCACCTCGCCGCGGCCCACCGAGCCGTCCTCGAGCGTGACCTCGACGAGGGCGTGTTCGAGGGCGTCCAGGCGTTTTCCCGCACCCCAGCGCAGCTCGGCGGCGAGCGGGATGCGGAAGGGGCGCAGGCGGATCGTGCGCAGCTTCACGCTTCCTCCAGCCAGGCGCGCACCCGGGCCGCGGCGGCCTCGGGGTCCAGGACGGTGGTGTCGAGGAAGAGCGCGCGCTGCGAGCCCGCGAGCGCGCGCCGGGGGCCCTCCGGGTGGTAGTTCTTCTGCTCCTCGGCCACGATCTTGAGTTTTTCGATCAGCGTTTCGAGCGGGTGGCCGCGGCCGAGCAGCCGGTCCAGCTCGCTCTGCGCGAGCACCCCTTCGGCGAGTTCGCGAAAGCGGGTGACCTCCTCGCGGCGGACGGCCGCGCGGTCGAAGCGTTCGCCGCGGTCCAGCAGGCGCTCGAGCCGCACCGCCGCCGGGGCCTCGAGCACCACGAAACGGGCCCGCCCGAAACGTTCGCGGGCGAAGCGAACCTCCGCCTCGCCGCGCAGGCCGTCGAAGACGAGCGGCCAGGCGGGTTCGGTGTGGGCGGCCGCCAGCGCCTCGGCGATCCCTCCCGGGTGCTCGGCGCGCCAGCGTGCGGTGAGCGCGAAGCGCTGGGTGCGGTCGAGGGATCGGGGGTCCGCCCCGAGCCGCGGCAGGACGTAGCCGTCGACCAGATCGCGGCGGCCCAGCAGCGTGGGCCAGCCCAGGGCCCGGGTGAAGCTGGACTTGCCCACGCCGGTGAGCCCCACGACGATCAGCAGGGGAAGCTCGGTGAGGGGGCGGGTACCGGGGGCGGGTTCGAAGTAGAGCGCGTGCGGCACAGGGACATTATGCCCCATCCGTTTGAGGGTAGGCGGAGCCCGCCCCGTCGTATACACTGGAGCTGGAGGAACCGATGAGAAAATTTTCAAGGTGGTGGTTAGGAAGTTTCGCATTGCTTCTCGTTTTGGCGGCCTGCAGCACCCAGGTCCAGCCGCAGGCCACCCAGGCCGACTTCGATCAATCGGTGCAGGACTTCCAGGCCGGCCTCGGTACCGTGGCCGCGGCCGCAAGCCAGGACCTGGCGCTGCAGGCGCTGGGGGCCACCCCCTCCGGCGCCCCCGGGTTGCCCGCCGGCGCCCTGGCCGCGAACCTGATGCAGCTCGGTGCCCCGCCGCTTACGCCCGACGGCGCCCTCAAGCTGCTGGGCGGGCTGGTTCCGCTGGCCGACCGGAACCTCGAGCGCGGCAAGTGGGACTACGACCCCTCCTTGCCCGGCTGGGTCCAGGACGGGAGCTACACCGGCAACGACCTGGTCCTCACCTGGCCCTTCCAAGACGACAACGGCGGTTCCCACAACGCCCGGCTCACCTTCGACTGGGACGCGGGCGCGTCCACCGTGGACGTCCGCGAATCCGACGGCACCACCAGCGAGGCGCCGCAGGACATGACGGTCATCCTCGAGGTCGACGGCGCTACCGCCGGCAGCCTGCGCGGCCGGTTCGCCTGGTACAGCTGCAGCGGCACACCCATCGCCGAGCCCACGAGCGTGGCGCTGAGCGGCAGCGCGGGCGTGAGCGACCGCGTCGAGTTCACCTTCAACCTGAGCGCCAGCGACACCCGCATCGGGTCCAGCGGCAGCATCGCGGTAACCGCAGGGGGCGACCGCGCCAGCCTTTCCTGGGACGTCTGGGCCGACGGCGCCATGCAGCGGGGCTCCGACTGCTTTAGCACCGGCTTCGACACCCGTGCCGGCCACGTCAACCTCCAGACCTCGGAGACGGCAGGCGGCTCCAGCTCGAGCTTCGAGTTCAACACCGACTTCAACCTCAACTTCGACGCCTCCGGCAACCCCGTCTCGGCCGTGCTTTCGAACGGCTTCGTCAAGGTGGACGGCAGCGTGGCCGTTACCTTCTCGGGCACCCTCGACGACGCCAACGGCAACTGCATCCCGGGCGAGAACGTCAGCCTGGTCTTCGCCGACGGATCGCTCACGCTCGAGCAGTACCTGATCGCGCAGGGCGCGACCCCGGGCTGCAACTGAGGCCGTTTCCTCGGTGAGCCGGCGCGAGCCGGCTCACTTTCTTTTCGCGCCCGCCCCCTAGAATGCGGGCATGGCCGAACGCCCCAAGCGACCCGAAAAGAAGCTGCGCGAGTACAGCGAGAAGACGACCCGCCGCATGACCGACCTGGACCCCGCCGGGCTGGTGCTCGACAAGGCCCCCGACCGCGCCCGCCGGCAGTTCATGAACTACGCCTTCTTCAAGCTCGACCCCGCCTTCCGCCGGCTCGAGCCCAGCGAGCTCGAGGCCGCCAAGGACGAGTTCGCTGCCGTGGTGGAACGGTGGGCCGGCCGCGAGGGCTTCATCGTGCGCACCTACTCGCTCGTGGGCCTGCGGGCCGACACCGACTTCATGATCTGGCGCATCGCCTTCGACCCCGCCGAGTTCCAGGCCATGCAGCGCGAGCTCAACCGCACCCGCTTGGCCGGTTACCTGACCCAGCCCTACAGCTACCTCTCGATGCAGAAGCGCTCGATCTACGTCGACCGCTACAACCCCGAAGGCGAGGGGGTGGAGCTGATGCCCGGCGAGGGGGACTACCTCTTCGTCTACCCCTTCGTGAAGAAGCGCGAGTGGTACAAACTCACGCCCCACACCCGCCAGGGGATGATGGACGAGCACATCTACGTCTCCGCCCCTTTCGAGGGGGTGCGCCTCAACACCAGCTACTCCTACGGCATCGACGACCAGGAGTTCGTCGTCGCCTTCGACGCCAACCACCCCCAAGAGTTCGTGGACTTGGTGCACCGCCTGCGCTTCACCGAGGCCAGCCTGTACACCCTGCGCGACACCCCGATGTTCACCTGCAAGAAGAAGCCGGTGCGGGAGCTGCTCGACGACCTGGCCTGAGCCTCAGAAGATCCAGGCCCCGCCGTTCACCTCCACGGCCTCGCCGGTGATGAAGTCGGCGTCGGGGCCGGCCAGGAAGGCCACCACGCCGGCGATGTCCTCCGGCCTTTCCAGCCGCCCCAGGGGGGTCTGCGCCAGGTACTCGGCGACGACCGCCTCGGGGGTGGTGCCCCGCAACCGCGCCTCCCAGGCGATCTCGCGTTCCTGCATCGAGGTCTTGACGAAGCCCGGGTTCACCGCGTTGACGGTGATCCGGAAGGGGGCGAGCTCCTTCGCCGCCGCCTGCACCAGCCCCAGCACCGCGAACTTCGACGCGGAGTAGTGGGCCAGCCTGGGGGCCGCCTGGCGCGCCGCCATGCTGGCCACGGCGATCAGCTTCCCCCGCAATGAGCTTCCCGGCATCGGCGCCTGGTCCTTCATGCGCCGGGCGAAGGTCTGCAGGGTGTAGAAGGTTCCGCGGGTGTTGACGTCGAAGTTGAACGTCCAGTCCTCGTCGGTCAGCTCCAGGAAGGGGCGCATCGTGCTCACCCCGGCGTTCGCCACCACCAGGTCGACGCGCCCGTCCTCGGCGTAGGCCGCCCCGCAGGCGGCCTCGAGCTCTTCCCGGCGGGTGACGTCGACGCGCTGCGCACGGGCTCGCCCGCCCGCCTCCCGGATGGCCGCGGCCGTCGCCTCCGCGGCGGCGAGGTCGCGGTCCGTGACCCATACCTTGGCGCCCTCGCGGGCGAGCCTGTGGGCTACGGCGGCGCCGATGCCTCCGCCGGCGCCGGTGATCAGGGCCGTTCTTCCCTCAAGCATGCTGGCCTCCCAGTTTTGGATAGAGGTCCCGCAGCCGCCGGTAGGTTTCCCGGTAGACCCCGTAGCGCTCTTCGTAGACGCGGGACCATTCGGGGTCGGGTTCGGTCGTTCCCGCTACCCGCACGGCTTCCTTGATGCGCGCGAAGTCCCACGCGCCGCCCACCACGCCCGCGAGGAAGGCGGTGCCGAAGGCGCTGCCGGCTTCGCCTGCGGTCAACCGGTGCACCGGCCGACCCAGGACGCTTGCGGTGATCTTGCGCCACAGCGGGCTCCTGGCCCCGCCGTCCATGACGTAGAAGCGCTCGATGGCGTGGCCGTGCGCGCGCAGCACCTCGACGTGGTGGCGGAAGGCGAAGGCCACGCCCTCGAGGATCGCGCGGTAGACGTGGGCCGGACCGTGGTGCAACGTGAGCCCGATCACGGTGCCGCGGGCCTGTGGGTCGTGGATCGGGGTCTTCTCCCCCAGGAAGTAGGGCAGGAGGACGAGCCCCTCGCTCCCCGCGGGCACCCGCGCCGCCTCGGCGTCGAGATCGGCGTAGGCACGGCCGGGGGCGAAGCGGTCGCGGAACCACTTGACCAGCGAGCCCGAGGTGGCCATGCAGCCGTTGATCACGTAACGGCCGGGCACGTCGTGGTGGTCGATGAAGAGCTCGGGCAGCGGGGCGAAGCCCGGGGTGACGTAGAGGAAGTCGCCCGCGCCCCCGAACTTGAGCACCGCCTCGCCCTCCTCGAGCAGGCCGGCGGCCAGCGCGGCGGCGATGTGGTCGGCGCTCCCCGCGGCGAGCGGCGTGCCCGGCGGCAGCGGCAGATCGGCGCCGGCCGCCGTGCCCACGCGCTCGACGGGGGTGCGTACGGGGCGCAGCACCCCCGCGTCGAGGCCCAGCGGCTCCAGGTACTCGACGAGCCAGCGCCGCTCGCGCACGCTCCAAAGCCCGCTTTCGAGCGCCCAGTTGGCCTCCAGGTACTCCGGACCGCGCCCGCCCAGGAGCCAGGTCACGTACTCGTAGGAACCGGCGATGCGACGGATCCGCGCGAAGGTCTCGGGCTCGTGCCGCTGCAGCCAGAGCAGCTTGGGCGGGATCACCTGCGGGTTCCAGGTGGCCCCGGTGCGGCGGAAGAGCTCGTCCTCGGGGAAGCGCGCCCGGTACCAGGCGATCTCGTCGCCGTGGCGTACGTCGTTCTGCTGGATCGAGGGGCGCAGCACCGCGCCGGCTTCGTCGAGCAGCACCAGCGCCGGCACCATCCCCGAGACGGCCACCGCCGCCACCGCGTCCAGCCCCGCCTGCGCCGCCAGCGCCTCGAGCACCGCGCGGGTGCCCCGCCACCAGTCCGCGGGGTCCTCCTCGGCCCAGCCGGGGCGCGGGCTTTTCAGGTCGTGGGGGTGCGCGGCCTCGGCCACGATCCGGGCTTCCTCGTCGAGCAGCACCGCCTTGACCGCGGTGGTGCCCACGTCGACGCCCAGCGCCCTCATTCCCCGCGCGCCTCCCGAGCCCGTTCCATGAAGGCCCGCGCCCGCTCGGGGTCCACGGGGTTGAAGGTCTTCCCGTCCTCCTTCAGCGCGGTGCCCACGATGCAGCCGTCGGCGATCCGCAGCACCTCGGCGACGTTGGCGTGGTCGACCCCGGTGTTGGCCAGCACCGGTACGTCCTTCACCGCCCCTTTTACCGCGGCGAGGTGATCGAGCGGCGCCGGTTCCCCGGTCATGGGGCCGGAGACGAGCACGGCGTCGGCGAGGCTCGAGAAGACGGCGCTGCGCGCCCGCTCCGGCAGGCCGCGTGCGTCGAGGGAGGCGGCGAACTCGGCGGAGACGTTGTAGAGCAGGAAGAGGTCGCCGCGGGCGAGCCGGCGCTGGTAGCGCCGGGCCTCGGCGGCGCGCCCCGGCCACAGCCCCATGTCCGACCCGTAAAGGCCGGTGAAGATCTCCCGCGCGAAGACGGCTCCGGTGGCCGCGGCCACGGCGAGCGTCATCTTCGGGTCCCAAAGCACGTCCACGCCGAAGGGGAGCCGAAGTTCGTCCTTGAGCCGGCCCACCACGTAGGCCATGGCCGCGGCGCTGGCGGGGTCGACCTCGAGCTCGTAGGGCCGGTCGTTCTCGTTGCCGAACATCACCGCATCCACGCCGGCCTGCTGGAGCGCGCGCAGGTCGGCGCGCGCGGCCTCCACCACCGCGTCCATGCCCCCCGCCGCGTCGAACAGGGGCGTGCCCGGCAGCGCCCGCAGGTGCACCATGGCGACGACCGGGCGCCTCACCCGAAAGATGGCCTGAAAACGTTCGAACGCCTGCATCTCGATACCGCCCTTTCTAGACCAGCTCGAGGAAACCTACCTTCTCCTGCAACTCCGGAAGCTCGGCCTCGATCCCGCGCTCGCTAACGACGCCGTCCAATGCCTCGAGCGGCAGCACCCGCGCCAGCGCCCGCCGCCCGAACTTGCTGCGGTCGGCCAGCAGGTAGGTTTTCGCCGCCGCGGCCGCCGCGGCCTGCTTGACCGCGGCCTCCTCGAAGGTGGCGTTGCTCACCGCCTCCCCGTCCACCGCGTCCGCCCCCATGAAGAACCCGTCCGCGTGCACGTCCGCCAGCCCCCGCTCGGCCCAGGGGCCGACCAGGCTGAAGAGGCCGTTGCGCACCCGCCCGCCGATCAGCCAGACCTCGGCGCGGCCGCGCGCCAGGGCGTCGGCGACCCTGAGGTCCAGGGCCAGTGCGGTGATGCGGCGCTCGCGCAGGATCCGCGCCAGCGCCAGCAGGGTCGTGCCCGAGTCGAGGATCACCGTGGCCCCGTCGCGCACCCGCCGGCTGGCGGCGAGGGCGATGCGCGCCTTCGCCCGCACCCGGGCGCGCGCCTTCAGCTCGTAAGGGGGTTCGACCGCAGGGCCCGGTTGCAACGGCAGCGCGCCGCCGTGCACCCGCTTCAGGCGCCCCTGGCGCTCGAGCTCGGCGAGATCGCGGCGGACCGTGGCCTCCGAGGCGCCCAGCCTCTGCGACAGCTCCGCGGTGCGCAGGCCGCCTTCGGCCTGCAACAGTTCCAGGAGTTTCTGCCTTCGCGCGTGCCCCAGGGTCATGATCGGTTCTGCCCTAGTCTACCCGAAGATGATCGAAGGTGCGCGAAACTGCGCACCGTACCTCCGGGGAGCCGGGTCGCGGGCGGGACCCCCAGGCCACGCTCCGTCCGGCCCGGGGACGGATTTTTCTTGACAAACGCCGGTACGGGCCTCAAGATAAGCTATGCGGCCAGGGAGGGTTGGCCGAGCGGTTGAAGGCGGCGGTCTTGAAAACCGCTGTGGGCCTCGCGCCCACCGGGGGTTCGAATCCCTCACCCTCCGCCAAAACGCAGCGTGGAGAGGTGGCCGAGTGGTTGAAGGCGGCACCCTGCTAAGGTGTTGTACCCCTACCGGGGTACCGCGGGTTCGAATCCCGCCCTCTCCGCCAGACCGCCCCCGCCGCGCGCGGGGGCTTCGCATGGGCCCGGCGCGGCGCCGGGCTATTTTTCGGCGGCGAGCTCGACCTTGTAGTTGCCGCGGGTGGTGCGTCCGACGACGCGCAGCAGCGTGACCTGCCCCAGCCCCTCGGCGATCAGGGTGTCGCCCTCGCGCACCTCGTCCTTGGCGCCGGCCACGCGGCCGCGAAGCCGCACCTTGCCCGCCTTCACCCCCTTGGCGAAGTAGCTGCGGCTTACACCGAAGCCCTTGGCCCCCACCACGTCCACCCGCAGCGAGGGGACGACCAGGGTGCGGGTCTTGCGGCGGGGGCGGGGACGGATCCCTTCGGGCGGGTCGGTGGCGTCGAGCCCGGCCCCGGCGAGGCGCGCCCTCGCGGCGCGGGTGGCCGCGAAGAGGACGCCTTCGGGCGTGAGGCGCACGTCGCCCAGCTCGTCCGCGTCCAGCGCCCGGCGCAGCCGCGCGGCGGTGCGCTCGGGGTCCTCGGCGGCCAGCCAGCCCACCCAGACCGGGTCCGCCACCTCGGGTACCTCGGGCGGGTGCAGCACCCCAAGCCGCCGCTCGGCGGCGGGCAGGCCGCCGAACCAGACGAGGCCCAGCCCCGCGCGCGCGGCCAGGGTGCGCAGCGCCTCCTGGGCTTCGGGGTCCAGGAAGCCGCTCGCCACCACCCGACCGCCGCGGGCCTTCCCCACCAAGTCGTCCGGTTTCACGCCCCTAGCTTACCCGCCGCGCGGTCCAGACCATGACGGGCCGGTCCGCGTCGAAGGGCTCGCCCTGAAAGCCGCCCGCGAGCCGGCCGGAAAGGCCCGCGGCCCGAAGCCAGCGCTCGACCTCGTAGCGGGTGAAGTAGCGCTGGTCGAGGGTGCGGTGGCTCCGGCGCAGCCCGCCGTTCGGGTTCGTCTCGTCCAGCAGGTAGTGGGTCCGCAGCCGCTGCGCCGCCGGCTCGTGCTCCTGGCGGTAGTACACCTCGGCCGCGCCGTAGCGGCCCTCGAGCCGCAGCGCCCCGTCGGCCCGGATCAGGAGCGGGTTGTAGAGGTCGAAGGCGAAGACCCCCCGGCCTCCAGGTGGCGGACCACGCAGGCGAGCGCGGCGTCCTGGTCGGACAGGGTGTAAAGGTGCATCAGGGCGTTGAAGGGGGCAAGGACGAGCGGGAAGCGGCGGCCCAGCTCGAAGGCGCGCATGTCGCCCGCGACCCAGTGCACCGGCAGGCCGCGGGTCGCCACCTCGCCGCGGCGGCGCATGGCGGCGCTGGGCTCGAGCGCCCAGACCTCGGCCCCGCGCCGCGCCAGGTAGGCGGCCACCCGCCCCTGCCCCGCGCCCAGCTCGAGCACCGGCCCGCCGTGGCGCTCGGCCAGGCGGGCGCACCCGTCCAGGTCGTCGGTGTAGTTTTCGTACTGGAGGGCGTAGAGGTCGGCCAGCGCGTCGCACGCCCGCCCCGCCTACCGCGCTATCCTGGAGGGGGAAAGGCGAGAAAGGAGGTGAGGCGCGTGATCGGTTCGCCCAAACCGGTGCTCGAGAGCATCCTCGGCGCGGCCGACCTGGCCCAGAAGGTTCCCCAGATCGAGGGGGTGCCCAGCGGCGTGGAGGGGCTGGACGAACTCTTCTACACCGTCGTTCGGGAACGCGGCCGGCCGGTGGTGAAGCCCCTCGGGGGCCTGCCGCGGCGGGCGGCGGTGCACGTGACCGGTACTTCGGACACCGGCAAGAGCCTCTTCGCCGAACAGTACGCCCTGGCCCAGGCGGCGCGCGGCGAGGGGGTGGTCTTCGTGACCGTGGAGACCCCGGCCCCCTTCGTGGACGCGGGGCTCGAGCAGCGGCGGCTGGCCATGGGGCTCGCACGCGAGGTGCTCGAGGGCGTTACCCTGGTGGACGCCGCCAGCCACGGGGTGCTGCGCGAGGACCTGCCCACCCTCTTCGCCACCCTCGACGCCGCCTTCGAGGCCACCGGGGCGCGCCACCTGGTCGTGGACTCGCTTACCGGCCTCTACGAGGCGCGCGAGATGACGGCGCGGCTGATCGTGCGCAAGGTCTACCTCTACGCCAAGGAAAAAGACGTGACCGCGGTCTTCACCTCGCAGAAGCGCTCGAGCCACGAGGAGCTCTCCGCCGAGGCCGCCGGGGGCTACGCGGTGAGCCACATCCTCGACGCCACCGTCGTGCTCGCCAAGCGGTTGGTGATGACCCAGGCGCAAAGCAAGCTCTGGGGCGTCCCCCTGGGCGAGGTCGTGCGCTTCTTGCGCATCGACGGCTGCCGCCTCAGCGGCCACGACAGCAAAACCCACCACCTCGAGCTGCTGCCCGAGGGCCTCTTGCGGGTGGGCCCGCCGATCGGCGCCTCCTCATCCGAGGCCTGAGTAGAATGGCGCCGTGCGCCCCCGTCTCGCCTGGCTGATCGCTCTCGTCCCCGTCTTCCCGCCGCTCTACCTGGCGGCCTTTGCCGCGCTGCGCTACTGGCGGGCGCTGGGCCCGCTGGCGCGCGGGGCGGCGCTCGTCTACCTGGGCAGCCAGCTCGCCGCGGCGCTGCTCGCCCCCGATCCGCTCGTCTCGCTGGCGCTGGCGCTCGTGCGGGGGCTGTTCGTGGTGGCGTTGCTGCTCGCCGGGGTGCGCCTCGCCGACCCGCGCTGGCTGCACTACCTGCTGGTGGGCCTGACGGTCGTCTACCTGCTCGCCTTTTGGACCAGCCTCGACGCCTTCGGCGCGCAGTTTTTGGCGCGTCGGCTCGTCCACCCCTACTACACCACCGTTTCGATCGGCCTGGCCGGGGCGGTGGGGGTGCTGCTGGCCCTCGACGGGCGGGCGCGCTGGTGGTGGAAGCTGCCCGTGGCCGCGCTGGCGCTCGCGGCGCTGGCGTTCTCGGGGAGCCGGGGGGCGCTGGCGGTGCTGGTGGTGGGGGTGCTCGCGGCCGCCGCGGTGCGCGACCGGCGCTACCTCTGGGGGCTGGGGGCCGCCGGGGGGCTTGCGGGGCTCGGGTACTTCCTTCTCGCCTCCGGCGAGCGGGTGACCGCGCTGACGCGGCTCTTCTCGCTCAATCCCAACGGCCGCGACGTGATTTGGGAGCGGGCCTATGCGGCCTTCGCCCAGCACCCTTGGGGCGGGGTGGGCCCCTACCAGTTGGGGCCCTGGCTGGTCGACCTCTACAAGCAGGGCTGCAACCTCTGGGTCGGGGCCCACTACCTGGGGCTGGGCTGCCCCGACTGGCTCGAGCCCTTCTACGGCGCCTGGCTGATCGCCCACAACCTGCTGCTGCACGCCCTGGGCGAGACCGGCGTGGTGGGCACGCTGGGCTTTTTGGCCCTGCTGGCGCTGGTGGGCTACGCCGCGGTGCGCTCGCGCGAACCGCTGCTGGCCGCGATCTTCTTCGGGTACCTGGCCATGAGCCTGGTCGACAACCCCATGGCCGTGCCCAGCCTGCACCTGGCCGAGGTGTTCTGGGTGGCCGGGGGGATGGCGTTGGCGAAGGCGGGGTTAGCCGTAGCGCTCGAGCAGGGTGGCGCGGTCGATGTAGACGAGCGTCGGGTGCACCCGCCGTAGGGGCGTGCCGCCGTACATGCGGTGCAGGAAGTGCATGTAGGCGCCCAAGAACCGCCGCCGCGCCGGCGGCAGCTCGACCGTGCGGAAGCCCACGGGCCCCAGCACCTCGCCGAAAAGCGAAACCCCCCAGAAGACCTGCACGTCGGCCAGGTGGGGACGTTCGCGCAGCGCCCGTGCCAGGTCGCGCATCGAGCGCTTGAAAAAGCGGAACGCGGTCAGCGACCCGGCCTCGCCGGCGCGGGCCATCCGCTCGGAGTGCAGGTGCAGCTCGGCGGCGGGGGCGCCGGGCACAACGCGGCCGCCGCCCGCGAGCTCCAGCACGGGCCCGGGGAAGGGCCCCTTGGCCACCCGAAAGACGCTCTGGGCGCTGTAGTTCAGCTCCTCCACACGGTAGATCCGGTCGAAGAAGCGGTCCACCGTGGCCGCCCAAGCGCGTTTGGGGAGGTCGCGCCACGCACCCCGGCGCAGCCCCCGCAGCTCCCCCACGGGCTTGGGGTCGAAGCCGCGTGCCTTCAGCTCCGCCAGCAGTTCGGGCAGCGCCGCCGCTGCGGTGGCCCCGCCGGGCCCGGCGTCGTGCAGCACCACCACGTCGCCGGGGTGGGCGCTCCCGGCCACGCGCCCCACCACCTCCCCAGGGCCGTGGCGGGGGTGCCAGTCGTGGGCCTCCACGGTCCAGTGAACCGGGACCAGCCCCAGCCGGCGCACGGCCGCCATCTGCGCCCAGGTCCAGGCGCCGTGGGGCGGGCGGAAGAAGCGCGGGCGCCGGCCGGTCAGGCGCTCGAGCGCCCGCACCCCCCGCACCGCGTCGGCGTAGGCCTCCCCGGGGGTGCGCAGCCAGCCGTGGCGGTGGCGCCACCCGTGCAGGGCGACCTCGTGCCCCTCGTCCTGCAGGCGCGCGAGCAGCTTGGGGTGGGCTTCGGCGCGCTCGCCGAGGACGAAGAAGGTCGCCTGCACGCCGGCCTCGGCCAGCGCGCCCAGCACCCCGGGCGTCGTCTCCGGGTCGGGGCCGTCGTCGAAGGTGAGGCCCAGCTCGGGCCGGGTGCTGCCCAGCCCCCGCTGCACCACCCCCAGCCCCCAGCGTTGCCAGACCAGGTAGGGCAGCCCCCAGTAGAAGCCGGCCGCGCCCAGGAGTCCGGCCCAGACGTTCACCTTGCCTCCGCCTGCAGCAGCGCGCGCGCGATCGCTTGCGCAGCATCGGGCCGGCCCAGGGCCCGCGCCGCCGCGGCCATCTCCGCGCGCCGCGCTTCGTCGGGGATGAGGCGCGCGAGGCGCGACCGCAGCTCGCGGCCCTGGCGGATCCAGACGGCCGCGCCCCGCTCCTCGAGGAACTGGGCGTTGCCCTCTTCCTGGCCGGGGATGGGGTCGAAGACGACCATCGGCACCCCCAGGGCCAGGGCCTCCGACGCGGTCAGGCCCCCCGCCTTGCCGACGATCCAGTCGGCGGCGCCCATCCATTCGGGGAAGTCGTCGCGCAGGCCGGTGCGGATCCAGCGCATCCGCCCCCGCTCCTCCTCGTGGGTGCCGTTGTGGTGGGGGTTGAAGGTGACGAGTTGCATGGGCAGTTCAAGGCTCAGGAGGACGCGCAGCACCCGCTCGTAACTGCGGTAGGCACCGGCACCGCCGCTGGTGAGCAGCACCACCGGTCGCTCGTCGAAGCCCAGCCTGCGGCGCAGCGCGGAACGGTCGGGCAGGGCGGAGAAGGCGGGCAGGATCGGGATGCCCGTGACCCGCACGCGCTCGGGATCCACGCCGTGGTGCACCAGGTCCTCGGCGGTTTCGGGGAAGGCCGCAAAGATCAGGTCGGCCTCGGGCCGCGCCCAGTGGCGGTGGGCGCGAAAGTCGGTGACGACGAGGGTGTTCAGGAAGGCCTGCCCCGAGGTGCGGCGGGCGCGGTGCGCCACCGCCGCCACGGTGGCGTAGGAGGCCACCACGGCGTCCGGCCGCGTGCGCCCCAGGAAGCGGATAACCCCGGCGAGGCCGGCCTTGCTGAAGGTTTCCGCGATCAGCTTGGGCTCGCTGGGCCGGTTGGACCAGTGGTAGAACCAGCGGTAGGCCGCGGGCCAGTAGCGCAGCCAGAAGGCGTAGGTGAGCGTCACCGGCTCGCGCTCCCAGGCGGGAATGAAGCGCAGGTAGTCGGCCTCGACGCAGTCGCAGCCCCCCTCGGCCTCGAGCGCCGCGCGCAGCGCCCGCGCGGCCTGGCGGTGGCCACCCCCAAACGAGGCCGAGAGCAGCGCCGCCTTCACCGGCGGATCAACCTCCAGCCCACGAAGGCGAAGAGCAGGTTGGCGCCCCAGGCCGCGAGCGCCGGCGGCAGCATTCCCAGCCCCCCCATCGAGCGGGCGAGCAGGAAGACCAGGTAGTAACCCACCGCGATCATCACGCTCATGCCCATCGAGAGGCCGGGGCTGCGCCCGTAGTAGACGGCAAAGGGGAGCGAGATCAGCACGAGCACGACGTTCGCAAGCGGCAGCGCCAGCTTCGAATGGAAGGCGAGCCCGGCGTCGGTGCGGTCGGCCGGGGCGAGTTTCGGGTCGGTGTAGCGTTGCCAGGCCTCGCTTAGGCTCAGGGTGTCGGCGGCGAGCGGGTCGGCGAAGTTGGCCAGCGCCTCGTCGCGGCTCAGGCCCACCTTGATCGTGGTGCTGGCCTCCTCGCTGCGGGGGACGCTAACGTTCTTGAAGACCTGCTGCAGCCGCCGGTCCAGCTCGGCGTCGCTGGCGCTCAGCAGGCCGTCGATGGCGGCGTAGTCCACCGTGTAGATGCGGTAGCCGGTGAGCTTCAGGTCGCGGCCCTGGTAGACGCCGCGGTCGGCGAAGATGACCGTGACCTGGCGGTCCTTCCACAGCTGCAGGCGCACGCCGGTCATGGCCCGGTGGGCCCAGTCGTAGCCGGAGAAGAAGAGTTCGATTCCGTTCCCCAGAGGCACGGTCTTGCCGCGCAGGCGGACGAGGCCGTGGCCCGGGGTGGTGAGCTCGTCGTACCAGTAGCCGCGCACGCGGGCGTTGCTCTCGGGCACGACGTTCTCCGAAAGGTAGAGCGAGAAGCCCGCGAGCAGGAAGCCCAAGAGCAACACCGGCCGCAGCAGCCGCACCAGCGAGACCCCGCCCGCCTGGGTGGCCAGGACGGCTCCCTCGGTGGCCATGCGGCCGAAGGGGATGACCACCGCCGAGACGACGGCCATGGGCAGCACCTGAACGAGCACCCCGGGCACGTGGTAACCCAGCCAGGTCAGCACCTTGAGCACCGGCGCGCCGTCGAGCCAGCGGCTGCCGACGTAGAAGAAGCCAAAGAGGAAGACCGCCACGTAGAGCAGGGCCGAGACCAGCAGGACCGGCACCACCTCCCGCAGGATGTAGCGGTCGAGGATCGTGAACATCTAGCGGCTCCGCACGACGAAGGTCAGCTGGGCGCGGGCCACCTCTTCGCCCTCCACCCGGGCGCTCACCTCCGACTTGCCGAGGCCGCGCCGGTAGCGCAAGGTGCCCTCGAGGACGAGGGCGTCGCCGGGGGTGACGGGCTTTAGGAAACGCGCGCCGTCCACCCCGGCCAGGTAGGCGATCTGCCCGGCTTCGAAGTCGGGGCGGCGGGCCAGGCTGGCCACGCTCGCCTGCGCCATGGCCTCGACGATGAGGACGCCGGGCATGACCGGGTGGCCCGGGAAGTGGCCCGGGAAGAAGGGCTCGTTGAAGGTGACGTTCTTGAGCACCTTGAAGCGCTCGGCGTCGGCCTCCAGGATGCGGTCGATGAGCAGGAAGGGGTAGCGGTGCGGCAGCAGCTCGAGGATCTCGTGCACGGCAGGCCTCCTAGCGGCGCAGGACCGAGTCGGAGGAGATCAGGGTGTCCTTGAGCACCGGGATCATCTCCAGCGCCTTGCCGGTGCCGTAGGCCACCGCATCGAGGGCGTTTTCGGCGACGATCACGGGTACGTTGGTGGCCTCCTGGAGCATGTGGTCGAGGTTGCGCAAAAGCGCTCCGCCGCCCGAGAGCAGGATGCCGCGGTCGACGATGTCGGAGATCAGCTCGGGGGGGGTGGCCTCGAGCACCCGGCGCACCCCCATGACCAGCTTCTCCAAAGGCTCGGCCAGCGATTCGACGACCTCGTCGGTGGTGACCTCCACGGTCTTGGGCAGGCCGGTGACCACGTCGCGGCCGCGCACCTCGGCGACGAGGCGGTCCTCGTCGGAGAGCACCTTGGCGGCGCCGATCTTGATCTTGACCTCCTCGGCGGTGCGCTCGCCGATGAGCAGGTTGTGGGCGCGGCGCACGTAGCGGATGATCGACTGGTCGAACTCGTTGCCGGCGATCCGCAGCGACTCGGACTGGACGATGCCGCCCAGGCTGATTACGGCGATGTCGGAGCTGCCGCCGCCGATGTCGACGACCATGCTGCCCGCGGGCGCGGCGATGTTGATTCCAGCGCCGATGGCCGCGGCCAGGGGCTCTTCGATCAGGAAGGCGCGCTTGGCCCCGGCGTCCACCACGGCGCGCACCACGGCCATGCGCTCCACCTCGGTGACGCCGCTGGGCACGCCGACCATGACCTGCGGCTTGAAAAAGCGCGCCATGGGCGAGAGCACCTTCTTGAGGAACATGGTGAGCATGCGCTCGGTCAGGGTGTAGTCGGCGATCACCCCGTCCTTGAGCGGGCGCACCGCGATGATGTTGCCCGGCGTGCGGCCCAGCATGCGGTACGCCTCGGCGCCGACGGCCTTGACGTCCTTGCTGTCGCGCACCATGGCGATGACGGAGGGTTCGCGCAGGACGATCCCTTTGCCGCGCACGTACACCAGCACGCTGGCGGTGCCCAAGTCGATTCCGATATCCTCGCCCCTAAACATATCGCCTCATTCTAAACGAAGCTGCAGTAGACGCCCATGAGGAGCTAGTCGAGCCAGTCTTGCACGAAGGGGTTGCCGCGCCGCTCGGCGGCCAGGGTGGTGGCCGGGCCGTGGCCGGGGTGGACGCGGGTGGCCTCGGGCAGCTCGAAGAGGCGTCGGATCGAGCGCCTGAGGTCGTCCAGATCGGCGCCGGGCAGGTCCCAGCGCCCCACCCCGCCGGCGAAGAGCAGGTCGCCCGAGAAGACCGCTTCCGCCTCGGGCTGGTAGAAGGCGACGTGGCCGGGGCAGTGGCCGGGCAGGTGCCAAACCCTGAAGCCGGGGCCGAGGTCGAGCGGGCCCTCGGCCAGGTCCACCAGGGGTTCGGTGGGCGGCGGGTCGAGGAACAGGCCCCAGCGCATCGCGGCCGATGCCGCGCGCTCGTAGACCGGGCGGGCGGCGGGGTGCAGCCGCACGGGCAGGTCGTAGGCCTCCACCACCGCCCGCACCGCACCGACGTGGTCGAAGTGGGCGTGGGTGAGGAGCACCGCTTCGAGCGCGACCCCGCAGTCGCGAACCCAGTGGAGGACCCGTTCGGGTTCGTCACCGGGGTCGACCAGCACCGCCCGCTCCGGGTCGTCCCAGACCAGGTAGGCGTTGGCCTGCAGGGGGCCGAAGGCGCGCGTTTCGATCCGCATCCCCTGCAGCCTAGCACGCCATACTTGACACAATATGGCTCATATGATATGCTCCATAGTGGAGGAGATAATAGGAGGAGGTGATGGTATGGCTCTGGTGAAGCGCGAAATTCGCCCGACCGCTGAACTCACCCCCTTCCGCACCTGGGGTCCGATGAGCTTGTTCGACGAGTTCAACCGGCTCTTCGAGGAAACCTTGGGCGACCTCGGTCGCGTGGCCGCGCCCAGCACCTACGTGGCGCCGGTGGACCTCTACGAGACCGACGACGCGCTGGTGCTGGAGATGGCGGTGCCCGGGCTGACCGCGGAGGAGATCGACATCAGCCTCGAGGGCAACAAGCTGACGATCCGCGGTGAGCACAAGCCGGTCGAGGATCAGGGCGTGCGCCGCTACTACCTGCAGGAGATCCCGCACGGCACCTTCGTCCGCAGCTTCACCCTGCCGGTGGAGATCAGCAGCGACGAGGTGAAGGCCGAGTTCAAGAACGGCATGCTCAAGCTGACCATGCCCAAGGTCGAGACCGCGCGCGCCAAGCGGATCCCCATCTCGGTCGCTCAGTAAGCACGGGAGTCGGATCCGCTCGGGCGGCCGGCCCGGCGAAAGCCGGGCCGGTTCGTTTTAGCGCGCCGTCCAGCCCAGATCGACGGGCAGGCAGCCGCCGGTGATCGCCCCGGCCTCGTTCGAGGACAGGAAGGCCACCAGCGCGGCCACCTCCTCGGGTTCGATCAGGCGCTTGACGGCGGCGGGCTCGAGCATTACCCGCCCGACCACCTCGCCGGGGTCCAGGCCCAGGTTCGCCGCCTGGTCGGCGATCTGGCGCTCGACCAGGGGGGTGCGCACGTAGGCGGGGCAGACGGCGTTCACCGTCACCCCGGCCTCGCCGGCCTCGAGCGCCGCGGCGCGCGTGAGGCCCAGGAGCGCGTGCTTGGCCGTGACGTAGGCGGCCTTGTAGGGGCTGGCCACGGTCGAATGAATCGAGCCCATGTTGACGATCCGGCCCCAGCCGCGCTCCTTCATCTCGGGCAAAAACGAGCGGATCAGCTGGAAGGGGGCCGTCACCATCACCTGCTGCATCGCCTGCCAGGCGTCCAGGGGGAAGCGCTCGAGCGGCGCGACGTGCTGGAAGCCGGCGTTGTTGACGAGGACGTCCACCCGGCCGAAGGCCCGGCGGGCCTCCACCGCCAGGCGCCAGACTTCCTTCGGGTCCGCAAGGTCGGCCTGGACGAAGGCCGCGCCGAGCCGTGCCGCCTCCTGGGCGCCGGAGGGCTCCTTGTCGTGCATCACCACGCGGTACCCTTCCGCAGTCAGCCGTTCGGCTACGGCGCGGCCGATCCCCCCGGCCGCCCCGGTCACCAGTGCGGTTCGCTCGCTTTTCGCCATGCTTCAGGATAGCGCGTGCCAGATGGGGGCAGGAGGCCTCCGTGAAAGAACCCCGGTTGGCCGAGTTGATCGCGCTCGACGGCAAGCGCGCGCTGGTGACGGGCGCCGCAGGCGGCATCGGCCGCGCGGTGGCGCTGCGCCTCGCCGAGGCCGGGGCGGAGCTTGTCCTCGTCGACCGCGACCGCGAAGGGCTCGAGCGCCTGCGCCGCGAGCTGGACGGGAAGGCCGAGGTCTACGCCCTCGACCTCGCCCAGAAGCCGGCGATCGACGCGCTGTGGCGCGACCTCGCGGGGCGGGCGCCCGACCTGCTCGTCAACAACGCCGGCGTCTACGCCTTCCGCGACCTGCTCGAGGTGGACGAGGCCTTTTACCGCCAGCAGATGGCCGTCAATCTCGACGCCGTCTACTGGATGACCCAGGGCTTCCTGGCCGCCTGCGAGGGGCGCTCGGGCGCGCTCGTCAACGTTGGCTCGATCGAGGCCTTCCTGCCCTTCGCCCCCGGACTGGCGCACTACGACGCCGCCAAGCTGGGCGTCGTCGCCCTTACCCGTGCAGTGGCGCGCGAGTACGGCCCGCGCATCCGTGCCAACGTGGTGGTGCCCGGCGGCATCGCCAACGAAGGGGTGCACCGCCTGCGCAAGCAGGCCATCCTGGGCGTCGAGCTCGGGAAGGTCGGCGTGGCCTACAACTTCAACCAGCGGCTGCTCCTGCGCCGTTTCGGCCGCCCCGACGAGGTGGCGCGGGCCGTCCTCTTCTTGGTCAGCGACCTCGCGAGCTACGTGACCGGCGCGGTGCTGGCGGTGGACGGCGGCTTCCTCTCGACCTGAGCGTCGGCCGCCGCCAGCCCCCGCGGCCGCTGGAGCCGCTGCAGCATGCATTTTTCTGCATGGTATGCCCCCGATATTCATCGGCCGGGTGTTATACTACGGAGCGACCGTAAGGTACGAAAGGAGCACATATGAAAAAACACTTGCTGAAGATTCTGGCTCTAGGTCTGGTCGGTTCCATGGCCTTCGCCGCCACCGGCCCCGACACGTACGTCCAGATGACGTTCGGTGAGGTCGACTCCCTCGACCCCGCCCAGGCGTACGACACCGCTTCGGGTGCGATCCTGGAGAACATTTACGAAACGCTCTACACCTACAAGGGCGAGAGCATCACCGAGTACCAGCCGGTGCTGGCCACCGACTACTCGATCAGCGACGACGGCAAGACCTACACCTTCAAGCTGCGCCGCGACGTGCTCTTCCACAGCGGCAACCGCATGACCTGCCGCGACGTCGAGTACTCGATCGAGCGTCTGCTGGTCACCAACCCGGGCGACTCGGCAGGCTGGTTCTACGCCGAGAGCCTGATCGGCTACGACGGCGTCAACGCCAAGGACTACTTCGGGGACAACCCCTCCCAGGCCGACCTCGACAAGTACTGGGAAGCCATCGACAACTCGGTCCAGTGCGTGGACGACTACACCGTCCAGTTCCACCTGATCAAGAAGGACCCCTCCTTCTTCGTGAAGCTGATGTACACCGCCTCCTCGATCCTCGACAGCAAGTACGCGATCGAGAACGGCGAATGGAGCGGGACCAAGGCCGACTGGTACGACTGGGCCGGTAAGGACCTGCGCGACGGCTTCCTGCACACCCACGACGCCGGCACCGGCGCCTACAAGCTCGTCAAGTGGGACGGCAAGGACGTCATCGCCGAGCGCTTCATCGGCTACTGGGACTACGCCAACAAGCCCCAGATGAAGACGATCATCATCAAGGTCGTCGACGAGGAAGCGACCCGCATCCAGGCCCTCAAGGCCGGCGACGCCGACCGCATCACCGTCAACAACCGCGCCACCCTGGACACCCAGATCCGCGGCATGGCCAACGCCAAGGTGATCGAGTCCGACAAGTGGCTGGGCGCCGCCGCCTCGGCCGTCTTCTTCAACCAGAAGATCGCCGCGGCGGACAACCCGATGATCGGCTCCGGTCAGCTCGACGGCAACGGCATCCCCGCGGACTTCTTCAAGGACGTCAACGTCCGCAAGGCCTTCGCCTACAGCTTCGACCAGGACGCCATCATCAACGACCTCTACCTCGGTAAGGCCGTGCCCCTCACCATGGCGCTGCCGCCCTCGTTCCTCGGCTACGACCCCAACATCCCCATTTACAACCTGGACATGGACAAGGCCGAGGAGTACTTCAAGAAGGCCTACGGCGGCCAGCTCTGGGAGACCGGCTTCACCATGACGATCGCCTACAACTCGGGCAACACCACCCGCCAGACGGTGGCCGAGATCCTCAAGGCGAACATCGAAGCCCTGAACCCGAAGTTCAAGATCAACGTCAAGGCCATGCCCTGGCCGCAGTTCCTGGCCGCCTACAAGAACGGACAGCTGCCGGCGCTGGTGCTGGGCTGGGGCGCCGACTACGCCGACCCCGACAACTTCATCTACGTCTTCTACCACTCGAACGGCTACTTCGCGAAGAAGGTCGGCTACGCGAACCCCGAGATGGACAAGCTGATCGAAGAGGCCCGCTCCATTACCGACCCGGCCAAGCGCGCCGAGCTCTACAGCAAGGTCGGCTACCTGGCGCACGATGACGTCCCCGTCCTGCCGCTGCCGCGGCCGACCGGCTGGATGGTGCTGGCCAAGAACGTCTACACCAAGGGCGCGCCCGAGGGCATGGACGTCTACAACAACCCCATGCGCTCCGGCTCCTTCCTGTGGAAGGACATCGTCAAGAAGTAGCGTGAACGCCTAGAACCTTTTCCGCGGTAGAGGGTGCCTGCGCACCCTCTACCGTCTGCTGTATAACAGGGAACGTGCGCGCTCGGCGCGCTTTTGAGTCCGGTCCTTTTGGAGGCTTACGTTGACCACCTTCATCGTTCGCAGGTTGCTGCAGCTGCCGATCGTGCTGCTGGCGATCTCGCTGCTCATCTTCGGGATGATGCAGTTCCTCAGCCCCGAGCAGCGGGCCGCGACCTACGCCAAGACGGAACAGCAGGCCAAGAACCTGGACCTGATCATCCGTCAGTACAACCTGGACAAGGGTTTTGTCGTTCAGTACACCACCTGGCTGAAGGCCGTACTCAGGGGGGACCTGGGGTATTCGAAGCAGTCCCACGAGCCGGTGCTCGACACGATCCGCAAGAAGCTGCCGGTCTCGGCCGAGCTGGCGCTGTACATGTTCTTCCCTACGCTGCTCTTCGGCGTCTGGATGGGCACCATGGCGGCGATCCACCGCGACCGCTTCGTTGATCAGGCGGTGCGCGTCTTCGCCATCGTGGGCTGGTCGCTGCCCACCTTCGTGCTCGCGATCTGGATGCTGGCCGTCTTTTACGGTTACTTAAAGCTGTTCGGCATCGGGCGCGCCGACGACAGCATTATGGTGGAGTTCGCCAAGGGCACCCTCAAGGCCTACACCGGGATGATCACCATTGACGGGATCCTCAACGGCCGTTGGGACGTTACCTACTCGGCGCTGAAGCGCTTGGTGATGCCGGTGGCGACCTACACCATCGTCGCCAGCGCCCAGATCATGCGCGTGCTGCGCTCGAGCATGCTCGACGTGCTCAACTCCGACTACGTACGCACCGCGCGCGCCAAGGGGCTGCCCGAGCGCGCCGTCAACCTCAAGCACGCGCGCCGCAACGCCATCATCCCGGTGGTCACCATCGCCGGGCTGATGTTCGCCTTCATGCTCGAGGGCGTCTTCTTCATCGAGATCATCTTCAACATCCCCGGCCTGGGGCAGTGGGCCGTGCCCGCGGCGATCCAGCTCGACTTTCCCGCGGTGATCGGCATCGCGCTGCTGACCGGCCTGGTCGTCTCGGTGGCCAACCTCGCCGTCGACATCCTCTACGGCATCATCGACCCCCGGATCAGCTTCCAATGAGGAGGACGTGGTGAACCCCCAAGAGATGAAACCTCAGCGCGAAGCCTGGTACCGCTCCAAGACCTTCAAGCGTTTCCGTCGCAACCCGTTGGCGATCGTAGGTTCGGTGCTCCTCCTGGGCTTCGTGGCGGTCG
Organism: Thermaceae bacterium; assembly: GCA_026981865.1. Taxonomy (GTDB): domain Bacteria; phylum Deinococcota; class Deinococci; order Deinococcales; family Marinithermaceae; genus Oceanithermus. The sequence goes on from JALSIA010000199.1 coordinate 24,934, forward strand.
CCTTCTTCGCGCCCGCCATCACCGCGCCCCAGCTGGCCGAACTCCGCACCGCGCGCCCCTGCCTGCGCGACCTGGGCATCAAGAAGGACGAGGCCCTGAGCGCGCTGCGCAACCCCTTGAACCCCGTCTTTTGGAAGGCCACGCTGGCCCCGCCGCCCACCTGCTACGAGATCCCCCGCGACGGCTACTCCCCCCTGCCCAAGCCGCCGTCCGAAAAGCACCCGCTGGGCGTCTCCGGCGGGAGCTACGACATCCTTTACGGCCTCGCCTGGGGGACGCGCACGGCCTTCTATGTCGGCTTCCTGGTGGTGGGCATCAGCCTGGCCATTGGCATCGTGATCGGCGGACTGTCCGGATTCATCGGGGGCACGGTGGACAACCTGATCATGCGGATCACCGACGTGATGCTCTCCTTCCCCGGCCTGGTCTTCGTCATGATCGTTTCGGTCATCTTCGGAAGCGGCCTGACCACGGTGATGCTGGCCCTGGCGCTGATCCGCTGGGCGGGCTATGCCCGCTTCTTCCGCGGCGACATCCTGCGCACCAAGGCGCAGGAGTTCGTGGACGCCGCCCGCGCCATCGGCGCCAGCCCGCTGCGGGTCTTCCTAAAGCACGTCTTCCCCAACGCCATCGGCACCTTGCTTATCCTGGCCAGCATGGACGTCGGCTCGATCGTGCTGACCGCGGCCGGCTTCTCCTTCCTCGGCCTGGGAGCCCCCGTCGGCTACGCCGACTGGGGGCAGATGATCAGCTTCGCCCGCGGCTACATCCTCGGCACCGCCCAGGGCACCCCCTTCGACTTCTGGTACGTCTGGATCTACCCTAGCGTCATGCTGGTGCTCTTCGGCCTCGCCTGGAACCTCCTCGGCGACGCGGTGCGCGACGCGCTGGACCCCAAGAGCTAGTTCCAGGGCCGCGCCACCGGACCCGGCGGACGCGCCGGGTCTTTTATTCCATACAACTTCCCGGCTTCCTGCTAAGGCAAGGACATTTCTAAGCGGACCAATGTTTTCCTTGGTTATCGTGCATTCTAAAGCCCCGTCCTTGCATGAAAGGAAGATGAATGGTAGCATGAGCCCGTATAAATTACGAAAGGAGACGCATGAAAAAGCATCTGATTGCTGCGATCGCAATGGCCGTACTGGGCGGGGCGTTCGCGGCCACCCCCCAGGACACCTACGTCTATATGCAGAACGCCGTCTTCGATTCGCTCGACCCGGTGCAGGCTTACGACGGGGCCTCGATCGGCGTGATCGAGAACATCTACGAGACCCTCTACAGCTTCAAACGCGACGTTCCGGGCGAGTACGAGCCCACCCTCGCCACCAGCTACGAAGTCAAGGACGACGGCCTCACCTACGTCTACCACCTGCGCAAAGGGGTCAAGTTCCACTCGGGCAACCCGATGACCTGCCGCGACGTCGAGTACTCGATCGAGCGCATCCTGGTCACCATGCCCGGTGACTCGGGCGCCTGGTTCTACGGCGATGCGCTGACCGGCTACGGAAACGACGCCCTTACCGAGGCCAAGAAGGCCCTGGGCGAGAACGCCTCCCAGGCCGAGATCGACAAGTTCCTCGACGCCTACTGGCAGAAGATCGAGGACAGCGTCGCCTGCGACGACCTCTACACCGTGCGCTTCAACCTTGCCGGCCCCGACGTGGCCTTCTTCGCCAAGATGCTCTTCACCGCCGCCGGGGTCGTGGACAGCAAGTGGGCGATCGAGCACGGCGCCTGGAGCGGCACCAAGGACGACTGGAAGGACTGGATCGGCGTGGATCTGCGCACCGGCTACCTGCACAACCACGCCTCGGGCACCGGTCCCTACATGCTGGTAAAGTGGGACGACAAGAACATCGTCGCCAAGGCCTTCGACGGCTACTGGGGCGAGGCGCCGGCCATCAAGAACGTGCTGGTGCAGGCCGTCGAGGAGGAGGCCACCCGGCTCGAGGCCCTGCGACGCGGCGATGCCGACCGCGTGGACGTGAACGACTGGGCCACGGTCAACGCCAAGGTCAAGCAGATGCAGGGCGTCAAGGTCTGGTCCGACCCGGCCTGGTCTCCGGCGGGGGCGCACGTCGTCTTCTTCAACTTCAACGTGCAGGGGGAGAACAACCCCTACATCGGCTCGGGCAGGCTCGACGGTAACGGCATTCCCCGCGACTTCTTCGCCGACGTCAACGTGCGTAAGGCCTTCGCCTACAGCCTGGACCAGGACGCCATCTACAACGACATCTACGAGGGCAACGCCGCCTGGTACACCATGGCCTTGCCGCCCACCTGGCCCGGATACGACCCCGACATCCCCATCCGCAAGCTCGACCTCGACAAGGCCGAGGAATACTTCAAGAAAGCCTGGGGCGGCCAGGTCTGGGAGAAGGGGTTCCGCCTCACGATCACCCACAACGCCGGCAACACCGTGCGCCAGGCGGTGGCCGAGATGCTGAAGGCCAACATCGAGAGCCTCAACCCCAAGTTCAAGATCGACGTGGTGCCGCTGCAGTGGTCCGACTACCTCAAGGCCGCCCGCGCCAAGTCGCTGCCGGTCTGGCCGCTGGGTTGGGGGGCCGACTACGCCGACCCCGACAACTTCATCCACCCCTTCTACCACTCCGAGGGCTCGCTGGCGAAGCGCCAGAACTTCAAGGATCCCGAGTTCGACAAGATGATCGAGTACGCCCGCACCCTGGTGCGCCCCGATCAGCAGGAGGAGCGCTTCGCCATCTACCGCAAGATCGGGCGCATGGCCTACGACGTGCTCCCCAACGTGCCCTACCCGCGCCAGTCGCCGTTCATCGTGACCCGCGACAACCTGCAGGGGGTCTACTACAACTCGATGATCAGCGGCGCCTTCTACTGGAAGGACCTCGCCAAGAAGTAACGACCCGCGGGGGCGCGCCGCGGCGCGCCCCCGTTCCCCAAAAAAGAGAACTCCATGTTGAACTTCATCGTTCGCAGGTTGCTGCAGATCCCCGTCGTGCTCTTCGTCCTCTCGCTGATCATCATGGGGTTGATGCAGCTCCTCTCGCCCGAGCAGCGGGCGGCGGCTTTCGTGACCTCGGACAAACAAATCGAGAACCTGGACCTCATCATCGAGAAGTACCACCTGAGGGAGGGTTTTTTCGTACAGTACAAGCTCTGGGCGGGGGAGGTGATCCGGGGCAACCTGGGCTTCTCGCGCATCTCCAAGGAGCCCGTGCTCACCACGATCCAGAAGCGATTTCCCGCCTCGATGGAGCTGGCGCTGGCCGCCTTCGTGCCGATCGTTCTCGTCGGCGTCTGGCTGGGCACCCAGGCCGCCACCCACCGCGACGGCCTGCTCGATCAGGTGCTCCGGGTCGTGGCCATCGTGGGCTGGTCGCTACCTACCTTCGTGGTGGCCATCTGGTTGGTGGCCTGGGTCTACGGCGGGCTGGGCTGGTTCGGCATCGGCCGCCTGCCCGGCTCGCTGCTGATCGAGCTGGCCGGGAGCGACTTCCGCAAGTACACCGGCCTGTTCACCGTCGACGGTCTGTTGAACGGCCGCCTGGACATCGCCCTCGAAGCCCTGAAGCGGCTCGTCCTTCCCGCGGCGGCGCTGGTCATCGTGGTCAGCGCCGGCATCATGCGGGTGATGCGGTCCTCGATGCTCGACGAGCTGGGCAAGGACTACGTGCGTACCGCCCGCGCCAAGGGACTGGCCGAAAAGACCGTGGTCTACAAGCACGCGCGCCGCAACGCGCTCATTCCCGTGATCACCATGGCCGGGCCCATGCTGGGGCGGATGATCGGCGGCATCGTGGTGATCGAGCTCATCTTCAACTTTCCCGGCCTGGGCGAGTGGGCGGCGGGGGCCGCCTTGCAACTCGACGTGACCACCTTGCTCGCCTTCGTGATGCTGATCGGCCTCATCATGGCGGTGGCCAACCTGCTCGTGGACGTCGCCTACGTGGTCGTGGATCCGAGGATTCGCTATGAGTAGCCCCGATCGCGACGCCCCCGGGCGGGAGCGCTGGTACGAATCGAAGCGCTTCCGGCGCTTTCGGCGCAATCCGCTCGCGTGGGCCGGCGTGGTCATCCTGCTCTTCTTCGCCGGCCTCGCCGTGCTGGCCCCGGCCCTCACCGCCGACCGCTTACCCCGCGGCTGCCTGCGCGACCTGGGCCTGGTCCGCAGCGAGGCGCGCACGGCGCTGCGCACGCCCGCGAACCCCGCTTTCTGGCGGGCCACCTTCGCGCCGCCCGCGAGCTGCTACAAGATCCCGCGCGTCAGCTACTCGCCGGTTCCTAAGCCGCCCCGGGCCAAGTACCCGCTCGGCATCGCGAGCGGCGGGTACGACATCTACTACGGCATCGTCTGGGGGGCGCGCACCTCGTTCTACATCGGCGTGCTGGTGGTGGGCATCGTGCTCGTCATCGCCACCGTCGTCGGGGGGCTCGCGGGGCTCTTCGGCGGCTGGCTCGACAACCTGCTGATGCGTCTGGTCGACGTGGTCTACTCGATTCCCGGGTTGGTGCTGGCCATGGTCTTCGCCTCGATCTTCGGGCGCGGGCTGATCAAGACGATGATCGCCATCGCGCTGGTGGCCTGGCCGATCTACGCGCGCATGCTGCGCGGGAACATCCTCCAGGTGAAGGCGCAGGACTACATTTCGGCGGCCCACGCCGTCGGAGCGGGCCACCTGCGCCTCTTCTTCAAGCACATCCTGCCCAACGCCATCGGCCCGATGATCATCCTGGCCAGCCTCGACATCGGGGCGATCGTGATCACCGCTTCCACGCTCGCCTTTCTGGGGCTGGGGGCCGACGTGGGGTATGCCGACTGGGGGCAGATGATCAGCTTCGCCCGCAGCTGGATTTCCAACCCCGGGGGCGAGCCGCTCAAGTACTGGTTCGTCTGGTTCTGGCCCAGCATGGCCATCGCGCTCTTCGTCCTGGGGTGGAACCTGCTCGGGGACGCGGTGCGCGACGCCCTGGACCCTCGCAGCCGCTAGGGCGCGCCCTGCTCAGTCGGCGGCGGAGGCGCGCCGGCCCGCGGCGGCTTCTACGAGCAAGCCGAACAGGCCCCAGTGGTCGGGCAGCAGCTCGGGGTGCCACTGAATGAGCAGGAAGAAGGGGTGGTCGGGCAGGTCGGCGGCCTCGACGACGCCGTCGGCCGCGCGCGCCAGGACCCGGAAGGGCCCCGGGTCGCGGATGGCCTGGTGGTGGTAGCTGTTGGTGCGGAAGCGGCGGCCGAAGAGCGGGGCGAGCCAGCGGTCCTCCTCCAGCTCCACGGTGTGCCAGAGCGCCGGGGCGGGGGCGGTCTGGTCGTGGCCGATGCGGGTGAAGCCGGCGGATTCGAGGTCCTGGTAGAGGCTGCCCCCCAGGGCGACGGCGCCCACCTGGGCTCCGCGGCAGACGCCGAGGGTGGGCAGGCCGTGCGCGGCGGCCCAGCGGGCGGCTGCGAGCTCGAGTTCGTCGCGTAAGGGATCGACCTGGCCGAGTTTGGGATGGGGGTCCTCGCCGAAGTGGCGCGGATCGAGGTCGGCCCCGCCCGGCAGCAGCAGGCCGTCGAGGCGGGCGAGCACGGCTTCCAGCTGCGGGCCCGGCTGCGGCGGCAGCACCACCACGCTGGCGCCCTGGGCCTCGAGCGCAGCCCGGTAGGGTTCGCGCACCCCCCAGAGCGGCGTGACGTTGACCCGTCCGGTGCGGCCGGTCTGGCTGGTGACCCCGATGAGCGGCATGGGTTCAGGATACAACGCCGGGGTATCGTAGGGCATGCCCTACGAGCCACCCGAGGATTTCCTGCGCGCCCTGCGCGGTCTTCTGGAGCGCGTGCCCACCCCCTTCTACGCCTACGACCTGCGCCGCATCGAGGAGCGGACGCGCCGCTTCCTGGAGGCCTTTCCCGCAGCCCGCATCTTCTACGCCCTCAAGGCCAACCCGCGGCTGCGCCTGCTCGAGCGCCTCCGCATCCTCGGTTTGGGTGCGGAGGCGGTGAGCCTGGGCGAGGTGCTGCGCGCCTACGTGGCCGGGTTCATGCCGGACGAGGTGGTGCTCAACGGCCCGGTCAAGCCGCCGGCGCTGCTGGGGGAGCTGGCGCGCTCGGGGGCGCCCACGCTGGTGGCCGACTCCCGGGCCGACCTGGAGCGGATCGCGCGGCGGCTGCCGGAGGCGCGGGTGCTGCTCAGGCTCAACCCCGACCTGCCCGTGGACACCCACCCCCACCTGGCCACCGGCCGCGGCGACAGCCAGTTCGGGGTGTTGCCCGTGGACTGGCCCGACGTCTTCGCGCACGGCCGCGAACTGGGCCTTGAGATGCGCGGGCTGCACGTGCACCTGGGTTCGAACCTGAACAACCCCGCGGACTTCGCCGCCCGGCTCGAGCTGCTAAAGCGGCTGCGCGCGCGGGTGGGGCCCCTGGAGGTGCTCGACCTGGGGGGCGGCTTCGGTCTCGAGCTGGATCCGCGGGACCTGGCCCCGGGAATGTTCGCCCTGGCGCGGGCCTACGGTGCGGAACCGTGGATCGAGCCCGGCCGCGCCCTGGTCGCCGACGCCGGCGTGCTGGTCGCCCGCGTTTGGGGCGAAAAGCGCACCCGCCGCCGCTACCTGCTGCTGGACGCCGGGATGACCGCATTCCTGCGGCCGCTGCTCTACGGGGCCCGCCACCCGGTGCGGCCGCTCTACGCTTCGGAGCGCACCGCGGTCTACGACCTGGCGGGGCCCGCCTGCGAGTCGGGCGACGTGCTGGCCCGCGACGTGGAGCTGCCCGTGCCCCGCGAGGGCGACGCGCTGATCTTCCTCGAGGCGGGCGCCTACGGGGAGGCGATGCACCTCGACTACCTCGACCACCCGCACCCCGGTTCCTACGCCTGGGACGGGGCGCGTTGGGAGGTCTGGCGCCGCCCCGGCCGGCTGCCGCAGCTCTGGGAGGACGAGCCCGACCGGCCGGAGTTCGTGTAGCGGCGCTAGGGCTCGAGCACCAGGCGGTCGACCGGGTCGCCGCTGCCCATGGGCAGGTACTCGACGGCGGCCCAGAGCGGCAGCAGGTCGGCGTAGTGGCGGCTGAGGACGTTGCCCGACTGGCCCATGGGGTGGATCCAGTAGCTTTGCTCCGGGTGCCCCAGGGCCACGATCTGGCGGTAGCTGGGGCCGTGGTTCATCCGGAAGGTGGCGAAGTCGTAGGCCCCCATGTTGACGGTGAAGCGGTCCCCGCCGTGGGCGATCTCGCGGTCGAAGAAGCGGCGCAGCTGCGGCTGGTGGGTCATCACCCCGTGATCGAAGACCGCGGGGTGCAGCTGGCCCCAGGGCACGATGCCGCCCAGGGCGTCGAGCCGTGCCAGGGCCCGTTCCAGCGCTTGGGCGGCGAAGTCCAGGCAGCTCACGCCCCGGGCTTCGCAGGCCGGATCCCCTTCCAGAAGGGCGCGGCGCAGGTAGCGCGGTTCGTTCCAGTAGGGCTGCCCCACCTCGGCCTCGGGCAGCCGCGCCAGCTCGGCGTACCAGGCCTGAAAGACGCTGGCCTCGAGGCTGCCGGCGGTTTCGCCTCCGTCCCAGGCGAGCAGCTTGCTGCGCCACTCGCGGGCGCGGTCGCTTTGGGGCTGGATGCGCTCGAGCACCGGGCGGAAGCTCCGGGCCATCAGGCTGACCTCGTCGCCCTGGATGCGCGCGAAGTCCTCGGGGCTCAGTTTCGCCTTGGCGCGGATCAGCCGTTCGATGCGTTCGGCGCGGAAGCCCTGGGCCCAGTCGTAGGTGAAGACGTAGGGCCAGCCCTCGGGGGTGGAGCGGTTGTTGGCGGTGACGATGTAGCCTTCGGGCGGGTTGTAGGCCCGGGGCAGGGCCTCCGGGGGCACGAAGCCCGTCCAGTCCCATTCTCCGGTGCCGGGCACCGGGTACTTGCCCGAGTGGCCGGGTTTGCGCACCGGGACCCGGCCCGGGGCGAAGTAACCGATGTTGCCCTCCACGTCGGCGTAGACGAAGTTCTGGCTGGGGGCCTTCAGGCGCAAGAGCGCGGCGGTAAACTCCTCCCAGTTCGCCGCCTTGCCGATGCCGTAGAAGGCGGCCATCGTCTCGTCTTCGGGTTCGAGGCTGACCCAGCGCAGCGCCAGCGCCTGCCCCTGGGGGGCGTCCACCGCGTCCGAGATCACCGGGCCGTAGACGGTCTCGCGCACCTCGAGCACCACCGGATCGGCATCCTTGACCGCGATCGTTTCGCGGCGGATGCGGTAGGGCCGCACCTCGCCCCGGTAGCGGTAGCCGCCGTCGGTTTCGTCGAGCACGTAGAGGTCCTGTACGTCGGCGGCGTGGTTGGTGACGCCCCAGGCGATGCGCTCGTTCTTGCCGATGACCACCGTGGGCAGCCCCGGGAAGGTGGCCCCGGTGACGCGGTAGGTGGGGGACTCGAGTTCCATCAGCATCCAGATCGAGGGGGCCGAGAGGCCCAGGTGGGGGTCGTTCGCGAGCAGCGGCTTGCCGGTGGCGCTGCGCTCGGGGCCGACCACCCAGTTGTTCGAGGCCTCGAGGCTGCTGGGGAGGGTGCGCGCGACCGCGAGCAGATCTTCCACCCAGGCCGCGCCCTGGGGGGCGGGGGTGGGGGCCTCCTCGGGCGCCGCGGGCGGGGGGCGCAGCCGCTCGGGCACGCGCCGCACGATCGTGGGCGCCGCGGCCGGGTAGCCGGGAATCAGCGCCTCGATGCGCGCCTTGCTGAGCCCGCGCGCCAGCAGCCGGTAGCGCAGCAGCTCCTCCTCGTAGTTGCCGCTGAGGTCGTAGCTCATCATCTTCTGCCACACCAACACGTCGGCCGGCGTCCAGGGCTCGGGCTCGAAGCCGAGCAGCTTGAACTCGAGCGGCAGCGGCGGGTTCGAAGCCAGGTAGGCGTTGATTCCGTCCACGTAGGCGTCGACGATGGCCTTCAGGTCGTCCGGCAGGTTTTCGTAGGCCTGCGCGGCGGCGCGGTAGACCCCGAGGGTGCGTAGGAACCGGTCGGTGGGCACGGCCGCCTCGCCCAGCACCTCGGCAAGCCGACCGGCCCCGATGCGGCGCTGGAATTCCATCTGCCACAGCCGGTCCTGGGCGTGGGCCACCGCCTGGCCGAAGAAAAGGTCGTGCTCGTTCGCCGCCTTGACGTGCACGATTCCGTTCGTGTCGCGCAGGATCTCCACCGGCGCCGAGAGGCCGGGCGTGACGAGCCGCCCGCTGGTCTGGGGCAGGGTGGTGTTCTTCAGGTAGTAGTAGCCGCCCAGGGCGAGCAGCAGAGCCAGGACGATCAGGCCCGCGAGGACCCGACCAAGGATTTTGAGCACGCGCATGCCGCCTCCTTTGTCATGCGCCATTGTACCGGGTAAAAAAGGGCGGGCCGTGGCCCGCCTTGCCGCAGCGATCTAGCTCAGAGTTTTTCCCAGCGACTGATGGCCAGCCCCTGGAGCACCACGTGGGTGCCGTCTTCGGCGATGAGGTCGAAGTAGGTGTCGAGCATGCCGTGGTCGTAGTCGTCGTAGATGCGGATGCCGTAGATCAGGTAGCCCTTGTGGGCCTGGGGGTCGAAGAGGCGGTCGCCGGGTTTCAAGTCCAGAACGGCGTCGCCGAGGGGCTGGGATCGGGTCGTGCTCATGGGTTCTCCTTTGCCGCGCCCGCAACCGCCATGAGCGCAAGTTGCAGTCTACCCGCCGGCAGCCGGCCCTGTATGTGACCGCGGCCACCGCCCCGGGCGCCCAGGGGCTCGAGCCGCTCCCGCCACAGCGGCCGCAGTTCGGCTTCGCGGTCGGGGTGGGCCACCAGCAGCAACCGCGCGTGCGCGCCCCCGGGCTCGAGCGCGGCCAGCAGCGCCAGCGCCCCCGGCCACTCGGCGACGCGCCGCCCCGTTTCCGCCAGCGCCGCCAGCGGCACCTGGCGCGCCGCCGGGAAGCCCGAGCGGGCCAGCTCACGGGCGTAGCGTTCGGCCAGCTCCGCGGCCAGCGCCTGCGCTTCGCCGCGGGCGGCGTAGAGCTCGTCCTCGAGCTTTTGCACCCGTTCGGGCACGTCGAAGACCCCCGCCGAGAAGCGCCCGGCCAGCGCCTTGAGGGTGCGGTGCTTGGCGGCGTAGTCCTCGAGCGCCTCCCAGCCGGTGCGGGCGTAGACCCGGATCGTCTTCTTCTTGCCCTTCTCGAAGCCCAGCAGCTTGATCGGCCCCGCCTCGGCGGTGCTGCGCAGGTGGGTGCCGCCGCAGGGGGCGAGGTCCCAGTCTTCGATCTCCACCACCCGCACCGCCCCGCGCACCTTGGGCATGCGCCGGAGCGGCAGAAGCGGCACCTGCGCCTCGGGCACCTCGCGCGCGCTTACCGCCAGGTTGGCGTAGACGGCCCAGTTCGCCAGCGCCTCGGCCTTCTCCAGCACCTCGGCCGCTGCCTCGGGACCGGGCCAGACGTCGAAGTCGAGGTGGATCTCCGGCCCCGCCAAACTCACCGCGATCGTGTTCCACTGCGCCGCACGCAGGAAGGCCTGGCTGAGGACGTGCTGGCCGGTGTGGCGCTGCATGTGGCGGTAGCGGCGGGTCCAGTCGATCTTCCCCTCCACCTGGGCGCCCTCCTCGAGCGGCGCTTCCAACACGTGCACGATGCGCGCGCCGTGCTTCTCGGGCTCGAAGACGTCCAGCACCCGCACCCCCCCCAGGCGGCCGGTGTCGTGGGGCTGGCCGCCCGAGGTGGGGTAGAAGAGGGTGCGGTCGAGCTCGACCAGGAAGCGGCCGTCCTCTTCCCAGGCGCGCGTGACCGTGGCCGTGAAGGCGGTGGCGTAGGGATCCTGCCAGAAGAGTCGTTCGCTCACGCCGTCAGTCTATGCGACGTGGGGCCCGGAGGCCTAGCGGGGGGGTCGCGTGGGCGCCCCTATCTAGAAGCGGTAGGTGTTGCCGTAGCGGTCCTGCACCTCGACTTCGGGCACGCCGTTGCCGTCGGCGTCGGTTACCCTGCAGGCGGCGACCATGGGGCCGGCGGCGGCGACGTGGTAGCCGCCGGCGGTGTAGCCGTCGCGGCAGTCGCCGTCGGTGACCACGGCCAGGTCGGGCGAGGCGGCCACGTAGGCGAACGAGGCCTTGTAGACGTTGTGGGCAAAGGCGTTCGCGGCCTGTTGGTTGGCGAGCACCCGGGCGCGGACGAGGGAGGGCAGCAGGACGGCGGCCAAGACGCCGACGATGGCGAGGACGATCAGCAGCTCGATGAGCGTGAAGCCGCCGCCCTTCGCGCCTTTCATGTCTTCAGGGTAACCGAGACCGGCGGGCGGGCGTACCCCCAACTGGGGGACGGTCCCGTTCAGGCCGAGTAGCGTTCGAGCACCCGCTTGGCGATCACCAGCTTGAGGATCTCACTGGTGCCCTCGCCGATGCGCATCAGCCGCACGTCGCGCCAGTAGCGCTCCACCGGGTAGTCCTTGATGTAGCCGTAGCCGCCCAAAATCTGAATGGCCGCGTCGGCGGCGCGGGTGGCCGCCTCGCTGGCGAAGAGCTTGGCCTGGGCCGCGGCCAGGGTGTAGTCGCGCCCCGCGTCCTTCAGCTCGGCCGCTTTCAGGTACAGCATCCGGGCCGCCTCCAGGTCGGCGCTCATCTCGGCCAGCTGGAAGCCCACCCCCTCGAAGCGGCCGATGGGGCGGCCGAACTGCCGGCGCTCGCCGGCGTAGCGGGCGGCGAACTCGAGCGCCGCGCGGCCGAGGCCCACGCTCAGCGCCGCGATGCCCACGCGCCCGCCGTCGAGTACCCGCAGCACGGTGTAGAATCCGCGGCCCCGCTCGCCCACCAGGGCGTCTGAGGGCAGGCGCAGGTCCTCGAAGATCAGCTGCGCGGTGTCCGAGCTGCGCAGCCCCAGCTTGTCCTCCTTGCGGCCGATCGTGAGCCCGGGCGTGCCCGCGGGGAAGACGAAGGTGCTGATGCCGCGGTGGGGCCTGCCCTCGGGCGCGGGGTCGGTGCGGGCGTTGATCACGTAGACCCCGGCCACCGAACCCTGGGTGATGAACTGCTTGGTGCCGCTGAGTACCCAGCCGCCCTCCGCCTCCTCGGCGCGGGTCTTGAGCGCCGCGGCGTCCGAGCCCGCGCCGGGCTCGGTCAGCCCCCAGGCGCCCAGCCACTCGCCGCTCGCCATCTTCGGCAGGTACCGCTCCTTCTGCTCCTCGCTGGCGTCGAGGAGCAGGTGCCCCGTGGCCAGCGAGTTGTGGCTGGCGACGGTCAGCCCCAGGCTGCCGTCGGCCCAGCCGATCTCCTCGAGGATGCGGGCGGCCGTGCGGGTGGGCAGGCCCAGCCCGCCGTAGGCCTCGGGTACCTGCAGACCGAAGACGCCCAGCTCGCCCAGCTCGCGGACCAGGTCGTGGGGGAAGGCGCCCGTGGCGTCGCGCTCGGCGGCGGTGGGCACCACGCGTTCGTTGAGGAAGCTTCGCAGCGCACCCAGCAGCGCGCGTTCGTCGGGGGTTGGTTCGAACCACAACTCGGACACGGCGACCTCCGTACCGCCAATATATCACTTCAGAGACTGCCGCATGAAAAGCGTTATATAGACGGGCTTGCCCGCCGGGGGCGATGTGCTATAGTGGCCCCATCGTGAGCGCGAAAAGCCTTGCCTTAGGTCCCTGCCGCCAGCGTGCGGGTCGCGCCCCATGGAGGAAGAACTGAATGAAGTACGAAGCAGGCAGCATCGTGGAAGGCCGCGTTACGCGGGTCATGGACTTCGGAGCCTTCGTGGAGCTTCCCGGAGGCGAATCGGGACTCGTGCACATCTCCGAGATCGCGCACGAGTTCGTCAAGAACGTGCGCGACTTCTTGAACGAGGGCGACATCGTCGAGGTCTTCGTCCTTGGGCGCGACGACAAGGGGCGGCTCGACCTCTCCATCAAGGAGCTCATGGAGAAGCCCGTCGACCCGCCCAAGCCCCGGAGGCTGCCGCGGCAGGCCCCCGAGTTCGAGCACAAGCTCAAGAGCTTCATGCGCGGCTCCGACTCCGGAGGGGACGCCGGAGGCGGCAAGAAGCGCGGCCGCGGCCGCAAGAAGCGCTAAACGGACCGTCCGTTGCACGCCCCGCCGCCCGGCGGGGCGTTTGCCGGGGGCGCAGGCGCTAGAATGGGGGTGTTGCAACGTCGTGCAATACGGAGGGGAACGATGAAGAAGCTCATCGCGTTGGGTCTGCTCCTGACCGCGGCGCTGGCGGCCGCACCGCTGCGCCTGGCCACCACCACCAGCGTCAACGATTCGGGCCTGCTCGAGGCCATCCTCCCCGGCTTCACCCGCGAGACCGGGGTACCGGTGCAGGTGATCGCGGTGGGCACCGGCCAGGCGCTGGCCATCGCCGGGCGCGGCGACGCCGACGCGGTCCTGGTGCACGCCCCCGACCTGGAGGCCCGGTTCCTGCGTGAGGGCAAGGGCGTGGCCCACGCCTGCATCGCCTACAACAACTTCGTCATCGCCGGCCCCGCCGCCGACCCCGCGGCCGTGGGCGCGGCCGCGGACGCCCTGGACGCCATGCGCCGCATCTTCGCGGCGGGGGCGACCTTCGTCAGCCGCGGCGACAACTCCGGCACCTACCACCGTGAGCAGGCGTTGTGGCGCGCCGCCGGGCTCGACCCCGCGGGCCGCCCCTGGTACCTGGAGTCGGGCAGCGGCATGGGGGCGACGCTCACCCTGGCCGCCGAGAAGCGCGCCTACACCCTGACCGACCTCGGGACCTTCCTCTTCATGCAGGGCAAGGTGGACCTCGCCGCCCTCTTCGACCGTCCCGATCCGCGGATGCTCAACCAGTACGGCTACATGGCAGTGAACCCCGAGCGCTTTCCCGGGGCGAACCGCGAGGCGGCCTATGCGTTGCGCGCCTACCTGCTGCGCCCGGACGTGCAGCAGCAAATCGGCGCGTACCTGAAGGACCGCTTCGGACGCAGCCTCTTCAGCCCCCTCTACGGCCGCTGCAAGGTGGAGGTGAGCCCCTAGTTGACCCTCGCCTGGGCCGAGGTCGGGGAGATCGCCGCCCGCAGCCTGGGGGTGGCGGGCGCGGCCACGCTGCTCGCCGCCCTCTTCGGCCTTCCCCTCGGGGTCTGGTTGGGGTCGCGGCCGCGGCGCGGGCGCATGGGCGCCCAGGTCGTCCTCTACGCGGGAATGGGGCTGCCGCCGGTGGTCGTGGGGCTGCTCTTCTACTTCCTGCTCTCCCGCAGCGGGCCGCTGGGCGGGCTGGGGCTGCTCTTCACCCCGCTGGCCATGGTGCTGGCCGAGGCGGTGCTGGCCTTTCCCATGATCGCCGGCTTCACCCTGGCGGCGGTGCGGGTGCGCGCCGAAGGGGTAAGGCGGTTGGTGCGCGGCCTCGGCGGCACGGAACGGCAGGTGCTCGCCACCCTGCTCTGGGAGAGCCGCCGCCCGATCACAGCGGCGCTCGCCGCCGGTTTCGGCGCGGCGATCAGCGAGGTGGGGGCGGCCACGATCGTCGGCGGGGACATCCGCTTCCACACCCGGGTGCTCACCACCGCGGTGGTGCTGGAGACCCGCAAGGGCGAGCTGGAGAGCGCGCTGGCGCTGGGGGCGGTGCTGCTGGGGGTGACGTTGGTCGTCACCGCCGTCCTGGTCGTCTGGGGGGAGCGGCGGTGATCCGGAGCGAGGGGTTGGTGCGGCGCTACCCGGGTTTCGAGCTCGCGGTGGAGGCGCTCGAGGTTCCCCCGGGCCGCTTCGTGACCGTGATCGGGCCCAGCGGTGCGGGGAAGAGTACGCTCCTGCGCCTGCTCGCGGGACTCGAGCGCCCCGACCGGGGGCGCGTGGAGCTGCGGGGGCGGGCGGTCTTCCTCGATCAGGACCGTACGGCGCTCGAGCGCAGCGTCCTCGCCAACGCCACCTTCGGGCTCGAGCTCCATGGCGTGCGCCGGCGCGAGGCGGTACGGCGGGTGCGCCCCTGGCTCGAGCGGGTGGGGCTCGCGGACAAGCTGGCCCAGCCCGCCGCCTCGCTGTCGGGGGGCGAGCGCGCCCGCCTGGCGCTGGTGCGGGCGCTCGCGATCGAGCCCGACGTCCTCTTCCTGGACGAGCCCACCCAGGCCCTCGACCCGGGCAACGTCGACCGGGTCGAGGGGCTGCTGCGCGAGGCCCACGCCCAGGGCCGCACGATCGTCCTGGTCACCCACAACCTCTACCAGGCGCGCCGGCTGGGGCAGGAGACCTGGTTCCTCCTGGACGGACGGATCGTGGAGCGCGCCCCCAGCGAGCGGCTCTTCCTCCGACCCCGGGAGGCGCTGACCCGGGCCTACGTGGCCGGGGAGATGGTTTACTGAGATGATGCGACCGCGCGCCAAGTTCTGGCTGGAGACCGAAACGGGCGAGTACCTGATGGGTCCGCGCACCCTGCGGCTGCTGGAGGCAGTGCACGCCAGCGGCAGCCTCAAGGCGGGGGCGCGGGCGGCCGGGTTCAGCTACCGGGCCGCCTGGGCCCGGGTGCGCCGCGTCGAAGCGGCCCTGGGCTTCCGCCTGATCGAGTCGCACTCGGGGGGCGAAGGCGGAGGGCGGAGCCGCCTGACCCCGGAGGCCCTGGCGTTCGTGCGGCGCTACCGTGCCTTCCTGGAGCGCAGCGAGGCGCTCGTGGAGCAGGCCTTCCGCGAGAGCCTGGGCTGAACGCGGTTTGCTTGTACCCGGTTCAAACCCGGGGAGTGCGCCCGTAAGGGCGCTTTTTTGACACGCGTTTAACGGCCGGGCGGTATACTTCTCCTTTAGAGAGGTAAAACACCCCCAAATAGGGGTAGTAGGTTAACAAAAGTTGTTTCTATACTGCTCTGGGAGGTTATTGGAATATGAAGGAAGGGTATCGATGAATTTGCGCCGTGCCGCATGGGCGGCCGTATTTTTCGTACTGGCCGTCGCGGCCGCGCCGCCGTTGTGGCTCGAGCTCGCCTCCTTCCGCGTGCTCCAGGTGACGAATGCCGATGGGGAGCGCCTCGAGGTGTTCGAGCGCGCCGCAAGTGCGGCGCCGGGCGAGACGCTCGAGTGGCGGCTCGCAGCGACCAACCGCTCCGACCGGGCGCTCGAGGATGTGGTCCTGGTGATTCCCGTGCCCCCGGGCACCCGCTACCTGGCGGACTCGGCCGAACCGCTCGAACTGGGCGGCGTCGTGGTGCGGCCCGAGTTCAGTTTCGACGGCGGTGTGCGGTTCGCGCGCCCACCGCTTTACAAGAAGGTCGTCGTCGTGGTCGACGGCATCGAACAGGAACAGGAAGTCGAAGTGAAACCCGAGGCGTACACCCACGTACGCTGGGTTCTGCCTGCGCTGGACGCCGGGCAGACCGTTACCGTCCGTCTTCGCACCGTCGTGCGATGAACGAGGGAGGCATTGATTCCATGAAGCTAGCCAGCGTTGGTTCCAAGTTTGTCTTCGTCCTCTTCTTCGTCCTGGGTCTGGCCCTGGCCGCGGGCACCCCCGCGGGTACGGAGATCCGCAACCAGGCTTCGGCCAAGTACACGGACTCCTCCGGCCAGCCCCAGACCACGACCTCCAACGAGGTCGTCACCGTGGTGCAGCCCGTCTACGGCTTCACCCTCACTCCCGACGGCACCGAGGCCGCGCCCGGCCAGATCAAGACCGGCCTCCAGGGGGCGCCCGTCTACTTCAACTACACCGTCACCAACACCGGCAACATCGCCGACACCGTGCAGCTGACCGCACCCCAAGGGACGTCCGACAGCTTCGACTTCACCAGCGTCAAGATCTACCACGACGCCAACTGCAACGGCACGATCGATCCCGGCGAGGCCGAGGTTAGCAGCGTCAGCCTCGATGCCGACGCCTCGACCTGCGTGATCGTGGAGGCCGTCATCCCCGCCGGCGAGGCCGACGGCAACACCGGCCACGCCAACCTCAGCGGCACTTCGGTCGGGGACCCGGCTCAGACCGACACCGCCAACTGGGCGCGCGCGGTCGTCACCAGCCAAGCCGTCCTCGACGCCGCCAAGGGATCGAGCCCCAGCGGCGCGGTCGTTCCCGGAGCCGCCATCGACTACGCGGTGCAGGGCTCCAACAAGGGCGGCAGTGCCGCCGGAGCGGTCACCGGCGTCGCCGTGGTGGACGGCTCCCCGCTCGACGGCATCCTCGTGGCCGATGCGGTCCCGGCGCACACCACCTACGTGCTCGGCAGCGCCGGCGGTACCGCCGGCGCAGGCAGCGCGACCGTCATCTACAAGGTGGGCGGCGCCTGGACGACGACCGAGCCCGCGAGCGGCAGCGACGTCAGCGAGGTGGCGCTCTTGATCGAAGGTGCGGGCGCCTTCTTCCCGCAAGGGGCGCAGTACCGGCTCGGCTTCCAGGTCACCGTCGACGCCGGCACCCCTGCGGGTACGACGATCGAGAACACCGCCACCGTCAACTTCGACGCGAACGGCGACGGCGACGCCGGCGACACCGGTGAGCAGGTGGGCTCGAACACCACCCGCACCCCGGTCGCCGCGAGCCGCGCGGTCCTGAACGGTCCCGCCGGCGACCCCGACTCCGACGGTGCGGGCTTCGCCTCCAGCTACACCGATCCAGGCGGCACCACCTGGACCTACACCGAGACGACCGACACCAGCGACCCGCGCAACGACGACGCCCAGCGCATCAACGAGGCGGTCCACGGCGGCGACGTCGTCTACTTCAAGAACAGCCTGACGAACGGCGGCAACGTCGAGGACAGCTACACCCTCGACCTGAGCGGCGTGCCGGCCGGCTGGACCTGTCAGGTCATGGCCGCCGACGCCACGACCCCGATGGCGAACCCCGTGGGGCCGCTGGTCGCCGGCGCTACCCTCGACTACGTGGTCAAGTGCAGCATTCCCGCGAACGTCACCACCGCCAGCGACACCGACCTCACCGCGCGCGCGACCTCCACGAACGACCCGGCGGTCTGGAACGAAACCCACGACGTGATCCCGCCGGTGCTGTCGGGCTACGCCCTCGACCTGGCCAAGGACGGCGCTTCCACCGACAACGACCCCACCAACGACAACCCCGCCTCCCAGGCGGTGGACCCGGGAGCGACCGCCTTCTACGGCTTTGAAGTCGCCAATACCGGCCAGAACCCCGATACCTACGACCTGAGCGTGACCGTTCCTGCGGGCATGACCGCCACCGTCTACCCCGATCCGGACTGCGACGGTGTCCTCGACAGCCCCGCCCCCGCGCCCGTGACCGATAGCGGTCTCGTCAACCCGGGCAGCAAGGCCTGCTTCGTGCTGGCCGTGCAGGTTCCCGACGGTGCTCCGCCGCTCACCCAGGACCCCAACGACCCCGCCGACGACAACGTCACCATCACCGCCACCAGCAACGCCAACCCCGCCATCAGCGACACGATCACGACCGACGTGGCCGTCAACCCGGTGGCCGACCTGCGTTTCAGCCCCGACCGCAACGGCACCGTCACCAGCCCGGGTACGATCGTCTACACCCACACCGTGAGCAACCTGGGCAACGAAGCCGCGAGCGTCACCTTCGCCGAGTCCGGCTCCACGCATCCGGGCTGGACCTACCAGATCTCCACCGACGGCGGCGCTACCTGGACGGACGTGGCTTCCGCCGCACCGATCAACCTGACGCCCGGCAGCAGCCAGCAGGTGCAGGTGCGCGTCATCGTGCCCGACGGCGAGCCCATCGGCGCAATCGACACCAACCAGATCACTGCGAATGCGAACTACCCCACTGCGACCGACGACAGCGCCAGCGTGACCGACACCACCACCGTGGTGGGGGGCGATCTGCGCATCGAGAAACGTGGCGAGACCTGCGCCGATGCCGCCTGCGCCACGGTCACCAGTGCCGACGGCAGCCAGGCCAAGCCCGGTGAGTACATCCGCTACACCGTCACCGCCAGCAACATCGGCACCGCGGACCTCAAGAAGGTGATCGTTTCCGATCCGCTGCCCGGCTACACCGACTTCGTCAGCGTTTCCGCCAGCACCTCCGTGGCCGGTGCGCAGCCGCTCTTCTCGACCGACGGGACGAACTGGTCGACCACCGCACCCGCGACGCTCGCCACCGGTCAGGCGGTCTTCGTCGGCCTGGACAGCAACGGCGACGGCGCGATCGACGAAAACGATCTGCTCGCTCCCGGCGAGTCGCTCACCCTGGTCTTCACCGTCCAGGTCCAATAGCCCTCACGCCCCCGCGCGGCCGCCGGCCGCGCGGGGGAGCCCTGAACGGGAGACAGGAAACACATGAGACGAACCTTCCGTACCCGGTTACCCTTGGGGCTCTTGGCCTGGATCGTGGCGATCGCCATGGCGGCCACCCCCGCGGGAACCGTGATCCGAAACCAGGCCGCGGCCCTGGTGGAGAACGAGACGTATTACTCCAACACCGTCGAGACGACGGTGCTGCCCGTCTGCGTTCCCGCGCTGGGGCCCGACGGCACCCAGGCCCAGCCCGGTCAGGTTAGCAACGCCACGGTGGGCGGAACCGCCTACCTGACCTACGTGCTGAGCAACGAGGGCAACGACGCCTTTACCTTCGGCCTTGCGATCCAGACCGACGCCAGCTCCGCCTGGACGCCGACCTCGCAGGCGGTCTACCTCGACACCAACCGCAACGCTCAGGTGGACCCGGGCGAGCAGGCGGTCACCCAGGTGACCCTCGCTGCGGGCGAATCCGCGTGGCTGGTGCTCGAACTGGGCGTACCCAATCCGGCGAGCGGCTCGGTGTGGGCCTCCGTGAGCGCCACCTGCCCGGGCGGCGAACAGGACGCCGAAAACTACGGCGAGGTCCGTGCCGTCAGCGGCCCCGCGTTGCAGGTCGAGAAGGCCTTTGCCCCCACCGAAGCCCGACCTGGCGAACAGGTCAATGTCTCGCTGCGGGTGCGCAACGTTGGCGACGCCGCCACCGGAGGCGCGGTCACGCTCGGCGACGACCTGCAACCCCTCACCGGCCTGCGCTTCGTTGCCGGCAGCGCCGCCGCCCCCAAAGGACAGATCGAGTACTTCGACGGCGCGACCTGGACGTCCAGCGAGCCCGCGAGCGTGCAGGGTGTGCGACTGCAGCTCACGGGCCTGGCCTTGGGCGAGGAAGCGGTGCTGGAGTTCCGCATGGAGGTCCAGACCGGTGCCCCGCCGCAGGTCATCGAAAACCGCGTCCGCGCCAGCGGCCCCGGGGGTCCCGCCGAGGCCGCGGCCTCGCTGCGGGTGCGGCCCGCCTACGGGCTCCACCTGGGTCCGGCGGGCAACCCGCGGGCGCTCCCCGGTGGTGAGGGCAGCGCCGACGATCGCCAGCAGGCGGATCTGATCGTCGATCAGACCTACTGCTTTGCGCACACCCTGGAAAACGCCTCGACCGCACCCGACGACTTCGACCTGAGGACGCTGGGGTTGCCCGCGGGCGTCGACGGCACCTTCAACGTGACGCCGACGGTGCCCCTTTCGCTGCCCGTACACCTGGAACCCGGCGAAAGCATGGACTTCCTCTTCTGCGTGACCGCCAGCCAGCTGGTACCGCCGTTCACGGCCACCCTCGTCGCCGAGTCGGCGGCCACCGGCGACAGCAACCGCACCTACGACGAGGCCGTGCGGGTGCTGGCTCCGGGCGAGGTCGTGCTCGAAAAGAGCGTGAATCCCCAAGGCACGGTGACCGCGGGAACCGAGCTCACTTACACCTTGCGCTTCGAGAACCGTTACCCCATTCCCCTCACCAGCGTGGTGGTGGACGACTGGCTCGACCCCAACCTGGAGTACCTGGGCAGTACGCCTGCGGGTGTCTACGATGCCGTGCGGCACCGCGTACGCTGGCAGCCGGCCGACGTCCCCGCCGGCGGCTCCTGGCAGGTCGAGCTGCGGGTGCGCGTGAAGGAAGGCGTGCCCGACGACACCCTGATCGAGAATGCCTTTACCTTGCAAAGCGACGAGACCCCGAACACGCTGGTCTCGCCCACGACCCGCACCCCCGTTTGGAGCAGCGCGCTGCTGCTGGAAAAGCGGGTAGCGCCGCGCAAAGTGCGCTTAGGCGACGCGGTGCACTACACCCTGCGGGTGCACAACCCGGGTACCGCGGCGCTCAGCCTTACCCTGACC
>JALSIA010000200.1 GCA_026981865.1 Thermaceae bacterium
CCCCCAGCTCCAGGCCGCCGTCTGGGCCAGGGCCGTGCCCGAAAGCCCCACCCCGCCCAAAGCAAGGTGGAAGAAACGCGAACCGTTCATGCCGCCACCCTACACGGGCCGCGCGGCTAATGTCAAGTATTCCGGTCGGAATTGTAGGTTATTAGCAACGGTAACCGTTCGCGTTTGCGTTTACGTCTCCGCGAGCCGCCGCTGCCAGGGGGCGTGGCCGGCCTCGGCCGCTTCGCGCCGCGCCATCTCCGCGTACCCCGCCTCGCCGGTGGCGCGGAAGAGGGCCCACAGCGCCCGGCTCGCGGCGTAGGGGTCGCGCTGGGCGCGGGCCTCCTTGAAGGCCTTCTCGGCGAGCTCGCGCGCCTTGTCCGTGTAGCCCCAGGCCGCGTGGGCCTCGGCGAGCAGCGCCAGCACCACCGGGGAGAAGCTGCGCCCCATCGCCTCGTGGATGCCCAATGCCTCCCCCAGGGCGTGGGTCGCCTCCTTGGGCCGGCCCAGCGCGGTGAGCGCCTCGCCCTTCAGCATCAACGCCGCGATGGCCAGCTCCCCGTCGGTGGCCTCCTCGGCGGCGGCGAAGGCCTCCTCGGCCAGGCGCAGCGCCAGCTGCGCGTCGCCCGTGAGCACCGCGTGGCTGCCGCGGTGCACCCCGGCCCAGACCCCGAGCTCGCCCCCCTCGGCTTCCAGCGCCCGCAGCTCGGCCAGGGCCGCGGCTTCGTCGCCGGCGCGCAGCCGGGCGGCGGCCCGGTTCAGCCGGGCGCGGTCGCGGAACTTATCGGGGATCTCGTCCAACACGGCCTCGATGACCCGCGCGGTCTCGGCGGGGCGGCGGGCGCGCCAGTAGAAGTCGGCGAGGTCGAGGGCCGACGCCGGCTCGAGCGGGTAGGCGCCCTCGGCCCCGGCCAGCAGCGCTAGCGCAGCGTCCTTCGCTCCCTGGTCGAGGAGGGCGTTCGCCTTGCCCACTGCGGTTCCCCAGAGCGCGTGCAGCACCTCGCGGCGCTCGCCTTCGAGCCATTCCTGGAAGGCAGGAATGGCGCTCGAAAACCCCGCGGCCAGCTCCCCATAGCGGTTCGCGGTCTTCTCCCAGTCGCGGTAGGCGTCCTCCCAGAACGCCAGCACGTCGCTTTCCGCACGCAGCTGGAAGCGCCCGTCGGCCTCCTCCAGGTAGGGGCCGTAGGGGCTCGCGCGCAACGCCGCGAGCGCCGCGTCCACGTCGGGGATCACCTTGGCCAGCTCCTCGCGGCTGCGCCAGCCCGGGCGCGCCAGCAGGTAGATCACCAGCTCGGCTCCGGGCGAGGGCGGCAGCTCAGGGGTGCGGCCCAGCAGTTCGACGTTCAATCCTTCCACGGTTCGACTTCTTTGTAGTAGATCAGCGCCGAGTACTCGGCGACCCGACCGGAATGGGCGGTGGAAAACAGCACGTCGACGAGGATGGCGTCGTCGGGAAGATCGGCCACCACGGCGTTCAATCGGTCTTGGAACAGCTCGGGATCCGTACCCGTGACCAGGCGGAAATGCACCTCTTTCATGCCTACACCATACCGCGCCGCCCGCGCCCGGCGCGCTCCTGCGTGGAAACGGCCGAATCGGGTAGAATATACAGCAACATGAGCGCATATCAAGAAAAGCTTCGGGAGCTTACCCAAGACGAGGTCGTTTCGCAGCTCGAAGGCGCCGACGGCCTTCTGGCCCTCACCCGGGCCGAGCTGTTTTACATCGGCGAGGCCGGCGTGCAGCGGGCGCCCTTGGGCGAGATCAAGAGGGTGGTGGGAGGCAAGGGCGGCACGCTCGTGGTCATGGGCGAGGCCGCGCCGCTCATCGAGGCGCCGGTGCGCGCCTTTCAGGTCGACGAACTGCGCCTCTTCTTCGAATCCGTCAAGACCTTCGTGGCCCGCCAGAAGCAGGCCACGGTGAGCGCCCCGCCCCCGGAGCCGGCACCGCCGCCGGCACCGGAGCCCGCAACGGCAGAGCCTGCGCCGGCCGAGCCCGTCGAAGCCGCCGAGGAGCGCCCCGTCACGCTTGAGGAGGAGCTTCCCCCGCCGATCACGCCCCCCGAGGAACCCGCCCCCGCCGCGGAAATTTACACCACCGAGCCCGCGGCCGAGCCGGCGCGGCGCACCGGCGGCTTCATGGGCGCGTTGCTCAAGCTCTTCAGCCTCGGCACCCTGGCCGCGGCCGGGTACTGGATCTACATGAACCCCACGGCCGATCCGGCCTACCTGATCTTCGTCGGCGTGCTCGGCCTGGGCGTGGCCCTGGTGGAGTGGCACGCCTCCAACCTGTAGCGCTCGGCCTCTACCTGGCGCTGGTGCTGGCGCTAGGGCTCGCGCGTTTGGGGCCGCACCTCTCGGTGCGGTTTTCCCCTGTGGCTCTGGAGCGGGAACCGCCGGTCGTGGCGGTGACCGGGGCGGTCCGGAACCCCGGGGTGTACACCCTCGAGCCGGGGGCGCGGGTGGCCGACGCCCTTGCCGCCGCGGGCGGCGCGGCGCCCGGCGCCGACCTGGAGGCGCTCGACCTCGCCCTGCCCCTCGCCGACGGCGAGACGCTGCGGGTGCCCGCACGCGGTGAGGCGACGCTCGAGGCTCCGGACGTGCCGCGGCCGCGGGTGAGCGTTAACCGCGCCAGTGCGGAGGAGTTGGAGGCCGTGCCCGGCATCGGCCCCGCGCTGGCCCGACGGATCGTCGCCTACCGCCCCTTCCGCACCCTCGACGAGCTCGTGCGGGTGCCCGGCATCGGCGCCCGCACGCTCGAACGCCTCCGTCCCTACCTGAGGCCGTGACCCCCTACGCCTTCGCCGCCGGAGCCCTGCTGGCCGCGCTCGCCGGGCCGTGGGGGGCCCTGGGGCTGTTCGCGCTGCCGGCGCTCCCCAGGAGCGCGCGGGGGGCGCTGGCGTTGGGGCTGGGGCTGGTGCTGCTGCGCCTGGCTTTGCTCGGCGACCCTTGGGCAGGGCGGCTGGGGGAGCGCGTCGTCCTCGAGGGCGCGCTGCGGAACGGGGTGCTGCGCACCGCCCCAGCCCCCCTCTTCCTGCGCAGCTACCCGCCCCTCGCGGACGGCTGGGTGCGGGTGGAGGGCCGGGTGGCGCGGCCCGAGGGCGCGCGCCTGCCCGGGGGTTTCGACCGCCGCGCCTGGCTCCGCAGCCGGGGCGTGCGCGCCGAGCTGCGCGATGTGCGGCTGCTCGAGCACCGCCCCCTCCCGTCCGGGCTGCGCGACCGGGTGCGCGCGAACCTGCTGCGTGGCCTCACCCCGGAGGCCGCGGCCCTGGCCCGGGCCCTCACCCTGGGGGAACGCGCAGCCCTGGCCGGCGACGTCCAGGCCTTCCGCAGGGCGGGGCTGGCCCACGCCCTGGCTCTCTCGGGGCTGCACGTGGGCATCCTCGTGGGCTTCTTTGTGCTCCTCGCCGCGCCGCTGGGGCGGGGGCGCTACCTCGCGGCGCTGGCGCTGCTCGTCGGCTACCTGGCCCTCGTGGGGCCCAGCCCCTCGCTGCTGCGGGCGGCTTTGATGGCCGGGGTCTGGTTGCTGGCGCGCGCCGCGGGGCTCGTGGAGGTGCCGCTGGCGTCGCTCCTGGCGCTGGCCCTGGGGGTACAGCTCGTGCTCACCCCCTACGCGGTGGAAAGCCTCTCGTTCCAACTCTCCTACCTGGCGGTGCTGGGCATCGCCCTGGTGCTGCCGCTCCTTCCGCAGCGCCCGCGCTGGAAGGCGTGGTTGTTCGGCGCCCTCGGCCTCACCCTGGCGGCTCAGGCGGCCACCCTGCCGCTCGTCCTCGACCGCTTCGGGTACCTGCCGCTGGCGAGCCCGCTGGCCAACCTGGTGCTGCTCCCGCTCGTGGGCCTGCTCGTCCCCCTGGGCTTTCTCAAGGCGGCGCTGCCAGCGCTCTCGGGGATGCTCGCCGTTCCCTTCAACCTGAGCGCGGATCTGCTGCTCGGCGGCGTCCGCCTCCTCGCCCGGCTGCCGGGGCTGCACTGGGGGGCGATCGACGCCGGCGGCTACGCGCTCTACTACCTTGCGCTCGCCCCGCTCGTCCTCGCCGGGCACCGGTTCCTGAGGCTCCGCACCGCGCTGGCGCTCACGGCCGCCGCAACCCTGGCCGCAGCGGCGACGGCCGACCGGGTGCGCCCCGACGTCTGGTTCCTGGACGTGGGGCAAGGGGACGCGGCGCTGGTGCGCCTGCCGGGCGGGGTCGAAATCCTCGTCGACGCCGGCCACACCTGGGACGCCCGCGGCTTGGCGCGGGCGCTGGCGGCGTTGGGGGTGGACGACCTCGACCTCGCCGTCGGCACCCACCCCGACGCCGACCATACCGGCGGCCTGCCCGAGCTCCTGGAGCTCGTGCCCGTGGGGGCGCTGGCGCTGGGGCCGCCCAAGCCCGGTGACCCCCTCGACACGCGCCTGCGCACCGCGGCCCGGACGAACGGGGTTCCGGTCCTGGAGGTGCACCGCGGCCGCGTGCTGCGGGTGGGCGGAGCCGAGCTGCACTTCTTGCACCCGCCGCCGGCCGCCCCGGGGAAAGACAACGACCGCAGCCTCGTCTTCGTGCTGGAATACCGCGGCCGGCGGCTGCTTTTCACCGGCGACGCTCCCGGACGGCACGCGCTCGCCTGGCGGCCCCAGCGCGTGGACGTCCTCAAGGTGGCCCACCACGGGGCTGCGGACGGCACCACGGACGCGCTGCTGCGCCGTTTCCGTCCGCGAATCGCCTGGATCGGGGTGGGGCCCAACGCCTTCGGCCACCCCGACCCCGGGGTGCTGGAGCGGCTCGCCGCCTGGAACGTGCGGGTGCTGCGCGCGGACCGGGACGGCTCGGTGCGGCTGCCGCTGCGTTAGCTGCGGTAGCCCAGGCGCTCGAGGATCGCGTTCAGTTCTTCCTCGGAGTAGTAGAAGATCTCGAGCCGGCCTTTGCCCTCGCCGGTCAGGCGGACCTTGAACCCGAGCTGGCGCTCGAGGTCACGGGCCAGTTCGGCGTAGGCCGCCTTCCTCGCCACAGGCTTCTTCTTCGGGCGGCTCGCCAGGCGTTCGGCCTGGCGCACCGAAAGCCCGTCCCGCACGATGCGCTGCAGCAGCTGCGGGCGCTCGCCGGGCGGGGCCATCAGCAGAGCGCGGGCGTGGCCGGCGCTGATCCGGCCCGCGGCCAGGGCCTCCTGGCTGGCCTCGTCGAGCTGCAACAGCCGCAGCGCGTTGGCCACGGTGCTGCGCGCCTTGCCCACGGCCTCGGCGATCTCGGCTTGGGCGTGGCCCATCTCGACGAGGCGCTGGTAGCCCTGGGCCTCCTCGATGGGGTTCAGGTCCTCGCGCTGCAGGTTCTCGACGAGGGCCAGCTCGAGCGCGGTGCGGTCGTCGAGTTCACGCACCACCACCGGCACCTCGTCGAGCCCCGCCATCTGCGCCGCACGGAAGCGGCGCTCGCCGGCAACGAGCTCGTACCCCTCGCCGCGGGGACGGACGAGCAGCGGTTGCAGCAGCCCCTGCTTGGCGATCGAGGCCGCGAGCTCGGCCAGCGCCGCCTCGTCGAACCGCCGCCGCGGCTGGTCGGGGTTCGGCCGGATCAGCGCCAGCGGCAGGCGGGTGGGGTGGCCCCCGGTTTTGGGCAGCAGGGCGTCGAGCCCGCGGCCCAACCCCCTAGGCTTTCTCGACACGTCGCATCACCTCCGCGGCCAGCCGACCGTAGGCCTGCGCCCCCGCCGAGGTGGGGGCGTACTTGGCGATCGGCTCGCCGTAGCTGGGCGCCTCGGAAAGGCGCACGTTGCGCGGGATCACCGTCCAGAAGACGCGGTCCCCGAAGTGCTCCCGGGCGTTCTGTTCGACCTGTTGCGAAAGCAGGGTGCGCCCGTCGTACATCGTGAGCACGATGCCGAGGATGCGCAGCCCCGGGTTGAGCGCGCCGCGCACCTTCTCGACGGTCTCGACCAGGCGGGCGATGCCCTCGAGCGCGTAGTACTCGGTCTGCAGCGGCACGATCAGGCCTTCGGCGGCGGCGAGGACGTTGATCGTCAGCGGCCCCAGGCTGGGCGGGGCGTCGAAGAGGACGAAGTCGTAGCCCGCCTCCACCCCCGCCAGGCGGGCGCGCAGGCGGAAGGGGTCTTCGAGCAGCTCGGCGGCCGCGGCGACGAGGCCCTCGCCCGCGGGAAGCAGGTCGAGGCCGTAGCTCTCCAGGTGCACGGCCTCGGCGGCCGGCTCGGCGCCCTCGAGCAACACGGCGGCGGTGCCGGCGTCGGGCGGGCTCGGCGCCACCCCCAGCCCCGAGGTGGCGTTGGCCTGGGGGTCGAGGTCGACGAGGAGGACCCGGCGGTCGAGCAGGGCCAGGTAGGTGGCCAGGTTGACCGCGGTCGTGGTCTTGCCCACGCCGCCCTTCTGGTTGACGATGCCGAGCCGCTTCACCGCGGCGCCTCCAGCCTGAGGGACACCAGCTCGGCGCCGGAGCCCAGGGGTTTCACGTGAAACACCTGGGCGCCCAGGCGCGCCGCTTCCTCCCGCCAGCCCGGGCCCTTGCGGGCGATCAGGGTGAGCGGGTAGTCCGCGGCGTGGGCGACGAGGCGGTAGACGACGTCGAAGGGGGCAACCGCCTGCGCGGTCACGTAGGCGGTCCGGCCGCTCCACTGCTGCACGTCGCCATTGTACACGCGCACGTTTTCCAACCCTAGGCGGGCCGCGACCAGATCCAGGAAGGCCGCGCGCTTGGCGCGGCGCTCGACGAGGGTGAGGGCGAGGTCGGGGCGTGCGACCGCGAGCGGGATCGCCGGCAGCCCTGCGCCCGAGCCCACGTCGAGGACGTGCACGCCCTCGGGCAGCACCTCACCGTAGGCGCGCGCCGCCGCGAAGTGGACGGGCAGCTCGGCGAGCACCTTGGGGGAGACCAGGTTGGCGCTGGCGGCGTAGCGCTCCAGCAGCGCGGCGTAGGCCTCGAGGCGGTCCTTCATGCGCTCCTGCGGCTGTGGCGGGCGAGGTGGACGAGCAGCGCGGTGATCTCGGAGTCGCGCAGCCCGGGGATGCGCGCCGCCTCGGCCAGGTTGGCGGGCCGGCGGCGCGAGAGCTTCTCGACCGCCTCGCGCGAGAGGTTGTGCACCGTGCGGTAGTCCAGATCCGCCGGGATCGGGTAGGCGGCCAGCTCGCCGGTGCGGCGGCGCTGTCGTTCCTGGCGTTCGATGTAGCCAGCGTACTTGGCGCGGATCTCGACCTGCTCGGCTTCCTCGCGGCTCAAGGGTGCGGGCGGAGGGCCGACGCGCCGCCAGGCCTCGGCGAGGGTGGCGCCCGGGCGTCGCAACCAGACGGCGGCCGGCACCCCCTCGATGCGGGCGGCCTCCAGGCGCGCGAGCTCGGCGCGCACCCGCGCGTACTTCGCGGCCACCCGCTCCGCGTCGGCGGCGGGGCGAAGCCCCCAGGCCGCCGCCTTGGGGACCAGGCGCTCGTCGGCGTTGTCGCCGCGCAAAAGCAGCCGCAGCGCCACCCGGCTCGTCATCATCCGGTAGGGTTCGTCCACGCCGCGGGTGACCAGGTCGTCGACGAGCACGCCGATGTAGGCCTCGTCGGGACGGAGGCTTGCTTCGCCTTGGCCCGCGGCGAAGCGGGCGGCGTTCAGGCCGGCCAGCAGCCCCTGGGCGGCCGCCTCCTCGTAGCCGGAGGTGCCGTTGACCTGTCCGGCCAGGAAGAGGCCGGGCAGGTGGCGCGACATCAGGCCGGGGCTGAGGTCGGTGGGGTCGAACGCGTCGTATTCGACCGCGTAGGCATAGCGCTGGATCACGGCGCGCTCGAAGCCCGGCAGGGTGCGCACCATACGCTCCTGCACCGCCGGGGGCAGGCTGGAGGAGAAGCCCTGCAGGTAGACCTCGCCGGTCTCGAGACCGTCGGGCTCGACGAAGAGCAGGTGGCTGTCCTTGTCGGCGAAGCGCACCACCTTGTCCTCGATCGAGGGGCAGTAGCGCGGCCCCACGGCCTGGACGGCCCCTGCGTAAAGCGGGGAGGCGTCGAGGTGGTCGAGGATGAGCCGGTGGGTGCCCGGGTGGGTGCGCGTCGTCCAGGTGGCGAGCGCGGCGGCGTGGGGGCCGGGGCGGCCGGAAAAGCTGCCCGGGGGGTCGTCCGGCGGCACCTCCTCCAGGGCGGCGAAATCGATGCTGCGGCGGAGGATGCGCGGGGGCGTGCCCGTCTTTAGCCGCAGGGTACGGTGCCCCAGGGCCTCAAGCGCCTTGGAGAGGTGGCGGGCCGGGGGCTCGCCCTGCCGTCCGGCAGGCCGGCTTTGCAGCCCGTACCAGATGCGGCCGCGCAGGAAGGTGCCCGCGGCCAGCACCGTCGCCGGGGCCGCCAGCACCCGCCCGTCGGCCGTGCGCACGCCCGCGAGGCGGCCGCCCTCGCGCACGAGTCCCACCGCCTCACCGCGCACCACCGCAACGTTCGGTTCCGCGGCCAGCGCCGCGCGCGCCGCTGCAGCGTAGCCGTCGCGGTCGGTCTGCACCCGCAGGCTGCGCACCGCCGGCCCCTTGGAGCGGTTGAGCACCCGGGTATGGATGGCCGCGGCGTCGGCGAGCCGGCCCATCCAACCCCCCAGGGCCTCGACCTCGTGGACCAGCTGGCTCTTGCCGGGGCCGCCCACCGCGGGGTTGCAGGGCATCAGGCCGATGCGCGCCGGATCCCCGGTGACGAGGGCGACCCGCGCCCCCAACCGCGCCGCGGCCGCGGCCGCCTCGATCCCCGCGTGGCCGCCGCCGACGACGACCACGTCAAAGGTTTCACGTGAAACCCCCATGCCCTTAAGGCTAGCACGCGCTCGGAAAAATTTGGGGCCCGCCGCTCCGGCTCGGGTAGAATGGAAAGGCTTGTTGGAGGTGCCCGGTTTGACCCACGAAAGCATCTGGGAAAACGTCCTGGACTACGTACGCGAGAACGTCACGAGCGTCGAATTCGACACCTGGTTCGCCCGCGTGAAGCCGTTGGGGCTGACGGGCGGGGCGCTCGAGCTGGGCGTGCCCACCAGCTTCGCCGGCGACTGGATCCAGAAGCACTACGGCCACCTGATCCAGGAGGCGCTCCTGCGGCTCGGGGCCCGGTCGCCCGAGTTCCGCCTCAAGGTCGTACCGGGCGAGGTCGTTCAGGACACGATTCTCGAGGAGGGTACGCGCGCCCCGGCCGCCGTCCCCCGTTCCCGCCTCAACCCCAAGTACACCTTCGAGAGCTTCGTCGTCGGCCCCGGTAACTCGATGGCGCACGCCGCCGCCATGGCCGTGGCCGAGGCTCCGGGCAAGGCCTACAACCCGCTCTTCATCTACGGGGGGGTGGGGCTGGGCAAGACCCACCTGATGCACGCCGTGGGCCACTACGCGCGCCAGCGCTTCCCCGAGATCCGCGTCGAGTACGTCTCCACCGAGACCTTCACCAACGACCTGATCAGCGCCATCCGCTCCGATCGCATGAACCAGTTCCGCGAGCGCTACCGCTCGGTGGACATGCTCCTCGTCGACGACGTGCAGTTCATCGCCGGCAAGGAGCGGACCCAGGAGGAGTTCTTCCACACCTTCAACACCCTCTACGAGGACGGCAAACAGATCCTGCTGACCTCCGACCGGCCCCCGCGCGAGATTCTCACGCTCGAGTCGCGGCTGCGCAGCCGCTTCGAGTGGGGGCTGATCACCGACATCCAGCCCCCCGACCTGGAGACCCGCATCGCCATCCTCAAGATGAACGCCGAGCGCCGCGGGGTCCAGCTCAGCGAAGAGGTGCTCGAGTACGTGGCGCGGCAGGTGGCCTCGAACATCCGCGAGCTGGAGGGGGCGCTGATGCGCCTGATCGCCTACGCCTCGCTCTCTGGGGTGACGATCACGCCCAAGGTGGCCCAGAGCGCGCTGGCCGACCTCTTCCACGCCGCCGGCGAGGCGGTGACGATGGACGAGATCCTCGCCGCCGTGGCCGAACACTACGGCGTCACCCCCGCCGACCTCAAGTCCAAAGGGCGCAGCAAAGAGGTGGTGCGTCCGCGCCAGGTGGCCATGTACCTGATTCGCCAGCTCACCGGGGCCTCGCTGCCCGAGATCGGCCAGTTCTTCGGCGGCCGCGACCACACCACCGTCCTCTACGCCACCCAGAAGATCGGCAAACTGCTCGCGGAGGACGCCGAGCTGCGCCGCACCGTCGAGGGGTTCGAAAGCAGGTGGGCCGGCCGTGGATAACCCTGCCCATAACCCTGGGGAAAGCCTGTGGAAGACCCTGTGGACAACCGCGGCCGCGGCCGCCCTGTGGAGAAACCCGGTGCCCTCCCCAGGTTTTCCG
>JALSIA010000201.1 GCA_026981865.1 Thermaceae bacterium
CCTCCTGGGTCCAGCCTAGACCCTGGACCGCGGTCCAGGGTCAAGCCTCAGGCAGGCGGGTCGAGGTAGACGCAGGCGTCCGCACCGTCGCAGGCGGGATCGGGGTGGGCGCGCGCCCAGGCGAGCCGCTCGGCCAGCTCCCGTCGCAGGGCCTCGAGCTCGCGCATCCGCTCTTCCAGGGCGGCGAGTTTGTCCTCGAGCAGCGCGCGCACGTGGGCGCAGGGCGGCTGCCCCTCCTCCATCACCTCCAGCAATCCGGCCACCTCGCGGAGGGTGAAACCCAGGGCCCCCGCGCGCCGGATGAAATCCAGGCGCCGCAGGGCCGCCGCGTCGTAGAGGCGGTAACCCGCCGCACTGCGCGCCGCCGGCCGCAGCAGGCCGCGGCGCTCGTAGAAGCGCAGCGTGTCCACCGAAACGCCGGCCGCGCGCGCCAGTTCGCCGATCCGCAGCATGCCCCAGTCTAGGACGCGCGGGGTGAAGGCCGGTGAGGAGCGCCTGGGGCAGGCCCAGCGCGGCGATGCGCGACCGCACCCAGTCGAGGGCGCTCGAGCCCGGGTAGGTGACGCCGTTGTGGTCCTCGTCGGCCACGTAGGTCCAGACGTTCGTGCGGCCCGCATCCAGACGAAGGTTGTCGGTGTAGTCGAAGACCAGGCTGGTGTTCCCCTCCGGCTGCACGCTAGCAGCCAGGAAGCGGGCCGACTGTACCTCGAGGTTGTAGGTGGCGCCGGGGTAGGCCACGTCCTTGGCGCTGTAGTACGAGGTCCACCACCAGTACTTCTCGATAGGCTCTACGTCGCAGCTCTCGGACAGGTCCACCGGCCAGGGGTTGCCGTAACGGGTGTAGAAGTCGTCGAAGTACGGGCGGTTGTCGCCTTCCCAAAGGGCACAGATGCCGTCGAGGTCGATCAGGTAGTCGGCGGTCCAGCCGGGGTGGGCGCGCAGCAGGTTGTGGGTCCAGTTGGTGCCGTGGGAGTGGCCCAGGAGCACCCGTCGGCTGCCCGGCCAGTTGCGCCGCACCCAGTCGAAGTCGGCCTCGAGCTGCAGGAAGCCGTACTCGTAGCCGCCGCTGATCGAGGAGTAGTGGTTGTAGAGGTGCGAGCTGTAGGTGAGCACGAGCACGCTCCGTCCCAGGTCGCGGAAGGCCTGGGCCACGGCCTGGGCGGTGCCGCGCTCGGTCAGGTAGTCGTAGTTGTCGTCGGGTGCGCCGTCGCAGGGTACGCCGCAGCGGCCGGAAACGGCGAAGAGCACCACGTCGGGCACGGCGAGGGCCAGCCCGGTTTCGCCGGCGACGCGCGGTTCGGGGGCGTAGGCCGGCTTGCCGGCCGCCGGTCCGCTGCAGGCGGAAAGCGCGAGCACTGCGAGCAACGCAACGAAGCCGATTAGCTTTTTCATAGCACCTCCCAAACGGTTTACGCCGTTATATCATTTTTGTTTTTTCCATGCACGCGAGCGTATACTCTTAGCGATGACGCGCACCGGCCTACCCCCCGCCTGAGGGAGCCCTACGGGTCCGCTCCCTCCCCTCTTGCGGGAGGGTTTTTTAGGCTTCACCGGAGGAACGATGAGCAAATACAACCCCCACGCGATCGAACCCAAATGGCAGCGTTTCTGGGAAGAGCGCGGCCTGATGAAGGCCCGCGAAGAGGGCGAAAAGTACTACGTCCTGGAGATGTTCCCCTACCCTTCGGGCGACCTGCACATGGGCCACCTCAAGAACTACACCATGGGCGACGCGCTGGCCCGCTTCAAGAAGCAACAGGGGTACAGCGTCCTCCACCCCATGGGCTGGGACGCCTTCGGTCTGCCGGCCGAGAACGCCGCCCTCAAGTTCGGCAAGCATCCGGCCGACTGGACCTTCGACAACATCGCCAAGGCCAAGGAATCGCTGAACCTGATGGGGATCCTCTACGACTGGGACCGCGAGGTGACCACCTGCACCCCCGACTACTACCGCTGGAACCAGTGGATCTTCATCAAGATGTACGAGGCCGGGCTGGTCTACCGCGCCGGCGGGTTGGTGAACTGGTGCCCCAAGTGCCAGACGGTGCTGGCCAACGAGCAGGTCGTCGAGGGCCGCTGCTGGCGCCACGAGGACACCCTGGTCGAGAAGAAGAACCTGGAGCAGTGGTACCTGAAGATCACCGACTACGCCGACCGGCTGCTCGACGATCTGGACAAACTGGAGCACTGGCCCGAGAAGGTCAAGGCGATGCAGCGCGCCTGGATCGGTCGCAGCGAGGGCGCGACCGTGCGCTTCGGCCTGGACGGCCGCGAGGAACGGCTGGAGGTCTTCACCACCCGGCCCGACACCCTCTTCGGGGCCACCTTCATGGTCCTCGCCCCCGAACACCCGCTGACGCTCGAGCTCGCCACCCCCGAACGCCGCGCCGAGGTGGAAGCCTACGTGCGCGCGGCGCAGCTCAAGAGCGAGATCGAACGCCAGACCGAGGACCGTGAGAAGACCGGGGTCTTCACCGGCGCCTACGCCATCAACCCGGTGAACGGGGCGAAGATCCCCATCTGGACCGCCGACTACGTGCTCTACGGCTACGGTACCGGCGCCATCATGGCCGTGCCCGCCCACGACCAGCGCGACTTCGAGTTCGCGCGCAGGTTCGGGCTCGAGATCGTCCCGGTCATCCAGCCCGAAGGCGAGGACCTGCCCCAGCCGCTCGAAGCCGCTTACGAGGGCTCCGGCGTCATGATCAACTCGGGCGAGTTCACGGGCCTGCCCAGCGAGGAAGGCAGGAAGAAGATCACCGAGTGGCTCGCCGCGAAGGGGCTGGGCGAGGCCACAGTCACCTACCGCCTGCGTGACTGGCTCATCAGCCGCCAGCGCTACTGGGGCACGCCCATCCCGATGATCCACTGCGAGAACTGCGGCGTGGTTCCGGTGCCCGAAGACCAGCTTCCGGTCGAGCTACCCGAGATCAAGGACGTCGAGCAGATCCGGCCCCACGGCAAGAGCCCGCTCGAGGCCCACCCCGAGTTCATCCACACCACCTGCCCCAAGTGCGGCGGGCCCGCGCGGCGCGACGCCGACACCATGGACACCTTCTTCGACTCGTCGTGGTACTACCTCCGCTACACCGACGCCCACAACGAGCGGCTCCCCTTCGCGCGCGACAAGGCGGACTACTGGATGCCCGTGGACCAGTACATCGGCGGCATCGAGCACGCGGTGCTGCACCTCCTCTACTCGCGCTTCTTCACCAAGTTCTTCCACGACCAAAAGATGGTCGCGGTGGACGAGCCCTTCGCGCGCCTCTTCACCCAGGGCATGGTCATGGGCTGGACCGACTACGGCCCCGTCGAGGCGGAGGGCGAGCGGGTGCGCCTCGGCGAGGAGGCGCGCATCCGCCTGGAGCTGGAGACCGCCGAGCTGAACCTGGACGAGGTGAAGAAGATGGGGGCCGAGCTGCGCGAAGGCGAGGGCGGCCGCCTCCACTTCTGGAAGCCGGCGGTGATGAGCAAGTCGCTGGGCAACGGCGTGATGGTCGGCCCCTTCGTGCGTGAGCAGGGCGCCGACATCGCCCGCGTGACCATCCTCTTCGCCGCGCCCCCCGAAAAGGAGATGGTCTGGACCGAGGAGGGCGTGCAGGGAGCCTGGCGTTTCCTCAACCGCGTCTGGCGGCGGGTGGTGGAGGACGAAGAAGCCCTGCGCCAGGCCCCCGAGGCCTTCGACCCCGCCCGGCTCGAGGGCGCGGACAAGACCCTCTACCGCAAACTCAACCAGACGATCAAAAAGGTCACCGAAGACGTCGAGGGCCTGCGCTTCAACACCGCCATCGCCGCGCTCATGGAGATGCTCAACGCGCTCTACGACTTCCGCAAGACGAGCGAAGCGAATGCGGTCTACAAAAACGCGGTGCTGGGCTACCTGCAACTCCTCGCCCCCTTCGCCCCCCACATCGCCGAGGAGCTGTGGCACCGCTTCAACGAGAACTCGGTCTTCGACGCCCGCTGGCCGACCTACGACGAGGCCGCCCTGGCCGCCGACACCCTCACCCTGGTGGTGCAGGTGAACGGCAAGGTGCGGGCGCGGATCGAGGTGCCGGCGGAGATCGACAAGGACGAGGCGATCGCCCGCGCCAAGGCGCACGAAAACGTGCGCCGCCACCTCGAGGGCAAGAAGCTCGTCAAGGAGATCTACGTTCCCGGAAAGCTCGTCAACTTCGTGGCCAAGGGCTGAACGGCCCGATCCCGCACCCCCGCGGCCGGCCGCGGGGGTGCTTCACATGCCCCGCAAATGCAGCGGCGGACATCTGTGCTACAATGAAGCGCGCTGCGGGAAAGCTGTGGTGGCCAAATTGGTAAGTCTCATCGCCCAGCCCCCGTGCGTTGCCCGAAAGGGCAGGAGTAAAGGAGCAGTAATGGAAAAAGGTAAAGTGAAGTGGTTCAACGCGGAAAAAGGCTACGGTTTCATTGAGCGCGAAGGTGGCAGCGACGTGTTCGTGCACTTCAGCGCCATCAACTCCTCGGGTTTCCGCACCCTCAACGAAGGCGACGTCGTGGAGTTCGAAGTGGAAGACGGCCCCAAGGGCCCCTCGGCCGCGAACGTGACCGTGGTGGAGTCCGCGGGCTACTAGCCTGAACCCGCAACCGACCAAAGGCGCCTGCGGGCGCCTTTGTTTTATGACCTCCTGCGGCCCTGAACAGGGCGCGGTAAAATGGAAACGAATCGTCCGCGCCCGGCGCGCCGGGAACGCCCGGTAGCCGGCCCGGGGAGGGAGGGCCGCGGGGTGCACGCAGCAAGGCAGGTGCAAAGGGTCGGCCGCCGTTGAGCGGCCGGGGGCGGCCTTGGGTCGCGCTGCTGCTAGCGACGCTGCTGGCCCACCCGAGGCCCGTGCCGGCCCAGGGCGGCCCCTCGATGGGCTTCTTCCCCTCGCCCGCCCGCATCGAATGGTCCAGCCTGCTCGCCACCCTGCGCGGCATCGGTCGCCACGCCGACGCGGTGCTGCTTCAACGCAACGTCCCCTGGGAAGCCTTCGCACAGGACCCCGATGCCCCGTCCCGCCGCTTCGCCGACTTGGTCAACCTGGTGCGGCTGAGCCGCGAACAGGGGCTCGAGCCCATCTTCGTGGTCGACGCCCTCAACGGCCTCGACCGGCGCACTTTCCAGGGCGTACCCGCGGCTTGGGGGAAACCCAGCTTCGCCGATCCGCGCATCCGCCGGGCGTTCAAGAACTTCGCGCTGCGGATCGTGCGCACCTTTCAACCCCGCTTCCTGGGCCTGGGCTCCGAGGTCAACACCTACATGGCCGCCCATCCGGAGGACGCGCCCCACCTGGTCTCGCTCTACCGCGAGACCTACGCGGCGGTCAAGCGCGCCTCACCCGCCACCCGCGTCTTCACCACCTTCCAGTGGGACGAGTTGCGCGCCGCCCCCGGAGGCCCCGACTGGCACCTGATCGAGGCCTTCGAACCCCGGCTCGACCTCTGGGTGATCTCCTCCTACCCCTGCCTCTGGTTAGGCGGCCGCCCACCGGGGTCGGGGTACTACGCGCCGCTCGCCCTACGCACCGACCGCCCGCTCGCGGTGGCCGAAGGGGGCTGCGCCTCCCGCGACTCGTCGCGCCGCCCCGCCTCGGAGCAGAACCCGAGCGACTACCTGAACGCTATCGCCGATCAGCTGGGTCCCCGGCTCGCGTTCTGGATCTACCTGCTCTACAACGATCTGGACCTAGGGTCCTACCGGGAGGCGATCGGCCGCGAGCGGGACCTGCAGACCCTGGAGCTGTTCGCCCGCATGGGGCTGGCCGACGCGGACGGTCGGCCCAAGCCGGCGTTGGATACCTGGGACCGGATCCGAAGAAAGCTACGTGAACGACGCTGAGGAGGGAGGAGCGATGGAACCCTACGCAGGGGAGTTTCGACGGTACAAGCGGATGCTCGAGGACGCGGTGGCCCAGCTCGACGACGAGGCCCTGTTCACCCGGCTGGGTCCGGGGGAGAACTCGGTGGCCGACCTGTGGAAGCACCTGGCGGGCAACCTGCGCTCTCGTTTCACGAACTTCCTCAGCGAGGACGGCGAAAAACCCTGGCGGGATCGGGAGGCCGAGTTCGACGCCGAGGGTCAGGAGCGGGCCGATCTGGCACGCGCCTGGCGCGAGGCGTGGGAGGTGCTGGAACGGGAGGCGCTGGCGCTCGGCGATAAGGACCGCCCCCGGCGGGTCACGATCCGCGGCGTGGGCTTCAGCGTGGAGGAGGCGCTGGCGCGGTCGCTGGCGCACCTGGCCTACCACGTGGGCCAGATCGTGCTGCTGGGGCGGCACCTGAAGGGGCCGGCATGGCGCTTTCTGACGATACCGCCCGGCCAAAGCGCCCGCTACAACCAAAACCCCGACAAGGAGCGGGGCTGAACTTCCGGAAGGGGTGCAGATTCGACACCGCGCGCCGCCGCCGCGGGGTAGGCTGAGGAGGACGATGAATCGGGGCACCCTCTACGTACGCAACCGCTACAACCGCCAGATCGAGTACACCGGTCCGCTGACCTCCGGCCTCGACCGGGAAGCGCGCCTCCCCGAGGCGGTGCGCCGATGGGTGCTCGAGGCCCGCAGACGGTACGAGCACCTCGACGAGGAGCGCTTCCTGCGCTACTTGACCGTCGCCCTGCCCACCTCGATGGAGCTGCTCATGCAGGGCTACCTCGTCAGCATCGAGCCCGCGCGCACGATGCCGCACGCGGAGGCGTTGAGCGAAGCCGCGGCCGACTAGTGGACCAGGACGAACGCCCCCAACCGAAAGCGGGGCTGGCGGAGCACCCCACCGCCCTCGCCGGCCGGCGCGCGCCGGCACCTTCGTACCGGGCGGAGCGGCTGCGCTACGTGGCCGAGGCGAACCGCGCCAAAACCCGGGCGCGGCGGCGCAAGGTGCGGACGGCAACGGCGGCCCGCTCCGCCCCAGGCCGCGGTCGGGCAGAATGAAGGCATGGACCTGCACCACGTAGGGATCGCCACCCCGGAACCTGGGGCCATGCTCGAGCGCTACCGGGCGCTCGGCTACACACTCGAAGCGGAAGAAAAGCTGCCGCAGCAGGGCGTCCACGCTTTCATGCTGGTCAGCGGGGATCACCGCCTCGAACTGCTCACGCCGCTGGGACCCGAGACCCCCGTGGGCCGCTTCCTGGAGCGACGCGGACCCGGCCTGCACCACCTCGCCTTCGCCACCCCCAACCTCAAGCGCAC
Organism: Thermaceae bacterium; assembly: GCA_026981865.1. Classification (GTDB taxonomy): domain Bacteria; phylum Deinococcota; class Deinococci; order Deinococcales; family Marinithermaceae; genus Oceanithermus. The sequence goes on from JALSIA010000201.1 coordinate 7,188, forward strand.
GCTCGCCGAGCTCGCGGCCGCGGGCGCACCCCTGATTGACGAGGAGCCACGCCGCGGCTTCGGAGGGCACTGGGTGGCTTTCGTGCATCCGCGCTGGTACGGGGGCGTGCTCGTCGAGTTCGTCGAGGCAGGGGCTTGAACCGGTTCTTCCTGCTGCTCGCCCTCGCCTGGGCGGCGCTGATCTTCGCCGCCTCCAGCCAGCCCGGCAGCAGCGTGGGGCTGCCGCCGCCCTGGGACAAGCTGGCCCACCTGATCACCTACGCGGTGCTCGCGGGGCTGCTGCGCGCCGGTGGCCTGGCCCCCGCACCGGCGCTTGCCACGGCCGCGCTCTACGGCCTCAGCGACGAGTGGCACCAGTCGTTCGTGCCGGGGCGCGACGCCAGCTTGGCCGACTGGGCGGCCGACGTGTCGGGGGCTGTGCTGGCCTTGTGGCTTTTTCATCGGAAAAAGTAGCCTTACTTAAACCGGGTATATTCCTTGCGTTTTTTTACAACTTTTTCCGCGGCGGTTGCTACCATGGGTCATGGACAAAAATCGCACCCTAAACCCTCCCCTTCCGGAATCTTCCTCCACGGGGTCCGGATCGGCTCCGACCACGGGTGCCTTCCCCGCCACGGCGCCCTACCGCCCCAGCGGCTCCGCCTGGAAGTCCGCGCTCGCCCTGCTTCTCGTGGGCGGCACGCTGACCGCCTGCGGTGGCCTGGGGGCGCGCGCCAAGTACCGCGGTCCTTTCGGGCGGTACGAGGCCACGCACCTGCTGCGCCGGGCCGCGGCCCGCGGCAACGCCGACGAGGCCGACGACCTGGCCGCGATGGGGCTCGAGCGCGCCGTCGACGCCCTGCTCGACACCCCCGACCTGCCAACCGAACAGGAGCCCGCGTACTTCGATGACGCCAACTACGTGCACGAGTGGGTCAACCACTGGCTCACCACCCGGACGCCGCTGGCAGAGCGCCTGACCCTCTTCTGGCACGGGCACTTCACGACCGAGGCCTCCAAGACCGGGGCCTGGAACACCTACCACAAGATCAACAAGCTGCGCGAGCTCAGCCTCTCCTCGTTCCGCGACCTCCTCTACATGATCGCCGAGGATCCGGCGATGCTCATCTACCTCGACAACGACGACAGCACCAAGGAGCACCCCAACGAGAACTGGGCCCGGGAGCTGATGGAGCTCTTCACCCTGGGCGAAGGGCACTACACCGAGAAGGACATCCAGGAGATCGCGCGCGCCTTCACCGGTTGGCGCGTCAGCTACGAAGACGGCCACCATTACTTCCTCTTCTACGGCGAGGTGCACGACTTCGAACCCAAGACCATCCTCGGCCGGAGGGTGCACAACACCTTCAACCCGCTCTTCGAGGGCTACGAGGTCCTCGACATCCTCCTCGCCAAGGACCAGACCTACCGCTTCGTCGCCAGCAAGCTCCTCAAGTACTTTTTCCACCCCGAACCCACCCAGGAAATGGTCAACGTCGGCGCCGACGTGCTGAAAGGCGGCACCGTGCGCGACTTCCTCAAGTGGCTCTTCATGCACCCTGAGTTCTACGCCGAGGGCACCCGCAACGCGCTCGTAAAGAGCCCCCTCGAGTACGCCGTGGGCCTCCTCTACGCCGCCGGCAAGCGCGAGGTGCCCATGGACGGCGACCTTTCCTACTGGCTGCGCGCCCGCCTGGACCAGGACCCCTACAACCCGCCCGACGTCTCGGGCTGGCCGCTGGCCAACACCGACTGGCTCCCCGACGCCTCGTTGCTGCAGCGCCTCAAGTTCATCGACTTCGCCACCCAGCCCCCCGACAGCGGACCCCCGCCGGGGCCGATCGACTACTCGATCTTCATGGACGGAGCCGTCAATCCGCTCAGCCTGGTTGCGCCCGAAGCGCAGCTGCTCTAGGAGGGAACATGAACCGTCGGAGTTTCATTAAACGCAGTCTGTTCACCCTCGCCGCCACCGGGATGGTGCCCTCGCTGTTCAGCCGCACCGCCCTGGCCGCGGGGGGCAACGGCAAGATCCTGGTGCTTTACCACCTCTTCGGGGGCAACGACGCGGTCAACACCCTGATCCCCTACAACCAGCCCGAGTACGCGGCCTACCGCCCCGACATCGCCATCCCCGCCGCAAACGTCCTCGACCTGGGCGCCCCGGGGATGACCCTGGGGCTGCACCCCGCCATGCAGCCCATGGTGGATAACCTCTGGAACAACGGCCAGCTGGCCCTGATCAGCCAGGTGGGCTACCCCAACCACAACCGCAGCCACTTCGTCTCCACCGCCATTTGGAACACCGGGGACCCCGAGCGCCCCAACAAGACCGGATGGCTTGGGGGCTACATCGACGAGCAGAACGACCCCTTCTGCGCGACCAACTTTGGCTCCACCCTGCCCCGCGCACTCCGCGGCGTGCACACCTCGGGGCTGAGCATCGAGAGCATCGGCGGCTTTGGCCTGGGGAGCAGCGACTGGGAGCAGCAGTTGCAAAGCGAGCTGCAGCGCCAGATCCAACAGACCCGCAGCGGCACCGCCGAGGAGGTGCGCCGCGCCATGGACCACATGCTGCGCAGCGTCGACAAGGTGCGCGGCGCCCAGGCCGCGGAGTTCGCCCCGGCCACGACCTTCCCCAACAGCAGCTACGGCCGCCGCTTCCGCGACATCGCCCGCTTGATCAAGTACGACTTCCCCTCCCAGGTCTATTACGCCTCCTCGGGCGGATTCGACACCCACTCGGGCCAGGGCGGGGTCCAGGGCACCCAGGCCAACCTGCTGGCGGGCCTGTCGGAGGCGCTCTCGGCCTTCCGCCAGGAGATGATCCTCCAGGGCAAGTGGAACGACGTGATGGTCATGGTCTTCAGCGAGTTCGGCCGCCGCGCCAAGCAGAACGCCTCGGCGGGCACCGACCACGGCAAGGGCGGGGTAATGTTCGTCAGCGGCGGCTCCGTCCAGGGCGGCGTCTACGGCGGCGAGCCCAACCTCGCCGAGGAGGCCCTCGACAAGGGCGACCTGCCGGTGAAGGTCGACTTCCGCAGCGTCTACGCCGCGGGGGCTCAGTTCATCGGGGCCAATCCCGCGGAACTGGTCGGCCCGGAGTTCACCCCCATCAACCTGGTCTGAGGGGGGCGCGCTCAAAAAGGACCGCCCCGCGCGTACGCGCGGGGCGGTCCTCCCGCATTGGCGACTACTTCAAGCCGGCCAGTTTGTAGTTCAGGTCGATGTAGCTCTTCCACTGCTCGGGCACGTCTTCCTCGGGGAAGATGGCCGAGACCGGGCAGGCGGGAACACAGGCGCCGCAGTCGATGCATTCTTCGGGATGGATGTACAGCATGTCGTACTCGGCGGGCGCCTCGTAAATGCACTCGACGGGGCAGACCTCTACGCAGGCCTTGTCTTTGACGCCAACACAGGGTTCACAGATGATATGGGCCATACCGCACCTCCTTTCGGCGGCCCACCGCGGGCGCGCCTGGGTCTATTGTAAACGATGACCCGTGACGGATAGCCCTAAACCGTGAGGCGGCCGAACCCCATCAACTGAAAGAAGCGCTCGCGGGTGATCACGCCCAGCACCTCGCCGTTTTGCACCACGAAGACGACGGGACTCTTCCAGAAAAGCGCCGAGAGCTCGCTCACGGCAACGTCGGCGGGCACCACCGGCGCCTGCTCCCAGGGAACCATGTGGTCTTCGAGGCCGAGGACGCCCTGGGGTTCGCCGGCCTCGGTGAGCACGGCCAGACGACCCTCGAACGACTCCACCTGCTCGATCGTTGGCAGCGGGCGCGCCACCTTGCCGGCCGAAGGCGGGGCCACCAGGCCCGCGGTGAGCAGGGTGGTGCAGGGGACCCGTACGGCGCGCTTGGCCGCCCAGAGTGCGAAGGTGAAGGCGAAGACGAAGGCGATCCCCTCAAGCACGCCCCACACGTTGAAGCCTTCCCAACCGAAACGCCCCTGACCCTTGAACAGGGCGTGCAGCACGAAGGCCACCAGCAGCCCCGCGGCCAGCGCCGCGAGGTAGGCGATGGCCCCCGCCCAGCGCAGTTCACGAACCGTTCGCACGCGCATCCTCCCCCTCGAACCAGCGGATGTCCTCTTCGCTGTCGGCGTCAACGCCCACCTCGGCGTGGGTCGTGATCAGGGCCCGCATGGGCATCCCGAACAGCTGATCGGCCCGCCGTTCCACGTCGGCGATGGCGAGCCGACCCAGAAGCAGCTTGAGCAGCACACCCCAACCCACGGTCCCCGCGAGCGCCAGCGGTTTCTTGCGCAAGGCGACGATCTTGCGCGCCATCGGTAGCGCCCGCACGAAGAGGGCCTTGTCGAGCAGGATCAGGTTCCCCCCGGTGAAAACCCCGTCGCGGAGCCGGGCGTAGGTGCGGCGCATGCCCGGCCAGCGGGCCTCGACGGCGGCCTTGGGGACGATCGGGTAGACGAGCGCGGCCTCGGGGGCTCGCTCGAGCAGGTCCTGCACGGCCCCGGGCGTTATGAAGGGGTTGTCGCCGCTGGCGACGATCACCCGGGGACTCCGGGCCTCGGCCAGCCCCGATTCCAGGTTGGCCAGCAGGCTGCCCTGATCGGGCAGCACCGCGTCGGGCGCGGGCGTGAGCCCCTGCCCGGGCACCGGCCCCACGTAGACGATGCGGTCCACTTCCGGGGTGGCCCTCAGGGCCTCGAGCGTGAACTCCACCATCGGCCGTCCGCGCACGGGCACCAGGGTCTTGCTCGGCACCCCGTACCGGGCCGCCAGGGGGTCTTCGGGCGAACCGCCCGCAAGCACGATTGCGTCCACAAAGCCTACGATAACACCCCCGCCGCGCAGGCCGCGCGGCGGGGGTCGAGGCGCGGAGGGTCAGCGGATGCGCTGCAGCCGCACCACGAACTTGTGGTAGCCGCCCGGCTCGAGGCGAACCGTCTCTACGTAGACGTGGTACCCCGGGGCGAGGACGACGAGTTCGCGGTTGCCCGGCGAAACCTTGGCGACCAGGCGGCCGTTCTTGGTCTTGCCCAGGAAGTAGCCGTCGAGGAAGACCTGGGCGTCGACGTTGACGCTGAGGTCGAGGGTCGCCTTCGCCGCGGTCAGGCGGGCGAAGACCCGCGTGGTCGCGCCGGGGTCGACGCGGACCCGGGCCCGGTAGCTCGTGTAACCGTCCATGCGGACCTCGACGTCGTGCATCCCGGCCTCGAGCTCCATCAGCAGGCGCGTGCGTCCGCGGTAGACGCCGTCCACGTAGACCTCGGCGCCGTTGGGGGTGGAGGTCACCTCGAGCGTGCCCGTGCGCACGACGGCCACCAGCCGCGGGCTCAGGCGGGTGGTCTGCCCGGCGCGCACCTGGACGCGGGCGCGGTAGGGCTCGTAGCCCTCGAGGCGCAGTTCCACGTCGTGCGTTCCCTCGTCCAACGCCAGCTGGACCGGGGTGCGGCCGACCGGGTCGCCGTCGACGTAGACCTGGGCCCCCTGCGGCGAGGAGTCGACGAACAGCGTTCCGGTCCGCACCGTACGCACCAGCCGCGGGCTGAGGCGGGTGGTCTGCCCGGCGCGCACCTGGACGCGGGCGCGGTAGGGCTCGTAGCCCTCGAGGCGCAGTTCCACGTCGTGCATGCCCGGCCGCAGCTCGAGCACCAGCGGCGTTCGGCCGCGGTAGGCGCCGTCGATGAAGACCTTGGCGCCGCCGGGGCTGGACTCGATCGCCAGGGTGCCCGTCGCCGGAGGCGGCGGCGCGCGGCGCCCCACGTAGTAGCGGATCGCGTCGGTGGCCCACTCGCGGTTGGGTACGGGGCGCACGATGATCGAGAGCGTCTGCGAGAGGTTGCGCAGCCCCTTCAGGTTCACGCGCCCGCTCTTCACGTCGGCGATCTCGCCGAGCGAGAGCGGCCGCAGCGAAGCCAGCGCCAGCACGTAGTTTTCACCTTCGGGGCCGGTAATGGTGAACTCGTAGCGGGCGCCCTTGGGCGGGTAGGTGCGGGCCTCGCCGGCGCGCAGTCGGTTGTTGCGGTCGTAAGCGTTGGGCAGGATCAGGTCGACGCTGCCGTCGGCGTTGACGTTGAACAGGTAAACGTAGGCGTCGCGGTTCACCTCGACGCCGATACGGATGGGCTCACCCATCTTGTATACGGCGTTGCCACTCCGTCCCGGGTCCTTGTCCACCCAGACGGTGACGGTGAGGTCGCCCGGGGTGGGGTTGACGATGATGCCCTGGGGCGAGATTGTCGCCTGGGCCATCGCCGCCCCGGCCAGCGACCAAAGCAGCAGGGATAGCCATCTGCGCATATGCTTCACCTCCGCCTTCAGCCTAACCCGCGCCCTCACGAGAAGATGTAAACGAGGTGTAATAAACTTTAATTTTTCTCTCTTGCGGTGTTTAGGCTTCCCGAACCGCACCCATCTGGCGGAAACGGCGGTAGCGGTCCTCGAGCAGCTCCTCGGGCGTGAGCCGCTCGAGCTCCGCGAGCTCTTCGGCCAGCGCCTCCGCCAGAGCCTGCATGGCGCGCTCGGGGTGGCGGTGCGCGCCGCCGCCCGGCTCCGGGATGACCCGGTCGACCACCCCAAGCTCGCGCAGGTCGTGCGCGGTGAGCTTGAGGGCGTCGGCCGCCTGTTCCGCCTGCGCCGCGTCGCGCCAGAGGATGGCGGCGCACGACTCGGGACTGATGACCGAATACCAGGCGTTCTCCATGATGAGCACGCGGTTGCCCACGGCGATGGCCAGCGCCCCGCCCGAGCCCCCCTCGCCCAGGATGACCGCGACGGCCGGGACCCTGAGCCGGCCCATGCGCTGGATCGACTGGGCGATGACCCAGGCCTGGCCGCGCTCCTCGGCGGAGACCCCCGGGTAGGCGCCGGGGGTGTCGACCAGGCTGACGAAGGGGAAACCGAAGCGGTCGGCGAGGTCCATCATGCGCATGGCCTTGCGGTACCCCTCGGGGTGGGGCATGCCGAAGTTGCGGTGGATGTTCTCCTTGGTCGTCTTGCCCTTCTGGTGGCCCACGACGACGACGCTGCGCCCGTGGAAACGCGCCAGGCCGCCGACGATGGCAGGGTCGTCCGCGAAGGCGCGGTCGCCGTGCAGCTCGACGAAGTCCTCGAAGACGTGCTGGACGATGTCGAGGGTGGTGGGCCGGCCGGGGGCGCGGGCCAGCTGCACCCGCTGCCAGCGGCTAAGGTTGGCGAAGGTCTCCTTCTGCAGCCGCTCGAGCTTCTGCTCCAGCAGCGCGATCTCGTCGCTTAGGTCGACGCCCTTCTCCTGGGCGTACTCCCGCAGCTCGCGGATGCGCGATTCCAGTTCGAGGATCGGCTGTTCAAACTCAAGCGCCATCGGCTTGGGCTCCTTCGGGGTGCAGGAGGCGGAGGATCCGCGCCAGCGTGGCCTTCAGCTCGGACCGCGGCACCACCCGGTCGAGCAGGCCGTGCTGAAGGAGGAACTCGGAACGCTGAAAACCCTCGGGGAGGTCCTGACGGATGGTCTGTTTGATGACGCGCGGCCCGGCAAAACCGATGAGCGCGCCCGGCTCGGCCAGGATCACGTCGGCGAGCGTGGCGAAACTGGCCGTTACGCCGCCGGTGGTGGGGTCGGTGAGGATGGAAACGTAGGGCAGGCGGCGCTCCCAGAGGCGGTCCAGCGCCATCGTGGTCTTGGCCATCTGCATCAGCGAGAGTGCGGCCTCCTGCATGCGCGCCCCGCCCGAAGCGGCGACGATCACCAGGGCGCGGCCCTCGCCCGCGGCCCGTTCGGCGCCGCGGGCGATCTCCTCGCCGACGACCGAACCCATCGAGCCCCCGGCGAAGGCGTAGTCCATGGCGAGCAGCAGCGCGGGGACGCGGCCCACGGTACAGGTGCCGCCGTAGATGGCGTCGGGGCGGCCCGTCTTCTGCTGGTAGCGGGCCAGCCGCTCGGTGTAGGGCTCGGTGTCGCGGAAACGCAATGGATCTTCGGGCTGCACGTGGCCGGTCGTCGCCTCGAAGCTGCCCTCGTCGGCCAGCAGACGCACCCGCTCCACCACGCCCATGCGGAAGTGGTGCCCGCATTCGGGGCAGACCATCAGGTTGGCCTCGAGGTCCTTCTTGTAGATCTGCGCCTCGCAGGCGGGGCACTTGAGCCAGAGCTCGGGTACGTCGCGTCCGCCTCCCCGCGTCCGGCGGCGGCGGAACAGCCGGTCCAGGGCCATTAATCCTCCTTAGCGGGTGGCTGCTTGCCCTTGGGCGGGGTTTCTGAGGTGATCGTCGGAGGGAGCTGCTTGCCGTCGCCGGTCACGCTGCGCCCAACAAAGGTCGCGCCCGCTTCGATGTCGAGCGCCTTGGCCACGACGTCGCCCTCCACACGGGCGCGTTTGGTCAGGGTCAGTTTGCCGTCGGCGATGATCTTGGCCCGCACCTCGCCGTTGACCAGGATGTTGCGCGCCCGCACCTCTTCGCCCTCGATGCGGCCGCCCGGGGCGATCTCCAGATCGCCGTCGATGAGCAGGGAGCCGAGGATCACGCCGTCCACGCGGACCGGGCCCTTGGCCTTGATGTCGCCGTGGATCTGGGTGCCCGAGGCGACGAAGGTGGGGGCCTGGGAGGAACCGCCCGGCTTGGGTTGGGGGGAGGGTTTGCGACCGAACATAGTGTGTAGTTTACCGGTTTGCGTAGCTGGGGGCCTTGAGGTAGGGGACCGGGTTGACGGCCTTGCCCCAAACGAATACGGAGTAGTGGACGTGGGGGCCGCTGGAACGGCCGGTGCTGCCCACCTTGCCGATCACCTGGCCGCGCTCGACGGTCTGCCCGCGCTTCACCAGAATCTTGGACATGTGCCCGTAGAGGGTGCGGTAACCGTAGCCGTGGTCGATCTTGACGTAGCGGCCGAAGATGTTCGACCAGCCGGCCTCGATCACCTTGCCCGGAGCGGTGGCGTAGATCGGGGTGCCGTACCAGGCGGGCAGGTCGAGGCCGTCGTGGAACTCGTAACCGCGGCCGAAGGGGTTGCGGCGGGTGCCGAATCCGGAGGCGATGTAGGTCTCGACCTTGAGGGGGTAGCCCACGGGCCGCGCCGCCTCCTTGGCTAGGGTTTCCTGCAGCGCCGGCTCGACCTCGCCGCCCAAGTCGCTCAGCAGCGTCTTGAGCCGGTCGGCGGTGAGGCTGTAGAGGTCCTCGGCGGAAAGCGGCCGACCGCCGCCGCCCTGGCCCTCGGAGGCGGGGGTGCGCCCGTTCACCGGCGTCAGCTCGAGCTTGGGCAGGCCGGCGCGTTCGCGCAAGCGGTTGATCTCGGACTCGAGGGTGTCCAGCTCCTCGAGCATCTTCGCCGCCTGGCCCGCCAGGTGCTCGTTGCGGTTGCGCTCGGCCGCGAGCTCGAGGCCCAGCTGCCGCGCCTGCTCGGAAAGGAGCTCGAGGCGCTGCTCGGTGTCGCGCAGAACGCTCACCTTGTAGTAGGCGTAACCGCTGGCCGCGGTCCAGGCCATGAGGATCAGGGCGGCCAGCAGGAGCGCCAGGGGCCGAAAGGAGACCACCAGGGGCTCGCGCCCCGTTCGGGTGATCAAGATGGTGTAACGCTCGTTTACCCGCCTCTTCATACCGCCCGTTTCTCCTTTGGTGGCGCGGTGGGGATGCACGGAAAAGCGAGGAATCATGCGACGACTTCCAGGATCAACGGGGGAACGCCCGCGCGTTGCCCAATCCGGTAGGCCTCCTTCAATCGTTGCGACGATTCCTCAAGTCCGCGCCCCGCGCGATGAAATACCGTAGCCAGTATATCACCCTCGGCCACGCGCTCGCCAACCTTCTTGGCGAGCCGCACCCCCACGCCGTGGTCGATGGCGTCGCCCTTGCGCTCGCGGCCGCCGCCGAGCCGCAGCACCGCGAGCCCCACCCGGTAGGCGTCGAGTTCGGTAACGACCCCGGCCGCCTCGGCGCGCAGCTCGTAGACGTCGGGGGCCAGCCCGAGCCGCTCGGGCTCGTCCACTACGCGCGCGTCGCCGCCCTGGGCGGCCACGAAGGCGCGCAGCTTGTCGAGCGCCGCGCCGCTCTTCCATACCGCTTCGGCCCGGGCCGGGTCCTCGCCCGCGGCCTCCAGCGCCTCGCGCGCCAGCGCCAACGAGAGCTCGGTCAGGTCGTCCGGCCCCTCGCCCCGAAGGGTGGCGATCGCCTCGCGCACCTCAATGGCGTTGCCCACCGCGCGGCCCAGGGGCTGGTCCATCTGGCTCAGCACCGCCCGCACCTCGCGGCCGGCGTGGCGCCCGATGCCCACCATCAACCGCGCCAGCTCGCGGGCGTGCTCCAGGTCCTTCATGAACGCCCCTTTGCCCACCTTGACGTCCAGGGTGACGATGCGGGCCCCAGCGGCCAGCTTCTTCGACATGATCGAGCTGGCGATCAGCGGGATCGAGGGCACCGTGCCCGTCACGTCGCGCAGGGCGTACATCTTGCCGTCGGCGGGGGCCAGGTTTTTCGACTGGCCGGAGATGACCAGCCCCACCTCGCGCGCCTGGCGCATGAACTCTTCGTCGCCGAGCTCGGCCCGCCAACCGGGGATGCTCTCCAACTTGTCGATCGTGCCGCCGGTGTGGGCGAGGCCGCGCCCGCTCATCTTGGCCACCACCAGCCCCGCAGCGGCCAGGATGGGGGCCACCACCAGCGTGGTCTTGTCGCCCACGCCACCGGACGAGTGTTTGTCGACCGTCTTGCCCAGGCCGCTGAGGTCGAGCACCTCGCCCGAGTGGGCCATGGCCAGCGTCAGCTCGGCGGTCTCGTGCGGGGTCATGCCCTGAAAGTAAACGGCCATCAGCCAGGCGGCCATCTGGTAGTCGGGGATGCGCTCCTCCACATAAGCCGCAATCCACTCCTGCAGTTCCGCAGGCGTGTGCGCCCCGCCGTCCCGCTTCTTCTCGATGAACTCCACGGCGTGCATACCGGTAAGCATAATCCGCGATCGTGAGGAACGGCACCCCGGAATGGGGGACCGCTGTTTCGTTCCGCTCAGGGCTTCCGCCCCTTGCCAAAGCGCCAAAAGAAGAAGAAAATGGGTACGAGGGAACAATCTACGGGTTGACGCGGTCGCTTCGCGTTGCGTTGACGTTGCGGTTCTCTACGGGAGGTGAACCATGACGAGACTGCGCACGCTACCCTTCTGGATCCTTGCAGCAGCGGCCCTCGGGTTATCCGGATGCAACCAGCAGCAAGGCACGGAGGTGACGGTCAAGCTAATCAACCAGTGGGGCACGCCGGCCACGGCGACGGTGGTCTACCAGGTGGGCAACGGCGACTGGAAGCTGGCGGCCCAGAAGGACTACGGTGTTTACACCTTCGTGGTACCGCCCGGTGAAACCCGCTACGGCGTTTCGGCCAACTGCCTCCCCGTCGGCCTGAGCACGATCGGCTTCTTCAGCACCTACCAGCTCACCACCAACGACACCACCGAGGTCGTCTTCCCGTGCCTCAACTTGAGCGACCAGAGCTTCAGCGAGATTTCGCTGGACTGGGATGCCAGCGCGCTTGGCGCAAACCGCTTCGAGGCCTACGACCGCATCGACCAGAACGACTCCGGCAGCACGCCGCTCACCCTCGACGCCATCATCGGCGAGGACGAACCCTTCCTCTTCCTGGCCTACAGCGGTGGCGTCGTCGACTACGCGAACCTCGAAGGGGTTCGCTTCGAACGCTTCGACACCACCCCCAACCAGACCCATAGCGTCACCTTCACCGCGAGCGACACGGCCACCTTCGGCTCGCTCACCGGACCCTCCACCCCAACGGGGTTCAACGACTGCGACTTTGACTCGGGCCTGGTTATTCACAACGGGCTCTACGTGCCGGAGCTGGCCCAAGCGGGCGGCAATCCCTGCAACGGCGACTTCTTGCGGGTTCCCGGCACCTCCCCCGGCGACGTGCGGATGTTCATGGCCAACTACCGCGACCCCGTCAACAACCGGACCCTGGTCAGCATCCTCTTCACGGGCACCGACGCCGCCAGCGCGAGCCTGCCCGCGCTGCCCTCCCCCTGGCCCACGAGCTATGCGGTCGACGCGGCCGCCCTGCCCAGTTTCGACCTGAACCACCCCGACGGTGACGCGACCGGATACCTCATCTTCTACAACGGAGACCGCGGCCCCTTCTGGCAGATCTACGTAAGCCCCGACTGGCTTGCGGGTGCGACGAGCTACTCGCTGCCCGACCTTTCGCAAGCCCCCGACTTCGGAGGGATCGTGCCGCTGAAGGGCGACTCCGTCGATTGGGAGGTCATCGCCTTCTTCTCGGACCGCCCGATCGGTGACTGGCTCAGCACCCCCACCTGGATGCCCGCAGGCCCCGTGTCCATGCCCGTGCTTCCGGGTGGGGGCATGACGGCGGCCTCGATCGCCGGGACGCTGACGGTCCCCTAGCTCTTTGGAAGCGTCATGGCCGTGGGTGCCCCCCGCTGCGGGGGCACCTTTCCTTTCGTCACAGCGCGATGCAGCGCTGAACATCGGGGGTTGTGACGTTTTTGTGACGCTCGCCCCGCTACCTTCGGAGCGGAGGTTGACGGATGAAACGTTTACGCTACCTTCTTCTCGGTTTGGGGGCGGTAGTGCTGCTGGCCGCCTGCGGGGGCGCCGGCGGCACCCACACCCTCGGCGGTACGGTGAGCGGCCTCAGGGGCACGCTGGTGCTCGAAAACGGCAGCAGTACGGTGACGGTCACCGAAAACGGCCCCTTCGCTTTTCCAGAAAAGCTCCCCGACGGCAGCTACTACCGGGTGCGGGTCAAGACCCCGCCACTCTTCGAGCGCTGCTCGGTGACGAACGGTGAGGGCGTGGTTAATGGGACCGACGTCAGCGACGTAGCGGTCGCCTGCACCGACAAGGACTGGATGGGTCCGATGGAGCTGGAGCCCACCCTCGTCGGCGGCGCCGCCCGGGTCCGGGCCGCTTTCGCCGGCGACGTACCGATGGTGGCCTGGGAGGAGGGCGCGGCGGTCTATCTGAGCACCCTCAGCTTCGGGGGCTGGAGTCTGCCCGCCCGGGTAAACGTGGGGAACGCCGCCTACCCGGCCCTCGCCGGCAACCCCGAGGGCCGCGCGGTGCTGGCCTGGACCGAGCTCGACGGGGGCGTGCGCCGGGTCTTTGCCCTGAGCTGGTACCGCGAAAGCTGGTCGGGCCCGGAGGCGGTGAGCACCGCAGGAAGGGCAGTCCATAGCGAGCCTCGGCTTTCCATGAGCGCGAGCGACCGGGCCGCCCTGGCCTGGATCGAGGACGACGGCGCCAACGACCGTGCGGCGGTGGCGCTCTTCGACGGTCATACCTGGACCGCCCCCTACTACGCGAGCCCGGCCGGCGCGAACGCCAGCAACCCGGCGGTGGCCGTCAACAACAGCGGCGACGTGCTGGCGGCCTGGAACGAGGCCGGCAAGGTTTACGCGGCCCTGCGAACCGGCGGCGTCTGGGGTTCGCCCACGGCGCTTTACACCGGCTCGCACGCGGGTGCGCCCCAGGCCTTTGTCGACGACACCGGCCGCGCCTACGTGGCCTGGGAAGTCCAGCCCCCCGGCCCAGGCAGCCCCGAGCTCAGCCTCGCCCGCTACGACCCGCAAGGCGGGACGTGGACCACCCAAACGAACTTCGCGTACGGCGCCTCGCCCACCCTCACTGGCGACGCCGCCAGCGGCCGGCTGGCGCTCTTTTGGCTCGAGGGCGGGGCGCTCTGGGTGCGCGTCTACGAGGGCGGCGACTGGCAGGACGCCGAAACCCTGAGCCCCGCGGGCAGCAACCCCGGCCCCGCCAGCGCGGCTATGGACGCCAGCGGCAATGTGGTGGTCACCTGGCAGCAGGAGGACAGCGGCGGCGTCCGCCAGGTCTACGCTGCCTTCCGCCAGTACGGGGGCTGGATCAAGCCCGCGGGTCGGGACGACTTCTTGAGCTTCCCCGGCCGCGACGTGCGGTCCCCGGGCCTCTTCGGCAACCCCGCCGCCGCTATCGGCGAAGGCCAAGCCCTGGTCGCCTGGAGCCAGGACGACGGCAGCGGCAGCGACCGCGCCGGCGCCAACCTGTACTGGTAACGCGAGCTGCGACCTTGCAAGGCCCGGGCGCGCCCGGGCCTTGCTCGTTCCAGCACGATCGATGCCGGTTGGGCCTTGTGACGCTCTTGTGACGCGCGCCCGGGAAGATTGAGGTGGAGGTAGCAAAATGAAACGGTACGGCTTCGTTTCGTTCGTGCTCCTCTTGCTGCTGCTTTCCACCGCGTGCAACCAACAACGGCCCACCGGCGCGAACGTCACCGTAGAAGGCGCGGCCACCGGCACCCTCTACTACCAGGTGGGCGACGGCGAATGGCGGCGGATGCCCCGCATCGACGACCTCCGTTTTGGCTTTATGCTGCCCGCGGAGGAAACGCGTTACGGCGTGGCGCTCCTCTGCGCACCCGAATGGTTCTCGACCAATGGCGAGCTCTGGGTTTACCAGCTCACTACCGAAGACGCCACCGCGCTCAGCCTGGACTGCGGTCCCGGAGCCGGCGAGCCACTTTCGGCGGTCGCCCTGGTGGTGACCAAGGCCCAGGGTGATACCGGGAACTACGACGAGGCCAGGGCCAGCCTCGGCAATGGGTACGGTCAGGCATCGCTGGGACGAACCATCGGCCTCTACGCCCGACCGAAGGAGGGCCAGGGGTTGCTGGTATGGGCTCGCGACGCAAACGCGCCCTACCCGATCGTGCGGCTCCGCTACGACCCCGGCTTCGACGCCCGCCCGGGCCGCTGCCCCTACGACCAGCCGTGCACGGTCGAACTGGGGCCCGGCGACGCGCCGGACCTGCAGAGCGTCGACCCCCTGCCGCTACCCCCCTGGGCCGTCCATGGAGGGTTCCACGTGGAGTTCGTAGCCCACGGCTGGAGTTCGAGCCCCCTCACCCTGGGTCTGGGCGGTTTCAACGGGGGGCGGTACCTGGTGGTACCGAACACCGTTGCAGGCGACCTGTACGCAGGCCGCGCCTGGGCCGGGGACGGGACCTACGGGTCCGGTGAGAGCAGGTTCTTCGGGCCTCAGGCCCAGACGCTGCGGTTTGCGTTGCCGCAGGCGAAGTTCGACCCCACGATCGCGGAAGAGGCGCTCCCGACCTTCGTCAACCTGAGCTACCCGGACGGCCCGGCGGCCTACCTGTTCCGGCTCGACGTCTACGCACGGGGCAGCCTGTGGAGCGCCTTCACGGAGCACGTCCTTGTGAGCCTGCGCTGGCTGGGCGAGAACAGTTCCTTCACGGTTCCCGACCTGAGCCACGCGCCCGGCCTGGAAGGCACCCGCCCGCTCAGCGGCGACCGCGTCGACTGGTCCGCTGCAGTGCTGCTGTCGGACCTCAGCCTCGCCGACCTGCTGGCCGCAGAGCGGGCACCCGGCTACGCTGGACTCGACGAACACGCAGTCCTGCGGGTTCCCAGCGTGTCGCTCCGCTTTGCTTCGAAGGAAGGGGGGTACACGGTGCCCTAAAGAAAGCGGTTACGAGGCGAGGGCTCGTTGTGACGTTCTTGTTGCCGGCTCGGCTTCCAAGCGGCAGCAATCCCCTCGGGATCGAGCGGACAGTGGATGGCCGGCGCCCGCCACATGGACCCCGAGTTGGAGAAGGTGCTGGCCGGCCGGCGGCTGCAGGGGGCCGAAGCAGCGGCTCCTTCAGCTACCCGCTGGTGCCGCTGCCGCTCGAGCCCGGCAGCCGGGTACAGCTTGTGGAAAAGGGCGGAAACTTCACGGCCCCCTAGCGCCAGGGGACGAAGCGTAGGAGGTGAAGAGATGAAAGGATTGACGGGCATCCTGCTCGCCTCCGCCCTCTTGCTGACCGCCTGTGGGGGCGCAGGCGGGAGCTACACCCTCGGCGGGACGGTGAGCGGCCTCCGGGGCACGCTGGTGCTCGAAAACGACGGCGACACGGTGACGATCACCCAAAACGGCCCCTTCGCCTTCCCAGAGAAGCTGCCGAACGGCGCGCGCTACCTCGTGACGATCGAGACCCCGCCGCTCTTCGAAAACTGCACGGTGGCGAACGGGGAGGGTACGGTGCGGGGCGCCGACGTCCGCGACGTGGCGGTGACCTGCACCGACAAGGCCTGGCAGGGGCCGGAAGGGCTCGAGCCCGACCTTGCGGGCAATGCCCACCGGGTGCAGGCCGCCTTGGCTGGAAACACCCCTCTGGTGGCCTGGGAGGAGCAGCAGAAGATCTACCTGGTCACCGGCGGCGAGGGCGGCTGGTCCGACCCCGAGCTCGTCGCCCAGAACGACGCCGACGCCCTCGGCCTGGCCGGCAACCCCTCGGGCTTCGCGGCGATGGCCTGGACCGAACTCGACGGGGGCGTGCACCGTGTCTTCGCCCGGGTCTACTCCGGGGGACGCTGGTCGGGCGACCTACCCCTCAGCCAGGCCGGGCGCGAAAGCCTCTACGCCGCGCTGGCGGTCAACGACGTCGCCGGGGCCGCGGTGGCTTGGTCCGACCACAAAGGCAACCCGCGCATCGCCGTGTCCCGCTACCGGCAGGGCGCTTGGACCGCCCCGGTTTACCTGAGCGCCGCCGGGATGGTCGCCCTCATGCCGGCGGCGGCGGTGAACAACCGGGGTGAGGTGCTGGTCGCCTGGGTGCAACAGTCAAAGGTCTACGCTTCGGTCTACGAGAACGGCCGCTGGGGGGCGCCCGAGCAGCTGCCGGGAAACCTGCAAACCAACCTCGACGTCCACGTCTTTCTCGACGACTCCGGCCGCGGCTACGCGGTCTGGCGGGCGATCGATGCGAACCAGCAACGGCTCACCCTGGCGGTGCGGGCGGGCGGGGCCTGGAGCGCCATGCCGCTGGGCGTGTACGCCCCCGGCCAACCCGTCCTGGCTGGCAGCCGCCGACGGGGCACGGTGGCGGTAGTCTGGACCGACTGGCTGGGGCCCCCGACCCGAGCGGTCTGGGTGCGGCTCTACGAAAACGGCCGTTGGGGAGACCCGATCCTCCTCAGCTTGCCCGACACCGACGCCGAGGGCCCGGCGGCAGCGATGGACGAGCGGGGAAACACTCTGGTCGCCTGGCAGCAACCGGGCGCGGGCGGGCACCCGCCCCAGATCTTCGCCGCCTTCCGCCAGTACGGCGGGTGGGCAAAGCCCACCGGACCAAACGACCTTTTGAGCTTTTCCGGTCGCGTCGTCCGGCCCGCCAGTTCCGAGGGTCAGCCGAGCGTGACCCTGGCGCGGGGGCGAGCGCTGGCCGCCTGGAGCCAGGACGACGGCCAGGGGATCTACCGCGCTTGCACCAACCTCTACCGCTGACCAAAGCGGGTCGGGTCGGGCCCGACCCGCTTTGGGTTCCAGAACCTACGCTTTTCCGCTCGAACCGAAAAGGTCCATGCGCGCCTCGACCACTTTGTGCATCTCCTCGCGCGCGGGGCCCAGGATCTTGCGCGGGTCGAAGACCTTGGGGTCATCGTTCAGGACCTCGCGCACCCGGGTGGTGAAGGCCAGACGCAGGTCGGTGTCGGTGTTGATCTTGGCGATGCCCTCGGCGATGGCCTTCTGGATGTCCTCGGGGGCGATGCCGTGGGCGTCGCCGATCTCGCCGCCGGCAGCACGGAAACGCTGCACCAGCTCCTGGGGCACCCCGCTCGCCCCGTGCAGCACCAGCGGGTAGTCCGCACCCAGCAGGCCGGCGATCTTCATCAGGCGTTCGTGGTCGATGAACGGCCGGCCCTTGCCCTTGTAGGGGCCGTGCGAGGTGCCGATGGCCACCGCCAGGAAGTCGATGCCGGTCTGCTCGACGAAGACCTGGGCCTCGCGCGGGTTGGTGAGCAGGGCGTCCTTCTCGTCCACGGCCACGTGCTCCTCGATGCCCGCGAGCCGCCCCAGCTCGGCCTCGACGCTCGCGCCCACCGCGTGCGCCGCCTCGACGACGCGCCGGGTCTCGCGGACGTTGGTTTCGAAGTCTTCCCCCGACTTGTCGATCATCACCGAGGTGAAGCCGTAGCGCAGCGCCCGCAGCACCGTCTCGTACGACGAGCCGTGGTCGAGGTGCACCGCGACGGGCACGCGGGCGTCGCGCGCCGCCTCGCGCACCATCGTGGTGAGCTCGCGTCCTCCGTACTTGAGCGCCCCCTCGGAAAGCGCGAGGATCACGGGGCTGCGCTTGGCCTCGGCCGCCTCCAGGATCGCCTGGGTGATCTCCATGTTGTTGGTGTTGAAGGCGCCAACACCGTAGCCTTGCTTGCGGGCCCTAGACAGGATCTCCAGACCGGTTACGAGCATGCCTACCTCCCGCCCTGATTGTAAGGCACGGGTCAGTCGGTGAAGCTCTGCCCGGTCATCTGGGTGAGCAGCAGCTTGAACTCGTGCGGGCTGGTGGCGAAGTCCTGCGCGTCCTCCAGGGAGATGACGCCTTCCTTGTAGAGTTCGACCAGGTGCTGGTCGAAGGTGTGCATGCCGCGCACGTTGTCCTCCATCAGCGCCTCCTTGATCTGCGGCGTCTTGGCTTCGTCCTTGATGTACTCGCGGATCAACGGCGTGGCCACGAGCACCTCGTGGGCGAGCGCCCGACCGCGGCCGTCGGCGCGCGGCAGCAGGCGCTGGGAGACGATGCCGAGGAGCGACTCGGCCAGCAGGATGCGGATCTGCTGGTGCTCGTGCAGCGGGAAGAAGTCGATGATGCGGTTGATCGTGCGGATCGAGTCGAGGGTGTGCAGCGTCGAGAAGACCAGGTGGCCCGTCTGGGCGGCGGTGATCGCGGCCTCGACGGTCTCGCGGTCGCGCATCTCGCCGATCAGGATCACGTCGGGGTCCTGACGCATAGAGTACTTGAGCCCCGACTGGAAGGAGTCGGTGTCCACGCCCACCTCGCGCTGCACCACCAGACTCTTCTTGTTCTTGTGCAGGTACTCGATCGGATCCTCGATGGTGATGATGTTCTTGGGGTAGTGGGCGTTGATGTGGTCGATCAACGCCGCCAGGGTGGTGGACTTGCCGGAGCCCGTGGGGCCGGTGATGAGAACCAGGCCGCGCTCCTGACCGCCGAAGTGTTCCATGATCGGGCGCGGCAGCCCCAACGCCTCGAAACTGGGGATGGCGTCGGAGATGACGCGCATCACCAGACCCATGGAGCCGCGCTGGCGCAGGAGGTTGCAGCGGAACCGGGCGACGCCGGGGATCGTGTAGGCGAAGTCCATCTCTTTTTGATACTCGAACATCTCCCACTGCTCAGGGGTGAGCAGCACCTTGATGATCTGTTCGACCTCGGCGGGGCTGAGCTCCTTGGGGCTGAAGGGCTTGAGCTTGCCGTCGATGCGCACCGTCGGCGGCGCCCCCGCCTGCAGGTGGATGTCGGAGGCGCGCTGCGCCACCATCGCCTTCAGCATGTCCACGATCGTCACGGGTTCCAGACCTCCATGTTGTCAATCAAGCGTACCGTAGGAAAGCGGCCGGCCACAATGGCCCGGGCTCCCGGTACCCATTCTTGCAAAGGCTCGAGCGTCTCCGGGTGCACCACGGCCAGGTAGTCGGGGGTGAACTCGGGCACCTCGGCCAGCACGCGCCCCCCCGCCCGCTCCGCCTCCTGGGGCGAGGCCCCGGAGGCGGCGGCCTCGCGCACGGCCAATAGCGCCCGGTAGAGCACGTTGGCCTTGGGGCGCTGTTCGGGCGTCAGGTAGACGTTGCGGCTCGAGCGCGCAAGGCCGTCGGGTTCGCGCACGATAGGCACGGGCACGATCTCGACCCCCAGGTCGAGATCGGCGGTGATGCGGCGCACCACCTGCAGCTGCTGGTAGTCCTTCTCGCCGAAGTAGGCCCGGTCGGGCCGCACCAGGTTGAACAGTTTGGTCACCACCGTGGCCACGCCATCGAAGTGGCCGGGGCGGCGCTCGCCCTCCCAGCGCTCGGTGAGCGGGCCGCCGACGTGCACCGTGGTGGCGAAACCGGGCGGGTACATCGTTCTGGAATCGGGATGGAAGATCCAGTCGGCCCCCGCCTCCGCGGCCAGGCGGGCGTCGCGCTCGAGGTCGCGCGGGTAGGTTTCGTAGTCCTCCCCCGCGCCGAACTGGAGCGGGTTGACGAAGATCGAGACCGCAGTCTCGGCGTTCTCCGCCGCCGAGCGGCGAATCAGCTCCATGTGCCCTTCGTGCAGGTAGCCCATCGTGGGCACCAGGCCGCGGGGTCTAGGCCCGGTCCGTGGCAGGTCTTCCGGTTTCCGGAGGATCTTCACGGGACTCAGTATATTTCATGCGGTACATCGCCGCGTCCGCCCGGGCCAGCAGGGTCTCCAGGCTCGAGCCCTCCTGGGGGCGCCAGGTTACGACGCCGTGGTCCCCGGCGAGGCGGACCCGGCCCATCGACGTGGCGATCGGCGCTTCGAAGACGCGCTGAATCCGCCCGGCCAACGAGCCTGGGGGGCCGGCCACCAGAAACTCGTCGCCGCCGTAGCGGATCACCAGGTCCTGCGGTCGCACCCCCGCGAGCAAGCGGCGGGCCAGGGCCTGCAGT
Organism: Thermaceae bacterium; assembly: GCA_026981865.1. Taxonomy (GTDB): domain Bacteria; phylum Deinococcota; class Deinococci; order Deinococcales; family Marinithermaceae; genus Oceanithermus. Next base: position 27,594 of record JALSIA010000201.1, read on the forward strand.
ACCTCGTCCCCTCCGGCATGGCCGTAGGCGTCGTTGATGCGCTTGAACCCCTTGAGGTCGATAAAAGCCAGGTCGAAGGGCTCACGGCGGCGCACCCAGTCGGCCAGGCGCTCGAGCCCCGCCCCTCGGTGCAGCACCTGGGTGAGGGGGTCGAGCAGGCTCTGGCGACGCTCGCCCATCAGCGTCAGTGAGGTCACCACGAAGAGGAGCACGCCCATCGTGTGCACCCCGAGGTAGGCTCCGTACCCTGGGCCCCCGAGCCCACCTAGGGCGAGCACGCCCCAACCCAGGGTTGCGAGCAGCACCAGCAGCCGCAGCTCGCCGTAGCGGGCGTTCATCGTCACCATGGCAAAGAGCCAGAGGTAGACCAGGATCACCAGGGGGCTCTCGGAGCGCCCGCCCAGCTGCAGGATCGCGAGCACCATCGAGAGGTCGAAGACCAGGTTGAACCAGTCGAGCCCGACCCCCGCGCGTGCGCTCGCCTTCCAGATGAAGAAGAGGTGGGCGGCGGCCACCGCGGTGAGCCCCAGGTAGACCCGCGGGTCCATGGGGATGACATGCGTCAGCACCAGCAGCCCGACGAAGATGCTGACGATGGCGCGCGACACGATGCCCGCACGCCACCTCCGAGTTCCCGACCGTTGCAGCATCTACCCCACCCTACCTGCAGACCACGGCCATAACTACCCCTTTTTGAGGGAGAGCAGGCGGCCCAAAAGCCGCGCCGCGTAGGCGTGGGTCTCCTCGATCCGGTCCCAGCGCACCCCAGAAGGGGCGTCACTGGGCCAGTGCCAGTTGGGCGGCACGCCGCCCTCTAGCCGGATGAGGGTGAGCACGGCGTACCTCTGGCGGGCGAAGGGCAGGGTGTCGAAGTAGGCGAGCCGGTAAGCGACCGGCCGCGCCCCTTCCAAGCCGTGCGCGGCCTCCAGCAGCGGGCCCCGGTGCGGGTAGTGGGCCAGCATCCCCTCCCCGCTGGCGTAGAACAACTCGCCCGCACCCACGTTGTCGACGTTGAAGATCCAGGCGTCCGGGGGCAACCGCCCCGAACGCAAAAGGGCCTCCGCTCCCACCGCACCCACCTCCTCGGCGCCGGTGAGCGCCAGCAGCACCCGCCAACCCGAGAGCGGGCGGTGCGCCAGGTCCAGGAAGAGGCGCACGGCCACGGCCACGCCGCTGGCGTTGTCGTTCGCGCCGTTCACGTAGGGCGCGGTCCGCTCGCGCCAGGCAAGCAGCGACGCCTGCGCCAGGAAATAGACCCCCAACGCCGCTCCCACCGGCCCGCCCCACCAAGCGGCGGGAACGGTCAGCCCCGCCAGCGCCGCGTTGGCCAGGAACTGCGTCCGGAAGGCGCGCACCCGGCGCGGGTGGTAGGCGAAGTAGGTCTTGGCGGTGTCGTAGTGGGCCATCAGCACCAGCGTGCGCGGCCCCTCGCCCGTTTCGGCGAGGACGTTCTGCGAGGGGGCCCGGGCGAAGAGCGCCCGCCAGGGCCGCGGCCAGCCGGAAAAGTAGGCCCAGAAGCCGTAGAAGCCCAGCGCCGCCAGCGGGGCCCAGCCGAGCAGGCTGCCGAGTCCCAACGCCAGCGAGATCGCCAGCACCTCGGGCCCCCAGCTCGCGGGCGCGCGGAAGCGTTGCAGCTCGGGGGCGAAGCCGCGGGCTTCCAGGTAGGCGGCCAGCCACCCGGCGGCCTCACGCTCGAGCTGCGTACCGCTGCCCCGGTGCTCGAAGGCGACCAGCCCCTGCCAGACCTCGCGCATGCCCCAGCCTACCTCGCGTGAAGTATGCTGAGCCGCGTGGGAAAGAAGAAGAAGCTGAAGAAGCTCTACCAGCGTCAGCTCGAAGAAGCCAGGAAGCCCACCCTGGGCAAGATGCTGCGCCTCTTCCTCAAAACCTTCCTGCTCTTTTCGGCCCTGCTGATCCTGATGAGCGTGGGCATCGCCTCGGGGCTGGCGGTGCTGAAGAGCTGGTGGGCCCAACTCATCGTCTACGCCGGGGCCTACATCCTCTTCCAGCCCTGGTTGATGCGCGAGTTCCGCCCTCCGCCGCCCAAAGAGCTAAAGTAGGGGTTCGCCGGGGTCCGCCGTCCCTCTATAATCGGGGGAAGATGCTCGACTTCACCCAGAAGATCACGGGAACCGGACTCACCTTCGACGACGTGCTGCTGCTGCCGGGCTATTCGGAGGTGCTGCCCGCCGAGGTGGACACCCGGACGCGCCTCACCCGCGCGCTCGCGCTCAACCTGCCCCTGCTCTCCGCCGCCATGGACACGGTCACCGAGGCCAAGATGGCCATCGCCATGGCCCGCGAGGGCGGGATCGGGGTGATCCACAAGAACCTCGACCCCCGGACCCAGGCCGACCACGTTCGCCGCGTCAAGCGCAGCGAGGCGGGGATGATCACCGACCCCATTACCCTTCCGCCCAACGCCACCTTGGAAGACGCCGACCGCCTCATGGGCGAGTACAAGATCGGCGGCCTGCCGGTGGTCGACTTCCACGGCCAGCTGCTGGGCCTGGTCACCAACCGTGACATCCGCTTCGAAACCGATCTTTCCAAACCCGTCTCCGCGGTGATGACCCCGCGCGAGCGGCTCATCACCGGGCCGCCGGGCATGACCCTCGACGAGGCCGAGGCGGTGCTGCGCAAGCACAAGATCGAGAAGCTGCCCCTCGTGGACGACTCCGGCAAACTGCGCGGCCTGCTCACCCTAAAGGACCTGGTCAAGCGGCGCCAGTTCCCGCGCGCCGCCAAGGACGCCCAGGGGCGACTGCTCGTCGCCGCCGCGGTGGGCACCGGCGCCGACCTGGAGGAACGCGCCGGGCTGCTGGTGGAGGCCGAGGTGGACGTGCTCGTGCTCGACAGCGCCCACGGGCACTCGAAGGGAATTCTGGACGCGCTCGTGTACTTGAAGGAAACCTACGGCGAGCGGGTGCAGCTCGTCGCCGGCAACGTCGCCACCGGCGAGGGCGCGCGGGCACTGGCCGAGGCCGGCGCCGACGCGGTCAAGGTGGGCATCGGCCCCGGCTCCATCTGCACCACCCGGGTGGTGACCGGGGTGGGGGTGCCGCAGATCACCGCGGTGATGGAGGCCGTAGCGGCCCTCGACGGCAGCGGTGTGCCGGTAATCGCCGACGGCGGCGTCAAGCAGACCGGCGACGTGGCCAAGGCGCTGGCCGCCGGAGCGCATACGGTGATGCTGGGGAGCATGCTCGCGGGCACCTACGAAGCCCCGGGCGAGGAGATCATCAAGGACGGGCGGCGCTACAAGATCTACCGCGGCATGGGCTCGCTGGGGGCGATGAAGCGGGGATCTTCGGACCGCTACTTCCAAACCGAGGCCAAGAAGCTGGTCCCCGAAGGCATCGAGGGCATGGTCCCCTACAAGGGGCCGGTGGGCGACGTGCTCTACCAGATCGTCGGGGGGCTGCGGGCGGCCATGGGTTATACCGGCAGCCCCGACGTCGAAACGCTGCGCACCCGGGCGCGCTTCGTGCAGATCACCATGGCCGGGCTGATCGAGAGCCACCCCCACGACGTCACCGTGACCAAGGAAGCGCCGAATTATTCAAGATAGCTCGTAGCCCGTAGCTTGTGGCCTGTAGATGACGTTCTCTCTACAGGCTACAGGCCACGAGCTACGAGCCGAGATTCTCCTCCACCGCCCGCACCTTGGCCTGGAGTCGGCCCATGGGGCCGCTGCGCACGTCAAACTTGGCGGTGGCGTAGACGCGGTGGCAGTCCTCCGCCAGCACCGCATAGGCCCGGTTCAAGAGCTCCGTCGCCTCGGCCATGGTTTCGGTCTCGACGATCGTGCCCATCGCGGTGAGCTGGTGGGGGTGGCCGCTTTCTTTTACCAGGCGGACCACCCGCGCCACGTAGGCGCTCACGCTCTCGCCTTTGTCGGTGGGGAATACCGCGAACTCCATGAGGACCGACATCACCCCTCCTTTCCGGCCTCTTCGGCCCAGGTCTGCAGGGGCTCGGGCTTCTTCAGGCCCCGGGGGTGGAAGCCCAGCTCGAGCACCTGTTCCCCCTTCGACCCGTAACGAAAGACGGTGATCCCCTTGAGGCCGAGCCGCCAGGCCTCCAGGTAGATCCGTTCGACCTCCTCGGCCGTGGCCTCGGGGCGCAGGTTGATCGTCTTGGAAACCGCGTTGTCCACGTGGGCCTGCCAGGCCGCCTGCATCTTCAGGTGGTCCTCGGGGCGCACCTCGAGCGCCGAGCGGAAGACCCGGCGCACCTCCTCGGGCACCCCGGCCACGCCCTCGAGCGTCCCCGTCTTGGCCACCTCACGCACCACCCGCCGCCAGTCGGCGCCGCGCTCTTCCATCATCCGCACGAAGAGCGGGTTGACCTCGGGCAGCGCCTCGCCGCCGAGGACCCCCTCGCGGGTGTAGGCGACCGCGAAGAGGGGCTCGATCGAGGGGGTGGTGCCGGCGAGGATGCTGATCGTCCCGGTCGGGGCGATCGAGAGCAGGGTGGCGTGCCGCCGCGGCCGCTCGGGATCGCGGGCGTGGGGCAGGTTGGGGAAGGCGCCGCGCTCGCGCGCCAGCGCCGCGCTCGCGGCCTCGGCTTCGCTGCGGAGGAAAGCGGCGACCTCGCCGGCGAGGCGGCGGGCGGCCTCCGAGTCGTAGGGCAGGCCGAGCCGGATCAGCATCTCCGCCCAGCCCATCACCCCCAGCCCGATCTTGCGGTTGCGCTCGGCCATGAGCGCGAAGGGGGTGGCGGGGTAGCGGTTCACCTGGATCACGTCGTCGAGGAAGCGCACGGCCAAGTGCACGAGCGCGCGCAGCCCCGCCCAGTCGACCTCGCCCCCGCGCACCCGGTGCGCCAGGTTGATGGAACCCAGGTTGCAGCTCTCGAAGGGCAGAAGCGGCACCTCGCCGCAGGGGTTGGTGGCGCGGATCGGCCCCAGACCGGGCAGAGGGTTGTGCCGGTTGATCGTGGAGAGGAAGACCATCCCCGGGTCGCCGCCGGCCCAGGCGGCCTCGGCGATCCGGCGCATGAGCTCCCGCGCCGGCACCCGCCGAACCGCGCGCCGGTCGCGCGGGTTTACCAGCGCCCAGTCCGCGTCCGCCTCCACCGCCTCGAGGAAAGCGTCCTCCGCCCCCACCGAAAGGTTGAAGTTGCGCAGGGCCCCGGGGCGGCGTTTGGCGTTCACGAAGGCCTCGATGTCGGGGTGGTCGGCGTCGAGGATGCCCATGTTGGCCCCGCGGCGCTTGCCCCCCTGGCGCAGCTCTTCGGTGGCGCGGTCGAAGACCCGCAGGAACGAGAGCGGACCCGAGGCGCGGCCGCCGGTGCGGGTGACGCGGTCGCCCTCGGGGCGGATGCGGGAGAAGTTGAAGCCGGTGCCGCCTCCGGACTGGTGCACCGTGGCCGTTTGGTGCAGGGTCCGAAAGATCGCGTCGATCGCGTCTTCGATCGGGAGCACGAAACAGGCCGAGAGCTGGCCCAGCGGGGTGCCGGCGTTCATCAGCGTGGGCGAGTTGGGCAAAAAGTCCAGCGCCGCCATGGCGGCCTCGAAGCGCTCGGCCCAGGCCTCGGCGTCCTTGCGGCTGCCAAAGTCGAGCTCGGCCGCGGCCACCGCCCGCGCGACCCGGCGGAAGAGGGCCGCGGCGTCCTCGACGGGCCGGCCCTCGGCGTCGCGCAGGAAGTAGCGCGCGCGGAGCACCCGCAGGGCGTGGGGGGTGAGGTTCGCCACGGCTACTCCTCGAAGAGGGCGTCGAAGGCGCTCTTGGCCCCCTTGGGGGTGGCGCGGCGGTAGAGCTCGCCCTTTTGCTCGAGCCGGCCCTCGGCCAAAAGCGCCGCCAACGCTTTTTGCAGCTCCAGCCGCGAGAGCTCCTCGCCCGCCTCGTCGAGCCAGCGGACGATCTCGCGCTCCCCCGCCCAGCCCAGCTTTTCGACCGCAAGAAGTACCCAGCCCTTGGCGTCCATGCCTTCATTCTAGGCGTAGCGCTCGCTCTGCAGCCGCCACAGCTCGGCGTACTCGCCGCCCAGTGCCATCACTTCGTCATGGCCGCGCCGTTCTCGCCCTCAAGTTCCGAGATGGTACCCTGCTCAAACCCTCGCTAAACACGTTTAGGTGCGGCCTGACATTCTCTTTCGGTATACGTACAAGCACAAACCCACCCCGCAAATTTGCGGGGTGGGTCCACATTGCCTAAGTTCTATTTCCCTCGAATCATGAACTCATCGAGATCGATGGTGGCCCGAGGACCCAGCGATGAGGCGCTGCAGGAGTTGGTCCCACCCCACCAGGAATGAGCCCCAAGGTATCCGGGCTCAGAGCCAAGCAGGCTGAAATCGTCGGTTATGGAAATGCTGCCAACCATTGCATCGTCAATGTAAAGCGTTGCCAGTGAAGCATCGCGATCAACCTCTATCAATACGTGGTGATAGTTTTCGTCCGGGATACTGAACTGGTCTGTAACGTAATGCAACCCGGTGCCCCCCTGCCCGAAGGCTACCTCGTCGAACTCCAGGAAACCATTGATCCCGGCGTAATCCGACCACGGATACTCGAAGAGGCCAAAATACGGGCGGCCTACGGTGTTTTGCTCACCAAACGAGAAGAAGGCCGTGCCGTGGCTGGACCAGTAAGTGCTCCGCCAGGAAGCAAGGTCTCGAACCCTGAACCAGAAGTCAAAAGACAACTGCCTCGCGGTACCGAGCTCGGCGATGGGGGGGATGCCCAAGCAAGAGAGCTGCGGAGAAATGGAAACGACGGTGGCCGCGGTCCCACCGTCGACACCGTCGGTGCAACGACCATCAAAGTTGCCGCTCAGGTCGTAACCGTTGCCGCTCACGTCCACCCCGGAGCAGTCGTCAAAGCTCCAGTAAGCGATCATTGGCAACTCTTCGGGCTCCCCCACTTCCAGGTCGAAATTGACGTGGCGCTCGACGGAACCCGACGCACCAACGAGCCGCAGCTTGTAGGTACCAGGCTCTGTATCGGAATCGACTCGGATCGACAAGCTTTGCTCGACGGGCTCGCCGTTTGTAACGACAACGCTTTCGGGGCTAACGGAAATCCCATTGGGAAGGGTGTGCTCCTTGAACCTGCCGTTGTCCTTATCCTTTTCCTTGCCGCGGGGTGCCACCGAGAGCGAAATTGTGCCATCGAAATCGCCCTTCGGGATAACGACTAGGGTGGCATCTACTGCGCTGCCAGCAGGTACACTCAGCCGCTTGGGCTCCAGCCGAAGCTTGAAATGCCCCCTATGGTTCCCGTGATGGTCCTCCCCATCTTCTTCGCCTTCATGGTGGCCATGCCCGCCCTCGGCAGGAACCACCTCAAAGACCCTAACGTCGTCGTAGAACACTTCTCTAGCAGGCCAAGCACTCGTGACGGCAAAGCCTCCGATGTTATAGGGGTCGGCGCCTCCAGTTGGCCAGGAGACGTCGGTAGCCACTTGTTCCCCATCGATCCAAACATTGGCGATCATCTGTTCCCGGTCGAAGATGAACTTGACCCGTATCCAGCGGTAGGGTTCCCAATGGCCGATGGTGAGGGGGCCATCCGCAGAAGCCAGGTGTATTTCCCCATTGCTGTGATCGAATCCAACACCCCAGTACGTGCTCCATGTTCCACAGGATTCGCAGATGAAACCCGGGTGGTCAGAATAGTTGGAAGCCCGCCCATTGAAGTAGACCGAATACTCAAACCCGATAACCGGCGCGGTGCTGGTCAGGCTGCGCGCCATGACGGCAGACCATCCGGTAGTTCCGAGGACACGGAAGGATTGGGAGCCGGAAAAGGCATTACGACCGGTAACGTACTGCTGGTCAACCCCTGCACCGGAATAAACAACGTGCCAGTTGGATGGGAAGGTCCCTAGCGGATACGACTCGAAGCCGTCTTCCCAAAGTGCAACCTCGGTTGCGCTGCCACCTGCCGTTGCGACGTTTCCCTCCGCAGCCCCTACACCGGTCGCAGCCGTCTGCTGACTACAACCGCTAAGGACAAGCACCAAAACGAGGAAGGCCGTGAGTGCACCGATAGTTCTCCGCATCACAATCAGCTCCTTTTCTTTGTTACCGCCAATTGTTAGACTAATGTGTGTTAATGCTCATTTGTACCCCCATTTGAGTGCCCTCATTTGGGGGTAGCCTACCGCTGTGATATCGTTCGCTGTGAACACTGAGTGGATTTCTAAGGGTTGGCATATCGTCCCACATCACAGAACCTACTCAGTAGAGGTAGAGGGTTTCGGCCGAGAAAAGCCCAGCATCTCTATGACAATTTTGCGCTAGGGGTTTGCCTCTTTGGGCACCCCCACATCTTGGCCCGCCTCAATTCGATGGCTGCATAGGTGCTTGTGACCACCTTCGCAACATCCGATGCCACGTACTCCGATCGGTGGGGTATAGGCACGCAGTACCTCTATGCCAAGGTGGTTTGTGGCAGTTGTGTTTCCATAAACCCTGGTAATGATGAACTCGAAACTCGCTAGCAGGTTTGTGTCTTAACGTCGGAATACCTCAACAACTGACTTAAAGCACAGAGGGCTGGATTTTTACATTTTAGGAGATAAAACTTTTAATCGTGCATTATCAACAAACCGTATCCTGCTAGTAGCTTTATTTCAATCGTTTTTACCGAGACATTTCTCATTCCGTGACCACTTCCGAGCAGCAGTGCAGCATCTTTCAGTCCCCAACGGCCGCCGCGGATGGTAAGTCCCTTTAGATCCGCAAGCGGCACCACGCTGAAGGGCGTGCCCGGCTGCAGGTCCAGCTCCAGCCCCGGCGGGACCAGCGCAAACGCCCAGGTGGGGCCGCTGGTGACCGCCGCGCGCACCCCCTGGCGGGCCAGGCGGACGGCCAGCATCAGGTTGCCCAGCTCGTGGTCCAGCTCGCCGCCCAGGCCGCCGGCGAAAAGAAGGCTCTCAGGTGCGGCCTTCAGCGCCGCCTGCGCCGCCAGCTCGGCGTCGGTGGCGTCTTTGTCCCGCGGGTACTCCATCCGCGGCAGGTGGGCCCAGCGGGTCAGGTCTTCCAGGTTCACCGAGTCGAAGTCGCCCACCCAGAGCGCCGGCTCCACCCCCAGCACCGCGGCGTGGCGCACCCCGCCGTCGGCGGCGACGACCAGCCGCGCCCTGCCGGCCGCTTCAACTAGCTGGGGCGTGGCCTCGAGCGGCCCGCCCAGCAGCACCAGCACGTCGGGTTCAAAAATCACCGCACCCGCCCCCAACCCGGACCCCCGCTATGCACGACCCGCCCCAAGTCTCCATCCTCCCGGGCCCTGGCCCTTTACCCACCTTACCCGGAGGTTCCGGATCAGCTCCCCACCGCTGCGCACTCGCAAAACCGAAAGCTCCCCTCCTGTATACTGGCTGCACTATGAGAAACCGTACCGGCCACGCCCTGACGGGCTTCGCGTTCCTCCTTGCCTTGCTGGCCCTGACGGCCTGCTCCCCCGAAAACCCCGCCCCCGACAACCCCGTCCCGGCGGGCGACTGGCGCCTCCCGGAAGGTTACTACGAGCCGGCCAAGATGCCCATGGTCCTGGTCCACCCCCGCCCCGAGGCCCCCGGCTGGGCCTACGCCCGCAACGCCTACCCGGGGCTGCGCTGGGAGATTCCCATCGTCGTGCAAGGCGGCGCCTGGCCCTTCCGCTACGAGATCGCCGACGACGGAGGCGCGGAAGGCCTGGAAATCGGCGGCGAGATGACGCGGATCCGCGAGGGCGGCTGGATCCTGCGCCGGCCCACGCCCGAATACGGCACCCTGTGGTGGGACGACCCGAAACCCGGAAGCTACGACCTGAAGCTGCGCGTCACCGACCAGGAGGGCAGCACGCTGGACCTCGCCTTTACCCTCACCGTCGGAACCGAAGGGTGGGTCTTCGTGGACGCGGAGCGGGGCTCCGACGCCACGGGCGACGGCAGCCTTGAGCGCCCCTTCGCCTCGCTGCAACCCCTTCACGGCGACCCCAGCCCCTACGCCCACCAGCGGGTCGTGCTGGCCGGCGTCGTCCCCATGAACGGCAACCAAACGAACGGCAACCTGCGCATCGCCGACGACCTGGCGCCCCGCATCTACGTGGGCTGGCCCGGCCGGGAGGCGGTGCTCGAGGCCTTCGAGGGCAAGATCAACGTCGACAGCCCTGACTTCTACCTGGCCAACCTGGAGTTCCGCGACCGCAGCGACTACGCGCCCGACACCGGCTCGTACCTGCACATGATCACGGTCTGGGACGACACCCGCCGCTTCACCATGCACCGCGTACACGTGAGTCGCTTTCAGGGCGTCCCCCACAACGTGGGCTACGGCAACTCCGGGGTGATCATGTTCACCAACAACGGCGGGCAGCGCTACCACGTGGCCATGGTGGGCAACACCTTCAGCGGCCCCGGGGGCATCGTCTCCAGCATCTACGCGTTACGGGAATCGGTCTTCGAGCGCAACGTCGTGCGCGACGCCGAGCTGAACATCGCCGACGGATCGGTATGGGGTCTCTTTTACTTCAAGCGCGACAACGAGTACGTCAGCGTGCGCGCCAACGAGATCTGGCAGAACAACACCTGGAACATCGGGCAGTCGCCGCTGGCCATGGACCAGTCGCGCCTCATCGAGTTCGCCTACAACGTGCTGCGCGCCCCCTGGTCCAGCGGCCGCCACGGCGCCCTCAAACTCTTTACGGCCACGGAAGCCTCCGGGTACGCGTGGACCGCCGCTACCCCCGTCTGGATCTACCGCAACAGCCTCAGGCAGCGCGTTTCCTGGGAAGGGAGCCGGATCGCGAACGCGGCCGACGGCTTTCTCCGCATCAAGCGCAACGCGTTGCACGAGGGCAGCTTCGAAGGTCACCGCACCGTAGTGCTGGAGGGGAACCTCGAGGGCGCGCCGCTGCTCGACGAACGGATGCGCCTGACCGGCAGCTACCGCACCGATTACCTGGGTCGCGTCGGCGCCGAGATCGCCGCGCCCGCGCCGGAGTAGTGCGCGCGGCGGTCCGGTCCGGCGAGCGCGGGGTTCACCGCGCCACCTCCACCGCCTGCTGCGGATCGATGGCGAGCCGCAGCGTGGTGCCTTCGGCCGGGGCCTCGGCCGCCGGCCCCTCCCAGTAGAGCCGCACCCCGCGCGCCTCCAGCCAGAGGCCGACCCGCGGGCCGTAAAAGAGGCGCTCGACGGCCCGGCCCTCGAGCGGACCCGCGCCCAGGCGCAGCGCCCCGGGCAGCAGCACCCGCGGCCCGCCGGCCAGACCCAGCGCCGCGGCTTCCTCGGGCGCGAGCACGTTCTTGTGCCCCAAGAACCGCGCCGTCCAGGCGTCGGCCGGCCGCTCGAAGACCTCCGCGGGCGCGCCCTGCTGCACCAGCCGCCCGTTCTTGACGATGGCCACCCGCTCGGCGGTCACGAAGGCTTCGGTCTGGTCGTGGGTCACGAAGACGGCGGTCACCTCCTCGCCGGCGAGCACCCTCCGCAGCTCGAGCAAAAGCCTTTCGCGCAGCCGCAGGTCGAGCGCTCCCAGCGGCTCGTCGAGGAGCAGCACCCCGGGCTCCGGCGCCAGCGCCCGCGCCAGCGCCACCCGCTGCCGCTCGCCGCCGGAGAGCTGTTCCGGCTTCTTGTGGGCGTGGGCCACGAGGCCCATCTGCTCGAGCAGATCGCCCACCCGCCGGCGGATACGCGCCCGTTCCCAGCCGCGCTCTTCGAGGCCGAAGGCGACGTTTTTCTCGACCGTCAGGTGGGGAAAGAGGGCGTAGTCCTGGAAGACGAAGCCCACCCCGCGCCGCTCCGGGGGCAGGTCGGTGACGTCGCGCCCGCCCAGGAAGACCCGCCCGGCGCTGGGCCGCTCCAGCCCGGCGGCCACCCGCAGCGCGCTCGACTTGCCCGAGCCGCTGGGGCCCAGGAGGGCCAGCGTCTCCCCCCGGGCCACCTCCAGGTCGAGCGCCAGCTCGAAGCCCGGATAGCGCACCACCACGTTCCGCCACGCCAGCACCTAGCCCACCTCCCCGCCGCGGCCTAGGCCCCAGAAGACCCCGGCCGCCAGCAGCCCCAGCAGCACCGAGAGCGCCATGGCTTCCTGATAGTTCACGATACCCGGCTTGCCCAGCCGCTCGTAGATGGCCACGGTCAGGGTGGCCCACTCGGGCCGCGCCAGCACCAGCGTGGCCCCGAACTCGCCGATCGTCACCGCCGCCGCCAGCGCCGCCGCCGCGCCCAGCGCCGGGCGCAATAGCGGCAACTCCACGCGCACCAGCACCCGCCAGGGCCCCGCCCCCAGGGTGCGGGCCGCCTCGGCCAGGTTCGCCGGCAGCCGGCGCATCGCCGCCAGCACGGTGCGGGCGAAGAGCGGGTAGGCGAGCAGGGCGTAGGCCGTCGCCAAAAGCAGCAGCGAGGCCCGCAGGCCCGGATAGGCCAGCAGGTAGCCCACGGCCAGGCTGACCGGGCTGACCAGCAACGGCAGGAAGCCCAGCAGGTCGAGGCCGCGCACGCCCTTCCAGACGCCGTAGGCGTAGGCGAAGCCGAGCGGCGCGGTGACGAGGAGCGCCAGCAGCGAAAAGCGCAGGGTGTTGTACGTGGCCAGGCCGGCGCTGGGGGCGAAGTAGCTGGCCTGCGGCCGGGCCAGCGCCGCCCAGCCGGCCAGGCTGAACCCCTCGGGGCCCCAGAAGCTCCTCAGCACCAGCGCCCCCAGCGGCGCGTAGAGCAGCGCGAAAAAGCCGGCTACCAGCAGCAGCGCCGCCCAGCCGCGCACCCCGCCGAGCCGCGGTGGCGGGGCGGGGGCGCCCGCACGAACCGCCAGGCGTTTCTGGGCGTAGAGGTAGCCCAGGCTGACCAGCACCAGCACCGCGGTCTGCACCAGGATCAGCGCCGCCGCCTCGCCGAAGGCCAGCCGCTCGAGCAGCGCCCGGTAGACGGCCACCTCGAGCGTCGCGTAGCGCGGTCCGCCCAGGATGAGCGGCAGGCCGAAGCTCGAGAAGCTGTAGACGAAGGTGAGCCCCGCTCCGGCGGCCAGCGCCCCGGCCGAAAGCGGCAGCTCGACCCGCCAGAAGCTGCGCCAGGAGCCGGCCCCCAGGGTACGGGCCGCCTCGACGAGCCGGCCGCTGCCGCCCAGCACCCCCAGCACCAGCCGCAGCGTCATCCCCAGGTTGTAGAGCAGGCTGCCCCAGAAGAGGATCCAGGGCGTCCCGCTCAGGTCGAGGCCCAATAGCCCCCGCGGCCCCGCCCAGGCCAGCATGCCGGTGGCCACCACCAGCGTCGGCAGCACGAAGGGGACCATGGAAAGCGCCACCAGCGCGTCGCGGCCGGGGAAGCGGTAGCGCATCAGGTAGACGAGCGGAACGGCAAAGAGGACGACGAGCAGGCTCGAGCTCGCCCCGAAGGCCAGGCTCCAGCCGAGCCGGCCGCGCAGGTAGGGGTCGGCCAGCACCGCGCTCAGGCCGTACCCGAACCCGCGGCCGATGACCAAGCCCAAAGGCCATAGCAGCGCCAGGGCCAGAAAGGCCAGGACGAGGAGGGCGGCGAGGCGGGAGGGGCGCATAAGCAGTACGCAGTGCGTGGTACGTGGGAAAAGCGGCCCGTAGCTCGTGGCTTGTAGCTTGTGGAAAAATCACAAGCCACGGGCCACGGGCTACAAGCTACTTCCTCCGGGAAATGACCTCTTGCGCGCTCTGGCCGCGGACGACGACCGCTTCCCACTCGGCGATCCAGCGCTCGCGGTTCTTGGCGATCGCCTCGGGGGAAAGCTCGGCGGGTTCGAGCGGCCGCTCGGCGAACTTGAAGACGTCGGGCAGCGCCGCGTCACGGCGCACCGGCCAGACCCACATGTTCAGCGGAATGTCCTCCTGCACCGGCCCTGAGAGCAACCAGTCGATGAACTTCTCGGCGGCGGCGCGGTGGCGGGTGCCCTTCAGGATGCCCACGAACTCGACCTGCAAGAAGCTCGCCCCCGGCCAGAGCAGGTTGCCGGTGGGCGGCTCGCGGTAGGCCCCTTCCGAGAAGTAGACCTCGGCCGCCGGGCTGGTGGTGTAGCTGACCACCAGCGGGCGGTCGCCACCGTAACGGGTGAAGTGGGCAAAGTAGGCCTCGCTCCAGCCCGGGGCGACCTTGACGCCGCCATCGCGCAGCGCCTCCCAGAACTTCAGGTAGCCGTCCTCGCCCAGCGAGGCCACCGTGGCCAGCAGGAAGGCCAGCCCCGGCGAGCTGGTGGCCGGGTTTTCGACGACCAGCAGCCGGGCGTACTCGGGCCGGGCCAGGTCGTCCCAGCTCCCGGGCAGCGGCTTGTCCTTGAAGAAGTCCTTGTCGTAGTTGAGGGCCACGTAGCCGTAGTCCACCGGCAGCGCCGTCAGCGTGGGGTCGAGCAGGAAGCGGCTTTGCACGACGGCGATCTGGGGCGTCGAGTAGCGCTCCAGAATCCCCGCTTCGAGCGCACGCGAGAGGAAGGTGTTGTCGATGCCGTAGATCACGTCGGCGATCGGCGCGCCCTTGCTGAGGATCGCCTTGTTGAGCGTCGCCCCGGCGTCGCCGCCCTCGACGAAGCGCAGCTTGATGCCGGTCTGCTGCTCGAAGCTCGCGATCACCTCTTTGGAGAGCGCGAAGCTCGAATGCGTCAGCACCGTGAGCGTCTCCGCCAACGACAAACTGAAGACCAGGGGAACGAGGACCAGCAGTTTCTTGATCATAAAAACCCCTCCTTGTCACGCGGGAGGGGAAGGATGGGGCCCTGGGCCCGTCACCTTCCCTACGCCGGCATTACCCGGTTCAGGTTCCAAGGGTGTCTCTCAGCCCGGTAGGGCACCCCCGGTGACGTCTTCAGTATAGCGCCGTTTGTGACGCGGTTGTGACGGTCGGCGTGCAGGCTGGATACGGAGGTGAACCATGTTCGTGCGCGCTTCTTTGGGCTGGGCGGCGCTGCTGCTCTTTTGGGCCGTCGGCTGCAGCCCGCCCCCCGAACCGGACACCACGCCCCCCCGGGTGCTCGCCACCGAACCCGCGGACGGCCAGCGCGGGGTGCTGAAGGACGTCGAGCTGGTCGTGCACTTCAGCGAGCCCATGGACCCGGCCTGCACCGAAGCCGCCTACGACGCGTACGACCCGGGCCTGCGGCCGGGCGAGGTGACCTTCGCCTGGGACGACGCGGCCACCCTGCGCATCCGTCCGGACGACCCCCTGGCCTACAGCGACGACGAGAACGACAAGGTGTACACCTTCATCGTCCACAAGACCGCCTGCGACCGCGCCGGCAACCCCATGACCGCCCAATACGTGACGCGGTTCTACGTGCTGCGCAAGCTCACGGGGACGCTCTACAGCGAGGCCGCCCTCGACGGACACGTGGCCAGCGACGGCCAGGTTTACGACAGCTGGCCCCAGCTGGGCGCCGGCGACGGTTCCAACGACGTCTACGCACAGGCCTTCCTCTCGTTCGACCTCAGCCGGCTCAACCCCGACCCGGTGGAAGTCCTCCAGGCCCAGCTGCTGCTGCGCAAAGAGCAGGTCACCGGCAGTCCGGCCGCTGACCTCGGCCCGCTGATCGTCGAGCACGTTTACTTTGGCCCCAGCCTGCAGCGCCTCGGCGCCCGGGCGTTGGAGCTGGAGACGCTCGAACCCGACGAACCCTGCAGCTTCGACGACCTGAGCGGCACGTGGTTTACCTGTTGGAAGCCCGGCGCGGTCCAGGACGACGTCGACCACTGGGCGGTGCGCAGCGGCCGCAGCCAGTTCCGGCTGCGCTTTCTGCGCAACACCGACGGCGACAGGGCCGAGGATTCGATCCAGTTCGACTCGGGCGACGCCACGCACGACCAGCCCCAGCTCGTGTTGCGCTACTACGCTCCCTGATACCGCGGCCGGACGGGCCGCGCCGGGGTGCGGCGCAGGGTTTAGAATGGCTTCATGTCGATATGGATTCTTGCAGGAGCTGCGGTAATGCTGTTCCTGCTCTACTTCATTGCCGACAGCGCCCGCAAGACCACGCAGGTGATGCTCGAGGGGAAGAACGCGATCCGCAACCTCCCCTTCCCCGTGGGCGAGCGCTTCGTCCAGGCCTACCGGCGCGCCGACGACTGGGCCCGCTCACGGGGCTACCAGCGGCGCGAAATCATCTACTTTTCCCTGGTGCCCGAGGAGGACCTGATGCTCACCCAGGGGCACGCCGACCCGGACGACGCCCCCTACTGGCTCCGCGCGGCCTTCTGGTGGCACCCCGAAAAGAAGACGGTCTTCTCCATCACCCAGGTCCAGCACCAGACCTTCGCCGACTTCGACACCGCTCTGGGGCGCCCGGGCGGCGAGCCGGCGTACGAGCTGACCACGAGCAACCACCCCGACGGCGCGGTGGTGCCGCGTCCGGAGCGCTTTCCGGTCCAGGTCTTCCCGGGGCTCGCGCCCGAGGGGCTCGAGCCCCTGCACGAACGCGCCCTCGCCTGGCTGCGCCGGCAGACCGGTCTGGAGCCGCTGGAACTGGGCGAGATCGTCGCCCACGTTCGCCGCCACCTCAAGAACCAGGCCGAACACGCCCTGGCGCACAAGCCCTGGCACCTGCGCTTCTACCTCTGGCACCTGACCAAGCGCGCGCGCCTCAACCGGCCCGTCCAGCAACTCTACGCCCGGATCGCCCGCGACGCCTAGCCGTCCACGCGCGTCGGCCGACCCCGCTCGTCGATGGCCACGTAGACGAGTTCGCCGTGCGTGGCCAGCGCCCGCGTCGCCGCCCCACCCCCAAAGCGCTCCTTGAAAACCTCCACCTGGACGGTCAGCGAGGTCCGGCCCACGCGTTCCACCCGAGCCACCACCTCGAGCAGGTCGCCGGCGCGAATGGGCACCTTGAACTCCACTCGGCCCACCGCCACGGTGACGACCGGCTTCTGGGCGCGGCGGGCGGCCGCGTAGGAGCCCACCTTGTCCATGAGTCCCAGGACGAAACCGCCGAAGGCGTTGCCCAGCGGGTTGGTGTGCTCGGGAAAGACCATCTCGAGGGTGCGGGCTTCGCTTTCCATGCCCCCAAGCTACCAAAGCCCCGCGAGGGGCACGGAAACCCAGGTCGGCACCACCCGCGCCGCGCCTGTTCGAACCGGGGTGAGCAGGCGGCCGTCACGGGTGCGCGCCCCGTACCCCAGGAACCAACCCTCCTCGTCCAGCAGGGCGTAGAGGTAGCCGGGCCGGGCGGGCGGAAGCTCCAGCTCGCGCGGCTGTGCCCCCTGCAGGTGCCGCAGCAAACGCAGGCTGCGCTGCCGTCGGCGCTCGGCGGGCGTCTTGGTGCGCACCCCCGGCGGCACGGGGAGGGCGCGCACCTCCAGGTCGCGACGCCAGGCAAACGCTTCGTACAGGGGCACGTCGTCCAAGACGCCCACCTGTGCCGCCCCCAGGACCTCGACTTGCTGGTAGCGGAAGCGGCGGGCCTGCGGCCCCGCGACCCAACCGTCGGTGTCGGCGACCCACACCTCGCCGGCCGCACGCGCCAGCCGCGCCGAGGCCGCCAGCAGCCAGGACTCGGCGCCGAGCGGCTGCACCCGGCCCACCAGCAGCCGCCGCCACGCGCGAACGCCGCTGCGGTCCCAGCGGAAGAGCGTCACCGTCCCC